>JAYUSJ010000290.1:0-13887 GCA_043755735.1 Verrucomicrobiaceae bacterium | reverse complement strand
TGGCACGCGCTTGGTGGCGGGGTCGCTCCATGCGCTTTTGCCTCGGGCGTTGCAGGCGCGGAGTTCTACCCAGACTTTTACGCCGGTGGGTAGGCCGGGGAGGTCGAAACGGCTTTTTTTGCTCGTGGCGGCAAATTGCCACACGGTGCCGGGTGCGTTGGGGTCGGTGGTAGCGAAGCGGATTTCGTAATAGTCCACGATGCCGGGCTGGCCGCCGCATTGGCCGGAGAGTTCGCCTTCTTCGTCGCCCACTGCGAGTTCGAGGCCTGTCGGCTTGTTGGGGATGGGGCGCGCGGTGGGCGCACTTTTTACGCGGAGTTGCGCGGTTTCCACTTGGGCCACGGTGGTCGCGAGTTTGCCGACGTCGCTGCCGAGTTCGTTCAGTGCGGCGACGACGTCGCTCTCGGCGGCATCCTGCGCACCGGTGGTGGTGCCAAGGGTGGCTTTGGCAGTGGCGACATCGCCTTGCGTGGTGTCGAGCGTGGCGATTTTCGTTCCCAGCGCGGTGAGTTTCGGCGCGAGGGTGGAAAAGACGGCTTGCCCGGCGATGCCGTCTTGGATGTTGGTGGCCCGTACGAGGAGTTCGGGAATGGAGAGGTTGGTGAGGTCGAGTACTACGTCAAACATTGGATTAGATGGTTCGTTGAGGATTTGTTGGAAGGTGCGAGGATCGTCATAGAAAACCCGAGGGTCGTCGTATCGTAATCCAGGCTCATCATAGTAAGGCACAGCGTTGTTTTACAGATTCGGCGGGGAATGCACCAAATCGCTTCTTTGGAAGCAAGGAAAAGTTTTCGTTTTTGTAATAATCTCTCCCTTCGTTGTTCCACACGATGGGCTCTTCTCTGATAACCGTGGAACTTTCCCCTATATTTTCGAGATCTTAGTGAAGATCCGGGAGATCTTTGAACAGATTTCCGAGATCGTACTTAAGATTTCCGAGATCGTACGTAAGATTTCCGGGATCGTACGTAAGATTTACGGTGTCTTTAAAGCGATCTTTGGGATCGCACGTAAGATAGAGCGAGTTTTGAAGGAGATGCGTGGCGTCTCCCTGCCTATCTCACGCATCGCATGTAAGACACGGGAGATCAGCACGATGATTTGGGGGGGCGGCATGGAGCGATCAGCTCGAACGCTGGTCGAAAGAACAGAGGGTGAGTGGAAATGGGGGAATTGAGGAGTTTTGATACGGTGCGGCGTTACAACACTTTCCTTTCCCGAAACCGCCGCTAGTTTCCGGCGCCGTGAAACGCTTCGGAAAAATCTTACTCATCTCGCTGTGCACGTTCGTCGTGCTCGGATGCATCGGCGTGTGGATGCTCAACCGGTGGCTGCAATCCCCGGCAATGCACACCCACATTGAGCGCGAGTTGAGCAAGGCCGTGCGTGTGCCCCTCAAGTTCCAGTCGCTCTCCATCTCGCCCTGGGGCGGGCTCTCGGCCACGGGAATCAGTGTGCCGGATGGAAAGGGAGATTTTTTTGAGGCCTCGAATTTTCACGCGAAATACAACGTCCGCTCGCTCTTTTCCGGCACGCTCGTTTTTAATGAAATCACGGTGAAGGGGCCGAAGTTTGTCATCACGCAGCAACCCGGCGGCGAGTGGAAAGCCCCGCCGCTCCCGCCCGACCTCCAGGCGGAAATCGACGCAAAGAAAAAGCCCAAGGCCCCGAAGCCGAAGGCCGATAAATCGCCGGGAACGCCTGCGACTCCCAAACCTCCGGCAACGCCAAAGGCGAAAAACGCTCCGAGCGTTCTTATTACAAAGCTCATCATCACCGGCGGTGCCGCGGAGATGTATGACGAGAACGGCGCGCCTTTTGCCACGCTCAGTGACATCAAGCTCACGCTCCCGGGAATCACGGAGGAGAAGATCGAAGGAATGCTGAGCATTGGCTACGCGGTCCTCTACGGAAAACTCGCGATGCGCGATTTGCGCATGGGTGTGAGCCATTCGGAGGAAAAGGGATTCATTTCGCCGAACTTCGCCGCAGCGGTCGGCGGCGGGAAACTCAGTGGCAGCTTCGCCACGATGCCGGGGAAGGGGACGGAGAAGGGGATGCCGTACTCAGGGAAGTTGACGCTGACCGATGTGGATGTCGCGCAGGCGGCGACGGAAGCCGGTGCTGAGCCGCCGAATCTCACCGGATTGCTGAGCGGCTCCATCGCGATGAAAGGTGTCGGCAACCACCGCTCGCAGTTGGAGGGAAAAGGGAGCGTCACTTTGAAAAATGGAACCTTCCGTGAGCTGGAGATGGTGCATCAAATCGGTGAATTTCTGAAACTCGAAGAAGCCGCCCAATTTGGAGTCCAGGATGCCTCCCTCACTTTCCGGATCGGAAGCGATCGACTGTTCGTGGAGCCGCTGACCATTAGCGCGGAGCCGCTGATTCTCAGTGCCACGGGCACTTCGAGGCTGGACGGGAAAATGAAGCTCGATGCCATTCTGAGCGTCAGCGAGGAGTTCCTTGTGAAGCGCAGTCAGATCGCCGGCCAGTTCGGCCCGCCGGACGAGAACCATCGACGCTCGCTTCCTTTCGACCTGTTCGGAACGTGGACGAAGCCGAAGAGCAATCTGCTCGATAAGGTTACTGGAACGACCGACAAGACGACGCAAAAATTCATCCTCGGAGAATCCGTCATTCGCCGTGTAGCCGACGAAGCCAAAGCGCAAGCCGACGAGCAAAAGAAGGAGAGCAAAAACAAATGAGAGTGGTAGGAGGAATCGCGGGTGGCATCCCGCTCATCAGCCCCGGGACGGATCTGCGGCCCACGATGGAAGTCGTGAAAAACGCCATCTTTAACAGCCTCATGGAGATCGTCCCGGATGCCCGGATTCTGGACCTTTTTGCGGGCAGCGGCAGTCTTGGGATCGAAGCGCTCAGCCGCGGTGCGAAGTCGTGCATTTTTGTGGAAGAGAACCGGCAGGCGTGCGCGGCCATCCGCAAGAATCTCGATAAAACAAAGCTCGTCGGCGGAGAAATCGCGAACGCTGATGCGATGAAGTGGGTGGCGAAGGTCGCGCTGCCCGGCACTTTTGACATGATCCTCGCCGACCCGCCGTACGCGAAGCGACCTGGCGAGCGCGATTTCACCCCGGAGTTGCTCGGCAGCGAGCCGCTTCGCGCCGCGCTGGCTCCGGGCGGAATCTTTGTCCTGGAGCATCTGCCGGGTGCGACGCTCCCGCTAGGGGATCGCTGGGAGTGTTTCCGGCAGAAACGATACGGAGCAACAGAGGTCGCGTTTCTCCGCGCATTGGAATCGACGCCGTCTTGAGTCGAAACATGCCATTTTCGCTGCTCGTTTACCGCCTCCTCTTCCCCGTGGCGTTCGTTTTTGCGCTGCCGTTCTGGCTGCTCAAAATGCGTCGCCGCGAGCGGGGACGAGCCGGGCAGCAAAAGCCTGCGGGCTATCACGCCGGCCTGGCGCAGCGTTTCGGGTTTTATCCGGCGGAGCTTCGGGAAAGGATGCGCGGCGCCGTGTGGCTTCATTCCATCAGCGTCGGTGAGACTTTCGTCGCGATGAAGCTGGCGAGGCAGATGAAAGCCGGCGGTGCATCGCGAGTGGTCATCAGCGTCACGACGTCCACGGGTTTCGAGATTCTGTGCGACGCCGCGCAGCGCGACTCCTGGCTCGTTCCGATTTACAATCCGGTGGACCTCCGGTGGGTCGTAAAGCGGACGCTCTCGGCCATCGCACCGCGTGAGTTAGTCCTGATCGAGGGCGAGTTGTGGCCCAATTTGATCGACGTCTGTGCCCGATGCAAAATCCCGATCATTTTGGCGAACGCGCGGATGTCGCCCCGGAGTGGAGCGCGGTTCAAAAAGTTCGCAGGCATCGCGGGGTGGTTGTGGAAAGTCCCTCGTCTCGTCTGTGTGCAGGATGAGGCGGACCGTGCGCGTTTTGCGGAACTCGGCGTGCCGCCGGGGCGACTGACGGTCACTGGGAATATCAAATACGATAATGCCCTTGCCGATTCTGAATCGAGGGAGGCTGAATTTCGCGAATATGTCGCTGCCATGGGGTTTGGAGCGAGTGATCTCATTATTGTTGCGGGAAGTACCTGGGCGCCCGAAGAGCAGGCAATCGCCGGGGCTTTTTCCGCGCTCCGCAGCGAGTTCCCGACCCTTCGGCTCATCATCGTTCCGCGGCACGTCGAACGAAGCGAATCGATCGTTCGCGAACTCGCGTCGCTTCGAATTTCACGCCGCTCGGAGTTGCCGCAGCAGGCGGATGCATTGCTCGTTGATGCGACCGGTGAACTTCGCGACTGGTACCGGCTTGCTACAGTGGTTTTTGTTGGCAAAAGCCTCCCCGGGATCGCCCAAGTCGGCGGTCAGAATGCCGGCGAGCCCGCTGCGATAGGCGTCCCCGTTGTCTTTGGACCGCACATGGAGAATTTCCAGGCACTGACGCGTCATCTTTTGGAAAAGGAAGCGGCCGTCCAGATCGCGGACGCTGGAGGCCTCGTCGGAACCTTTCGCCGGCTTCTGAGTGATGCCGCGCTGCGTCAGGCCATCGGGAGGCGGGCCCGCTCGGTCCTGGCTCCTCACCAAGGTGCGACTGGACGAACGGCGGAAACGATACAGTCCGCCTGCCTGGGCACGGAGTAAGTTGCGCGCGGACAAGCCGGGCGGGGAGTGAAACAATGGGTGATTATCGGGCGGTGTTGTGGCATCTTTCTTGCAACTGCTTGAGGTATCAACAGCCCAACTCTATCATTCATGGACGCCAACGAGTCACTCATCACCCGCGCAGAGATTCACGAACTTCATCGGAAGTATCGTGAAATGAAGCACAGCATTAACAACACGTTTGCCGTCATCATGGCCCTCAGCGAACTCAGCCAGCGGAATCCAGCCCATCTTGAGAAGCTGGCGAAAGCGGTGCTGCAGCGCAGCCCCGATGTTGTTTCCCAGCTCAATCATTTTGGCGACGTTCTGGGTGCTTGCGCGAAAGGTGAGCCGTCTCCCTCGGCGCCTTCGGCACCGTCCGGACTTTTTTAGTCGTATCCGGCACTGACTTCAGCGAGAACGTCGCGTGATGTTCAAAGCTATTCGCCGTTTCATTTTAGTCGCAGTCGCCGCCCTAGTCCTGATTCCGTCGGCCTCGTTTGGCCAGGGTTCGGAACCACGGGAGCCGGGCGAGTATATCATCGTGAGCGGCGGCGTTTCACTTTGGGTTTGGGAAAAGTGGAAGGCCCAGCCGCATGATAACTGGTGGATGAACTTCATCCGCGCGGCGCGGATTCGGATCGAGCAGATCAAAGCGGCGAATCCGAATCAGCAGATTACGTGGCTGGTTTACCGCCCGTCATACGTCTCGCGGGGACGGCAGGATGGTCGGGATTACCTCTCGCTGGTGACGAGCGTGCGCGACGCTTTTGGCGTCCGCCTGATGTGGTTCGACAACTCAAGGCAGATCATCAATTACCTCAATCAAGGGCAGCCTCGTGACCGGGTGAAAATCAACGGGTTTGAGTTTTTCGGGCATAGCAACAAGGCATGCTTCCTCTTTGACTATTCGAACATGATCGACAGCGCTTCGAAGTGCTGGCTGCACGAAAAAGACCTCGGCCAGATTCGTCGCGGCTTGTTCACACGCGATGCGTTGGTTCGCAGTTGGGGCTGTCATACGGGTGAAAGCATGAGCCAGAAGTTCCGGTCTGCCACCGGTGTTTCCATGTGGGGGATGATCGGCAAGTCGCAGTACATGACGAACGAGCTTCCAGTCCACGCCAAGATGGGTGGACGCTGGGCCCGCTGAACTTTCCGGCTCGACACAACACTCGCAACTCTCGAAACCACCGCTGCATGACTTACGACGCGCTTAAAGCCATTTACGATACGCCTTTCTTCGACCTCATCTCGCGTTCCCGCGCTTCGTACCTGGAGCACTGGAAGGAGAACGAAGTGCAGCTCTGCACGCTTCTCTCGATCAAGACCGGTGGATGTTCCGAGGACTGCGGCTATTGCGCGCAATCGGCACGTTACAATTCCGGCGTGCAGCGCGAATCGCTGATGACGCCGGACGCTATTGAGGAAGTCGCGCAACGCGCTCGCGCAAACGGCTCCACGCGTTTTTGCATGGGTGCTGCTTGGAAGGGTGTGAAGAGCGGCGACCCGCGATTTGAAAGCGTGCTGGAGAGCGTGCGCCGCGTCTCGCAACTCGGGATGGAAGTTTGCGTGACCCTCGGCCAGCTCGGCGAGAGCGAGGCTCATGAGCTCAAGCAAGCGGGCGTCACCGCCTACAATCACAACATCGACACGTCGCCGGAGCATTATCCGAACATCGTGACGACCCACACGTTTCAGGACCGTCTCGACACAATCGGCCACGTGCAAAAGGCCGGTATGAGCGTCTGCTGCGGCGGCATTATCGGGCTCGGCGAAACCGAGGACGACCGGCTGAAAATGCTCGAAGTGCTCACCAATTTCTCGCCCGCACCGGAGAGCGTGCCGATCAACTGTCTCATGCCCATGCCGGGAACGCCGCTCGAAGAGCAGCCACCGGTCGATATTTTCCAGCTCGTGCGCCTCATCGCCACGACGCGCATTGCTTTGCCCAAGGCCAAGGTCCGGCTTTCCGCAGGTCGCACGCGCCTGACTCGTGAAGCGCAGGCCCTGTGCTTCTTCGCCGGCGCAAACAGCATCTTCTACGGAGACAAACTTCTCACTGCCGCAAATCCAGACAAAGACGCGGACCATCAGCTCCTCGCAGCGCTCGACCTCAAGCCTCAGCTGCCCTTCGCGGGCGAGCATGGCCCATGTTCCGAGGAGCAGGAATGCGGCACGAAAATGGCCTGCTTGACGTAGGTTTTGCAGATCCGCCAATTGAGGGGTTGAGTCCCTCTGGGCATTCCGAATACGGTCGCCGCATAATGAGCAAACCAGTGTGCCCGATGTGCGAGATGAACGATGTTTTGGACCTTCCTGAGAAATGGGAGTGCGTCACGTGCGGTCACGAATGGGATAAGGCTCCCGAGGCTGAAAAAGCGCGTGTCGTGAAAGATGCGCACGGCAATGTGCTCGTGGATGGCGATTGCGTGGTGCTCATCAAAGACCTGCCGCTGAAAGGTTCATCGCAAGTGCTGAAAGGCGGAACCAAATCGAAGCCCATCCGTCTCGTTGACGGGGATCATGAGATCTCCTGCAAGATCGACGGCGTCGCCATCGGCCTCAAGGCTTGTTTCGTGAAAAAAGCCTGACGAAGCCGGTTACACAGCCTCCGGCGAATCCACGGAATCTTCTTTCGGCGCGGCCTTCGGAGCCTTGTCCTTCGACAAAAGCTCTGCGCCCTTGATGAGCCGGCAGAACTCCTTTTTCGTCACTTTTTGGAGCTCTCCATTTTTGGACGGCGGGTCCGTGATCATCTTGTAAACGATGGATTCCCGCGACCACTGCACGATGCGAAATAGCTCTTCCCCTTTTTTCCAAATCTGACCTTGTTCCAACTTCATCAGCATTGTCTATCGTTGGCTCGATTGCTTTGCGATGAGAATCCCGGAATCCCGCAGATTCGCAGATGCGCTGTGAACGTTTGGATCTGCGTTTTGATTTTTTTTCTGATTTCCAGAAACTCTTCGCCGGGGATCTGGAAGTAGAGGGTGCATGAAAATAATCCAACAACTCATCCTGACCTTCGCCCTGCTGCTCGCTTCGGTCAGCAATCACTACGGACAAATCAACACCCGCCTCGTGGCCCAGCAGCTCCTCGGTGCGGAAACGGCAGACCTCTGCGTGGAGGGGAATTTCGCCTACGTGGCCGGGGGCGACTCCGGCGTGACCATCGTCGATGTGTCGAATCCCGCCGCGCCCGTAGTTCGCGGGACGTTCGCGCCGCTCGGCTGCCACATCCATGATGTGGAAGTCATCGGAAATCTCGCCTACGCGGCAAACTACGTTCCGAATAATTCCGGCACGCCGATTGTCGGTCTTTACATCGCAGATGTTTCAAATCCGAGCGCGCCGGTGGAAGTCGGGCGCATCGAGTGGGGAACGGGCGCGTGGTATCATTTGGCGGGAAGTTCACACAGCGTTCACGTCGAAGCCCGTGGACCCCAGGTCATCGCGTATGTGTGCTCGCTCATCACCGGAGCTCTCGAGATTTTCGACGTCACGGTTCCGAATGCGGCCGTGTTTCTCGCGACGATCAACGACCCTATTGGTCTGTCCTATAACAGCCAGCCGCATGAGGCCAAAACGTATGGAGATTACCTCATCACGACATGGGTTGCGGGCGGTTTCACGATTCACGATGTGAGCGACCCGAGCGCACCTGTGCAGTTGATTCACCAATACACCGCCGGCGATTGGATCTACGACGCCGCCTTGAACTCGACGGGCTCGCATTTGCTCGTCACCCACGCCCCAACTGGCACCGCAACGGTTCGCATCTACAGTCTCGCCGGTCTGACGAATCCCGTCCCAACCATTGCCCTCACCGGCACTTTTGTCAGCCCGAGCACCGCTCTCCTCCACAACCTTTCGGTGAGCGGAAAATACGCATACGTGTCGGCGTTCACCGACGGCCTGCGTGTCCTCGATATCGGTAATCCCGCTGCACCAGTCCAGGTCGGCTGGTATGACACAAATCCAACCACGAGCGCCAAATCCGCGACGGGTGGATACGGAGTGCAGGTCGTGGGGAATAACGTCTTCCTCAGCCACAGCACCGGCGGCCTCTACGTGTTTGATTTCGTGGATACCATCACCATCACGCTTGCCGATTGGCGCAACTCCACCAAAACGCTCACCGTCGAAGCAACCAGCAGCGCGGCGCCCAGCGCGACGCTGACCGTGGCGGGCTTCGGAACGATGACATACAGCAGCACGACTGGACGTTACACTCTGGTGCAGCCCGGCGTCCTGACGAAACCCTCGACCGTTACAGTCACCTCAAACATCCAGGGGACCGCGACGAGAATCGTTCGCAGACGCTAAGTCCGGCGCAAAACTCACAAGGGAGACGGAGGGGCAATAGTCCCCGCCGTCTCCCTTTTTTGTTGAGTGTCCGCTTGTTCACTGGCCCAAGCGCCTCGGTCCGGTTGTTCAATTCACTTGCGCTTCCGTGTGGTTTTTGGCTCACGTCGTTTTCGATATCTATCTACTGCCATGCCCGCTCCGTATTCCCATCCATCGCCTCAACTGTTTTTCGAAACAATCAACGCTTTTCAGAAAACCGGTGCGCTCAAAGCAGCAGTCGATCTCGGCGTGTTCACCGCCATCGGTGCGACTCCTGCGACATCGGCGGAGCTCGCCGCCCGCTGCGAATGCCCGGAGCGCGGCATCCGCATCTTGAGCGATTTCCTCACCATTCAGGGATTTCTCACAAAGGAAGATGGCCTTTATGCGCTCACGCCGTCGTCTGCGGTTTTTCTCGATAAATCATCTCCTGCGTATTTCGGCGACGCGGTGAAATTCCTGCTCGCACCGGGACTCACGGAGGCCTTCAGCGACCTTGCATCGACGATCCGAAGCGGGCGTCTCCACACGACCGAACACGGCACCACCGCACCGAATCATCCGGCATGGGTGGAGTTTGCCAGGGCAATGGGGCCGATGATGGTGCCCGCCGCGCAAGGTGCTGCCGAGTTGGTGCCGCTCGACCCCGCGCGCGATACACGGATTCTCGATATCTCGGCGAGCCACGGCATTTACGGAATCGCCTTTGCCAAAAAGAATCCACGTTCGCATCTCGTTGCGCTCGATTGGGAAGACGTGCTCGCGATTGCTTGTGAAAATGCGGGCGCTGCGGGAATCGCCGATCGCTTCAGCCGAATCGTCGGCGACGCATTCACCGTCGGCCTTGGCACGAATTACGATGTCGTGCTTGTGCCGAATTTCCTGCATCATTTTAGTGCGGCCGATTGCACACGTTTTCTTCGCCGCGTCCACGCCGCGCTGCGTCCGGGCGGCAGCGTCGTCATCGTCGAATTCGTCCCCAACGAAGACCGGGTCACTCCGCCGTCCGCCGCCAGCTTTGGCATCGTCATGCTCGGCACGACTCCGGAAGGCGACGCTTACACATTTGCCGAATACACGCAGATGCTCACCGAAGCAGGATTCCGCGATGCCTCGCTGCATGAGCTCCCGCCGACTGCGGAGTGCGCGGTCATTGCCATTGCGTAATTCAGAGTTTACGATGGAGCATTGGCTGGAAGAACGTCGGAGACTGGAGCAGGAGCTTGGCGAGCGAATCACGCTCGATGCGCTGACGGGTCCGGTCGGGCTGGCGGGGCAGGGGACTTTGAAAGACGACTCGGGTGCCGAGGCCGGATGGCTGATTGCGCAGCGGAAAGGCGGGCACCGTCATTCCATCGACGATGTGCTGACTGCTTGGTACGCGCTCCAGGTTTCGCCGCGCGTCTCGGAGCATCTCGATCTCGGCACTGGCATCGGCACCGTGGGCTTGCTCACGCTTTGGGGAATGGGGACCGCAGCGCGGCTGACGTGTGTGGAGGCGCAGGAAATCAGCTATCGATTGCTCCAATCAAACATCGATACGAACGGGCTGCGCAGTCGTGTGGATTGCTCGCACGGCGACCTCCGCGAGCTGGCGCTGGCGCGGAAGTTTCCGCTCATCACCGGCAGCCCGCCTTACTTTCCTCCCGGTGCGGGCGTGCTTCCGCAGGATTCCCAAAAAGCCCACGCGCGATTCGAGCTTCGTGGCGACGTGAGTGATTATGCCAGGGCTGCGGTTGCGCATCTTGCCGACGACGGATGGTTCGTCCTCTGTTTCCCCGCGCCGCAAAAACAGCGCGCACTCGATGGAATCGCCGCAGCCGGGCTGAGAGTCGTGCGTCTTCGCGACGTGATTCCCCGTGAAACGCTGCCTGCACTTTTTACCGTCTTCGCCTGTCGGCACGCTCGGGATTTCTCCGGCGCGACGACTGTTGAAGCTTCGCTGACCGTTCGCCTCGCCAGCGGCCGCCTTACTAAGGAAATGGCCGCGGTGCGCCGCGTGTTCGGCTTTGCTGATGGCGAAGCGCACGGAGGTTGGCAGGCTGCGTGATTTACCTAACGTCTCCGCCCAAAACGCATTCTCTCCGCATGACACTGATACCGATTTCCCGCCGCACTTTTATCCAGAGCTCTGCCGCACTCGCAGCCAGCACACTTGTCGCTGCGGAAAAGGGCAAGCTCATCGCCTACGTCGGCACTTATACTTCGCCGCTGCAAAACATGCGTGCCACGCAAGTCGATCTCCCGCCGGGGAACGGACGCGGTATTCACCTTTTCGAGATCGATCGCACCACCGGCGCGATGACCGCGCGCGGCGTCGTGGAAATGGGCACAAGCCCGAGCGCCCTCGCGTTCAATGCTGCAAAGACGCACCTTTACTCCGCCAACGAAACCGAGCGCATCGGCCCCGAAGAAGCCGGCAGCGTGAGCGCGTTTGCCGTGGAAGCTGATGGCTCGCTGCGCCTGCTCAATACCGTGAGTTCCGGCGGCAAGGGCCCGGCGCATCTCAGCGTCCATCCATCGGGGAAGTTCGTCCTCGTGGCGAACTACTTCGGCGGCTCGGTCGCGGTCCTTCCCATTCTCGCCGATGGACGCCTCGGCGAAGCAACCGATTTGAAAAAGGACGATGGCCCCATCGGTCCGAAAAAAGCCACGAACGCAAAGCCCGGCAGCTTCGCTATCAGCGGGCACGACCAGGCGCACGCGCACATGATTGAGGCCGACCCATCCGGTCGCTTCGTGCTTCATGTCGATCTCGGGCTGGACCGCATCTACGTCTGGCGCTTCGACACGACGCGCGGCGTGCTCACCGCCAACGAGCCCGCATTCATCGAACTCCCGCCCGGCGACGGACCGCGGCATTTTGCATTTCACCCGAACGGCCGCTGGTTCTACTCCATCCAGGAAGAAGGCTCGACGATCGTGCTCTTCGACTACGACGCCGAGCGCGGACGCCTCACATCGAGGCAAACAATCTCCAGCCTGCCGCCGGGATATGCGGGCAGTAACTTCTGTTCGGAAATCCTCGTCACTGCCGATGGTCGCTTCGTCTATGCCGGCAACCGACTTCACGACAGCATCGGCATTTTTGCCATCGGCGAGAACGGCACGCTCAGCCACGTCGCCGACGAATGGACACGCGGCAACTACCCGCGCAGTTTCACCATAGAGCCGTCCGGCGAGTTTCTCTACTGCTGCAACCAGCGCGCCGATCACGTAACCGTCTTTCGCACGGAGTCGAAAACCGGCGCACTAAAATTCACCGGCCACTTCGCACCCGTCGGCAATCCGTCGATCATTGTGTTTCGGGAACTCGCACTGTAACTGATGCGACGATTCGCGCTTCAATGATGACCCGTATTCTACTCGCCGCCGTTCTGCTCTCCATCTTGGATGCAGCACATTCTGCCGAACCGATTCCGCCGACCAAGGTGCTGCCGTTGCCGGGGGAGGTGTTTTCTGTGGAGGGGCGCACGGCATTTCTCATCGCGGGAAATGTGGATGCCGCGGCGAAGGGCAAGCCTTGGGTGTGGTATGCGCCTACGTTGCCGAATCTTCCGGGCAAGGAGGAGAAGTGGATGTTTGAGCAGTTTCGTGATGCGGGAGTCGCCGTTGCGGGAATCGACGTCGGCGAGTCATACGGGAGTCCGGCGGGGCAAAAGCTTTTCAGCGCACTCTATACCGAACTGACGGGCGCACGCGGTTACTCCAAAAAGCCGGTGCTGCTCGGACGCAGCCGCGGCGGGCTCATGACACTCGCGTGGGCTGCGTCGAATCCCGACAAAGTTGGCGGTTTCGCAGGCATCTATCCGGTCTGCGACATCGCGAGTTATCCAGGTATCGAAAAAGCGGCGGGCGCTTATGCGCTGACGGCGGAGCAACTGAAAATGCGGCTCACGGAGTTCAATCCCGTGGACCGCCTGGCACCGCTCGCAAAGGCGCGCGTCCCGCTGTTTTTCATCCACGGCGATGTTGATAAAATCGTCCCACTTGAGGCGAACTCCGGCCTCGCGAACGAACGTTACAAGGCGCTCGGTGGTCCCGCGCAACTCATCGTTCCGCCGGGACAAGGTCACAACATGTGGACGGGATTTTTCCAGTGCGCGGAGTTGGTGGCGTTTGTGAAACAGCACGCTGGCCATCGTTGAGGAGTCTTTGCTCCGCGCAGTAGTGTGACGACCCCGCACAATTCGGCGGAAATTGATTTCACGTTCGGTTTGGCTTGAGAACTGCATCCCCAAGACCGGCAATGACCTTGGCATCCATCAGTTCGGCTCTTCCGCTCGCAGTATTCCTACTGTCGGCGCTGACTATTGTGGCGAAGGCGAGCAGAAAATGGGGGCATGTTGGCGGCGTGTTGCGGGCGGTCCTCTGTATTTTCTATGCGTTGCTGGTCGTGGCCGGAGTGGGGGGACTCGCGTTTTCGGCATGGCTTTTGGTGGCAGGTCGCGGTGCGGGGATGCTCTTGATTATCGTGACTGTCCCGCTCTCGCTCTTCCTGGTGATTACGGGTCGGAGCCTGTTTAGTTTCGTCCTCTCTCCACTGCCACCCGTGGCCGCACCGCTGCGCGAATCAAGCGGCTGGGGCGAGCTCGGCGAGGCAGCCGAGCGTGCGCGAAATGCGGGCGTCGCTCCGCACTTGCGGCCCGAGGCATTGCGGAAATCGGATAGGCTGGAATCGTAGTCTGTGCCGGGTCGGTGCCATCACAGGATATGCCCCATCTTGAGCCGCTTCGTCTCAAGGTATTTCGCGTTGTGTTTGTTGGGCGTGGGTTTAATCGGAACAACCTCGACGATCTTCAGACCGTAGCCTTCGAGGCCCACGACCTTCTTCGGGTTGTTCGTGAGGAAGCGCATCTTGCGCACGCCTAGATCAAAAAGAATCTGCGCCCCCAGCCCGTAGTCGCGCAGCTCGGCGGGGAA
>JAYUSJ010000289.1:0-4320 GCA_043755735.1 Verrucomicrobiaceae bacterium | reverse complement strand
GTTTCCAAGAGGTTCGCATCGACGAGTCCGCTGTCGAACTTCATTCCCAGCGAGAGCTGGAGGTGATGGAGCTTTTCCTTGATTTCGTTGAGCGATTTCTTGCCGAAGTTGCGATACTTCAGCATCTCTTGCTCCGACTTCATGGCGAGCTGGCCGACGGTCGTGATGTTGGCGTTGTTCAAGCAGTTTGCCGCGCGGACGGAGAGTTCGATCTCGTTCACGGACATATTCAGAAGCTTCTTGAGCTTCTGGTTTTCCTGGTTGGCGGCCTGCGGGGTCTCGTCAAACGTGACCTGCGCTTCATCGTAGTTATAGAAGGGCTCGAGGTGCTTGCGGAGGATCGAGCTGGCTTGCTTGAGCGCCTCTTCGGGCTCGATGCGGCCATCCGTCCAAACCTCGAGAATGAGCTTGTCGTAATCGGTGCGCTGACCAACGCGGGTCGCCTCGACGGCGTACTTCACGCGGGTGACAGGCGAGAAGATCGCATCCAGCGGGATCACGCCGATTGGCATGTCGGGATACTTGTTCTCTTCGCCGGTTGCGAATCCGCGGCCCACGCGAACGGTGAGCTCGGCTTCAAAGCGCTGCTTTTTATCGATCGTGCAGATGATCTGGTCCTTGTTCACCACTTCGACACCGGTGACTTCCTGGATGTCGCCAGCCGTGAGCGCGCCTTCGCGGTTCACATTGATGGACAGCGTGCGTGGCTCGTGGTCTGCGCACTTAAACTTCACCTTTTTGAGGTTCAGGACGATGTCCGTCACGTCTTCCACCACGCCCGGAAGCGTCTGGAATTCATGATTGGCACCGGTGATTTTCACGTTGGTAATCGCGCCACCTTCGATGCTGCTGAGCAGAACGCGGCGGAGTGCATTGCCAACGGTCACACCGTATCCCTGCTCGAAAGGCTCGGCAGTGAATTTGGCGTATGTTGCTGATTTTGTGGTCTCGTCGGCGACAGGCACCTTCGGGAGTTCGAAACGTCCAAGACGTACGGACATAATAGTATGTTTTTCTTTAATTCCGGCCCCTAGAAACAACGGGCATTGGCCCGCCATCACTAAAAACCATTTCATTTTCGCTGGGTTTCCCTCGGCGCAATACGGCCCAAGGTCTGACGACCCGGGCCCGAGGACCTACAGCGCGATTTGTGGTGCGCTTTCAACTCAAGAGCGGGAGAAAAGACGAGAGCGCTCCTCTTTGCAAACACTTTTTCCAAAAGTCCGCTTGCCAAGGAGCGAAGCGCTCTGCATTCTCCCCGCCCGTTTGAAACGGAAAGCGCGGTTAGCTCAGTGGTAGAGCATTACCTTGACACGGTAGGGGTCACAGGTTCGAAACCTGTATCGCGCACCATTTCTGCCCGGCGGTGGACCGGCTCGGAGGCTCTTGTTTAGAGCTGGTCCGGGCTTTTCCGGTGGGATTTTTTAGTTTTAGACGCGGGCTCGAAAATGCCTGTTTTTGCCCATACTTGCCAGAAAAGACGTGCGTTGGACGTGTGTTGTGGCAGCTTGCTTCGGTGAAGATTCGGCGGATCGTTTACAAGTCTGGCAAGGCGGCGTGGCAGCTCGATTATGGGCTGGTCACTCAGCCGGATGGATCGCGGAAGCGGCAGCAGGTGTATTTTCCGACTCGCGATGCGGCGGCGGGGGCAATGGCGGCGGAGAAGGTGAAGCGGCAGCGGCATGGGGATTCGGCAGTGGCTTTGACCGAGGATTTGCGGGTTCGGTATTCAGCGGCGGATTTGGCGCTTTCGGCAGCGGGGGGGACGATTGAGCAGGCGGTTGCTTTGTATTTGAAGCAGACGAAAGCGAAGGTTGAGCCGGTGACTTTGGGGGAGCTGTTTGCGCGGTGTTTTGCGACGAAGAAAAAGCTCGGGAAGTCGGAGCGGTATTTGCAGCAGTTTTCGGTTTCTTGTTTGTCTTTTGTGAGGGGGCGGGAATCGCAGCTCAGTCACACGGTGACGCGGGCGGATGTGCGGGCTTGGGTGTCGGGGAATGGGTGGGCTTGGAAGACGCAGAAGGGGTATCTTGGGGATTTGCGGGCGTTGTTTAATTGGGGGATTTCGGAGTGTGGGTTGCCTATGAATCCGGCGACGGCTGGCGATGGGGAGCGGATTGAGCTTGCGACGCGAGTGGAGGCGGAGATTGAGCTGTTGACGGTGCGTGAGGTTCGGCGGTTGCTGATTGTGGCGTCGGCGCGGCCTCGGACGGATAGGCCGGGGCGCGAGGATTTCCGAGAGCTGGTGTGGTATTTGGTGCTTGGGTGTTTTTGCGGTGTACGCCCGGCGGAGCTGAAGCGGATGGTTGCGGATGCGGTGTGTCTGGAGGATGGCCACGCGATTGTGCGGGGGAAGACGGCTAAGACTCGGTTGCGGCGCGTGGTGGACCTTGCGGAGAATGCTGGCGCGTGGTTGCGGTTGGTGGGTGTGCCGAGGACGATTTGTCCGGCGAATTTTGTGCGGCGTTGGGGGCGGTTACGGGCGGCAGCGGGGCTCGACAAATGGCCGCACGATGCGATGCGTCACACGTTCGCTTCGATGCACTATGCTCATCACCAAAACGAATCGCTACTAAAGGCGCAGATGGGACACTCCGACGAAGAGGACGTGCTTTTCCAGCATTACCGGGGGCTGGTTTCACGACGCGAGGCGGCGGCCTTTTGGGCGCTGAGGCCGGGGAGAGTTGATGGCTGAGAGCTGAGAGTTGAGAGATTCGCGGCAAGCCGCCGCCGGTTGGTCACGTCCAGGACAGTCACGCTGCTTGCGGCGCGGCGGCGCAAGCATGATGCTTGCGTGAAAAGCAGTGCAAGCATCGAGGAGTCACACGGGGATATGTCACTTTTTCTCGCCTCAAACGAGATGGGAAAAAGTAACATCTATCCGCCGCCGACTCGCTGGGAGCGGGAGACGGCGGAGGGGCCGCGTGTTTCGTAGGGGGCGGTGTAGATGATTTTGCGCACGGTGCGTTTTGCGCCGAGGACGGATGTGAAGCTGAATAGCTCGGCGTGGGCGGCTTTGAATGCAAGCCTCGCACCGTCTGCTGTGTTGTTTTCGGCGGGGTAGCCGACGAGGAAGAAGTCTCCGTTGATGTCGGAGAGGGTGTAGCCTTTGGGTAGTGCCTCAAGGAAGTCGTCGGCACGGATTAGCAGACCTCCGGGGATGTGTTGTGTGACGATGGCGGTGAATGCGAGCGATGGACCTGTCGGCACTGTGGCTGCGGCTTGTGTGGCCGGTGCCTGCTGCGTTGCGGCGGGCTGTGGCGTTGCTTGCCGGGCTTTTACGATGTCGTAGATGCCGGGGCTGATGAGCGCGAGGGCGATGGCGGCGATGATCATTTTCATGCAGCCAGAGGGTGTGTTCTTTTTCCGAGTTCGCAACCCTTTTTCATTTGGGAATAGACCGCGAGTGCAGCCGCTTTTCAGAAGTTCAGGGAAGTTGTAGGCGAGCGCCGGTGCGAAGTAATTGCAGATGGCGTCGAGTTCGTTGTCTCGACAGTTGATGAACCCTTTGTCCCAGCCGGGAAATTGCCTGTCGAGCCATAGAATGGCGGCGTCGGCTTGGGCAACAGTTACCCGTTTTTTAATGTCGATGATCTGCTCGGGGATTTCCTCTTGGAGAGCTTTTCGCAGGCGTGTAGAGCGTTGCTTTTTGCTTTCCGCAAGTAGCTCTTCGAGGACGTGCGGCGCAAGTGGAGTGGGAGCGGGGTAAAGTGAGGGGTGAAGTTCGCGACGGGCGTGCTTCCAGTCGTCGAAGCGGATGCGGTATCGTTCGTCTTCTGATGCGGATTCGATAAGCCGTGATGCTTCCGAACTGTTGCCGGGGACGGGCAGGCCAAGGTATTCGATTAGTGCGCGTTGCTTCGGACTGACGGGCTTCAACATATTGATTCAGTGTTCCTCGTGTTCCTCCACCGACCACGAGCGTTGCCCGTTGGGAGCGATGGCGAGATAGACTAGCCGTTTTTCTTGCGTGTTGGCCGCTCGGCTACGCGGGCGGAGAATTCGTCGTCGAACCGTCGCTCTGCGAGGATTTTTCTCACGACGTCTTCTATGGTGGCGGTAAGGTCGGGAGCTGTCGCTTTTGCAATGGTTGATTCAACGTTGAGCTGGGCGCGGAGGCTTTCGGCGAGCGGCTCGGGGACTGGCTTTGCTTCTGCGTAGTCGAGCGCTTCGCTGAGGAGTCGCTCGATGACTTGGCCAGCAGGGGTGCGGTTGCGAGCGTTTGCCAGCAAGGCTTTAAGCCGTTCGTTGAGAGCTTTCGAGATGCGGACTTGTGTTGTCTCCATTGGTGTCAGTGGGAGCAGACGTTGCGCGTTTGCGCGG
>JAYUSJ010000288.1:0-13995 GCA_043755735.1 Verrucomicrobiaceae bacterium | reverse complement strand
GAGCGCGGACCCACGCGAATGCTGTGAATATCAGCCCGGAGCACGCATTGGTACCACACACTCGACTCCTCGCCGAGGGTGACATCTCCGATGACCGTGGCGTTGTGCGCGACGAAGGAAGAAGGTGCGAGCGCCGGAACTTTTCCGAGGAATTTGTCAATACGTGAGTCGAAGGTCATGAAGGAAATCTTTACCTGACGGGAAAATAACATCAACCGCTAAGCCGCACTGGCAAAGGCTTCTGGAACAGAAAAAAATCAAAATGTCCGTTGACTATCGGAATCTCCGCTGCCAAATAGGCAACCGTTGCAGTCATCGACGGCACACCGAAAACATTGAGTAAGAACAACCCAAAACAAAGAACAGAAAACACAAAATGAACAAAGCAGAACTCGTAGCCACAGTCGCGAAAGCACTCGGAAAAGACACCTCAAAAGCATCGGCCGAAAAAGCCGTTGCAGCCACCATCGACTCGATCGCCGGCGCCCTTAAAAAAGGCCAGAGCGTCCAGCTCATCGGTTTCGGCACCTTCAAGGTCGTCGCCCGCAAGGCACGCACGGGCGTGAACCCAAAGACCGGTGAGAAGATCAAAATCAAGGCCTCCAAGGCCGTGAAGTTTGGCGCTGGCAAGGAACTGAAGTCCAAACTGAAGTAACCTTTTTCTCTCATAAAAGCCCCGTCTTCTCCGGAAGACGGGGCTTTTTTTTTTAACAGGGACCATGCCGATCCACTATGTCTGCCAGCGATGCACGAAATGCTGCAAGTGGCCCGGCGTGGTGAAGGTGGAACCCGATGAGGTCGCCGCCATCGCTGCGTTCACAGGCGTTTCGGAAGACGTCTTCATTGAAAACCACACGCGTCTCCGTCCCGATCGGCGAGGCCTTTCCCTGCTGGAGCGTGAGGACCACTCGTGCGCTTGGCTCGACGGAAAGGATTGCCGCCTGCAATCCGTGAAGCCCCGGCAATGCCGCGCCTTCCCCAATGAGTGGAATTTCCCCGGCTGGCGGGAGAAATGTGAAGCCGTGCCGACTCTCGTTCCGTAAAGTTCCAAAAAAAATACGTGCGCCGGGGTTGTCCCGAAGCTTGACGAAACGGGGCGTTGCGAGGAGATAACCCGCCCGCGAAATCCAATTTTTACCGCTATGAAACACCATTCTATTCTCACCGCATCCATTGCCGGGGCCGTATTGAGCAGTATCAGCAACGCGCACGCTGTTGACTTCGTCAAAGACGTGCAGCCGATCCTCGAACTCAATTGCGTCCGCTGCCACAACCCAAAAGCAACAGCCGTCGATAAGGGAGACACGGATTACATCCTCGATACGAAAGACGCCGCAATCCGCGGAAAGTACATCATCCCGGGCGACGGCGCGAAGTCCAAGCTTTACAAGACCACCGTGGTTCCCGACGACGACGAGAAGCTCATGCCGCCGCTGGATGAGATCAAAAAGAAGTCGAGCCGCAGGCTCACCGCTGATGAGTCCGAGACTCTGAAAAAGTGGATCGACGACGGCGCAAAGTGGCCGGACGGTGTGACCCTTATCGCGCGAAAGCAGGCGATTGGTGTGTCGAAGGAGGATTTGTCTGCGGTCGCATCCTCAATCCACGCACGCATCGTTGGGAACTCCAAGGAAAAGACGGAAGCTGAGATGGCACCTTACACGGCGGCTATCATCGGAACGGATGCGACTTTTGAAATGCTCCCAATCAAAGGGGGCAAGTTTATGATGGGGTCGCCGGACAATGAAAAAGGCAGGAACGCTGACGAGGGGCCCCAGAAGGAAATCACGGTCGAGCCATTCTGGATGGGCAAGCACGAAGTGACCTGGAACGAGTTTCAGCTCTTCATGTATCCCGAAGAGGAGAAGAAGGCGCGCGTCTCGAAGAACCTTCCCAGCGATCTCAATTCGCTCACCGACGCGGTCTCCCACCCGACGCAGCCGTATGTGGAAATGAGCTTCGGCATGGGAACCGACGGATTCCCGGCCATCTCCATGACGCAGCACGCTGCCAACAAATACTGCCAGTGGTTGAGCGCGAAGACCGGCCATTTCTATCGTCTGCCGACCGAGGCCGAGTGGGAATTTGCCGCGCGCGCCGGAACCAAGACCGCTTACTACTGGGGCGACGATGCATCGCAACTCGGGCAGTACGAATGGTACGGAAAAAACGCCGATTTCAAGTACCAGAAAGTCGGCAAGAAGAAGGCAAATCCATGGGGCCTCTATGACATTCTCGGCAACGTCGCGGAGTGGACCATCGATCAATACGACGCCGGTTACTACGCGAAAATGCCTGCGGCGAATCCATGGAACAAGGCTACCACCGCATATCCTCACGCCGTCCGCGGCGGATCATGGGATGACGAGGAGCCGGCAAAACTGCGCGCGGCCGTTCGTCGTGCGAGCGGACCAAATTGGAAGCGCCAGGACCCTCAACTCCCTAAGAGCATCTGGTATCACACCGATGCGCAGTTCCTCGGGATGCGCGTTATTCGACCGCTGAAAACCGTTTCGGCGGAGGAAATGAAAGCCTACTGGAACAACGGCGTGGAGAAAGACGACCCACGGCTCAGCAAGGCCGAGTAGCGCGATACTCCGGACCTGAATTTTCACAAAGCCTCCGCAGCAATGCGGAGGCTTTGTTATTTGGAGGAATCCCGATGAACTTACGGCACCGAAGGAGTCACGATGCGATAGAAACGCTGGCCCGCGGTCGCGCTTGTGGGATCGGGCACTTCGACAATGCCTGTGTTCGGTTGCGGCGTGACATCGCCCACACGCTGCCACACGGCATCCGATAACGTAGTTTTGTACTGCACCGTGTAGGTTTTCCCCTCGATTGCCACAAAACGAATGACCACGCCGCCGGGGCCGGGCGGAGTCAACTCGGCCTTGAATGCGTCGCCCGCGAAGTGAGGATTCGTGCCCGCGACGTATTCGGAAAGATTGCTTTGCCCGTCGCCGTCGGCATCGGATGCCCCGTCGGGAAGATTCGGATTGAGTCCATTCGCAACTTCCCAAGCGTCGGGCATACCGTCGCCGTCGGAATCGGCCAGCGGGATTTGATTGGCCGCACCGGGAGTCGGAACGAGGTTCACCACGGTGGTCCCGCCCTCGGGATAGCGACCCGCGCTTTGTCCCGCAGGCTGAACGCCAAGCACCGGGACGACATCGAGTGCGCTTCCTGCGGCTGTGAAAAAACCGAGCGAATCGGACGGCACCAGCGAGAAGTTGACGTGGCCTCGAAGCGGTTGAGCGTCCGCAATCCACACCTGCCAGCGTGCGCTTCCGCTCGTTCCGATGAAAGTGAGCGGCGGAATCACAAACTGAAACTGCTGCGTGACGCGATCGGTGAGATAGTTGCCGCCGATGTCCACGGGCACCGTGCCGCTGTTGCGCAACTCGAAGAAATCGTTCGCATCCGATCTCCACTCGTTAAACTTCACGTCGTTCGCCTGCCCCACCGCCGCCGCGGAGTTAAACCCGCCTCGCGTCGGAACGGTGAGAGTCCATGCCCCCGTGCCTTCGGGCACTCGACCGAGAGCAAAATCCGGGATTTGCCGGCCAAATGCAATGCTGTCATGGAGCGCGCCGGCATTGGCCGGGATATGGTAAAAGCCCAGCGTCCCGCCGTCCGAAGAAAGCGCCCAGCCTGTATTGGAGGGACTTTGAGCAGCAAGAGGATTGAACTGCACGATGTGACGCGCGCCCGCCTGCAGGACGGTCCCTGCGGGGAAAACGAACTTTCTCGGCGTGGCAAGATCGTCGCTCAAGCTCATGCCGCTAATGTCAATTGGCAGCGCCGCAGGGTTGAAAAGTTCGGCCCATCCCGCGAACGAACCATCGGGATTTTGCAGCGCACTGTTTTGCACGAGCACTTCATTCAAGACGACCGGAACCACGGGAAATGTCGTCGTCACAGTAACGTCGAGTTTCATCGCCCACACGACGTCGGTGCTCGGCGATCCACTGCTCTGCAAGTTGAACTGATGAACAGATACCGCGATGACATTATCGCCCGAAACGAGAGCACTCGCAGGAATTGTGAAAGTCTGCACCGTGGCGTCGCCCACGCTCGCATTGGCACGGTCGCTGAAGCCCGTCGCTCCTGCATTCATGCGGATGGGCGTGGGGCTTCCGCCGTTGAGGTAAATGTTCGCGCCATCATCGCACATGACTTTCGCCGTGAGCGAGACACCTGTGAGCGGACCGTCGTAGTTAAAGTGCGTCCGGAAATAGTAAGTCTGGAACGGACGCCCCGACACATTACCGGGAAGCTGCGTGGCCTTCGCAAAACCGTCGGCATTATTGAGCGTCGCAGTCTCGATGAAGAGGATCTGCTGCGAAACGGGAGACCATGTGGAATCATCGTACGACGGCGCAGTGAATGGACGACTGCCCGCGTCGGGAGCCGGTCCCGCAGTCGCATTTGCGAAGTAGCGCCACGCATGATTCGCAGGAACCAAATTGCTGGTGACTGATGAAGCCGTTCCGGCAACAGCCGGGTTCGGGCCGCCCGGAGTGGGCTGGTTGAAAATCGCTATAGACCCCGCACCGTTCGGCGTAAGGCCCTCGGATATATCCGAACGCTGAGGACCATAGACGACATTGTCGATGAATGTGAGCGACGGCGAAAGAAAACCAATTTCGCCCTGAAGCGGGTCCAGTTTGAAGTCGAGATGCTCAGGCCCGCCGTCCGTCTTCCCATCGGCCTTGAAAGCAGCGTAGCCGCCGGGCTCGATAAACGTCAGAGCACGAATCTCGTGCCGGTCCGGCCAGTCCGCGGGGTTGTCCGTGAGGAAGCATCCGCCCACATCGGCGGGATAAATCGAGCGATTGTGAAGCTCTACAAAATCATCCGCCGCGAGCACCGCCGATGCAGCAAGCCACTCGTTGATGACGACCTCCGAAAGCGGACCGCGCTCGGCCAGCACGTTGGGCGCGCCGAATGTGGGCTTGCAAAGTGCCCACGTGCCGTCGTTCGCGCGACCGATGCTGTAGTCCGAAAGCTGCCGCCCAAACGAGACCAAATCCACGGTCAACCCATCGGGACGCGAGAGCAGCACCTGATCGCCATCGCGCTTCAGCGAGAATCCGGTTCGCGGGGCTGGAACGCTGGATACATCGGTCGCATAGATAACTTTGTAGGCACCCGGCGCCATTGTCGTCCCGGCGGGAAAAGCGAATTTGAACGACACTTCCGCATTATCCGATAATCCCCAACCCGAGATATCGACCGTCGCATCGCTGGAATTGCGAAGCTCGATGACATCAGGCGCAACCGAGCCGAACAACAGCGTCTCCGCATTCAAAGCCATGACCTCGTGAATCAACACAGGCTCCACTGCGGGTGGAACGTAGCCGCCATCGACCGTCCACGCCGCGTGCGAAGCATCTCCACCGAGTGCGGAATCATTCTGCCAGAGACCGCCGTCCGTCCGTCCCGTGACTTCAAGAAAATATGCGCCATCTGCGAGACCGCTCAGCACGATCGGCTGCGCTATCGGAACACTCGCGGTCCACGGACCGCCGTTGAGGCGCCATGAATAGTGGGTCCAGCCGGAACCCTCAGGGAAAGCGTTTGGCGTCGCGGGAATTCCGAAACCCTGCAGGAGCGTGCCGACGGTGACAGTCGCACCGGTGACGTTGGTCGTTCCGGCGGGCATCCCGCGCAGGCTTACTCCGGCGCGAGGCGGCGCGCCTTTATCAGTGCCGTTCAAGCCTGTGCCATGGGCAGGCGATTGCGGGGTCGGCGTCAGCCGTGCTCGAATATCGAGAGCAACACGCTCGAAGTTCCCCGCATCCGGCGTGGGAATATCCAGCGGCCCGGCAAGCAGTGCTCCCTCAACAATATTCCCGCTTCCCGCACCAGTCCATGCGCCTGACAGCAGATTTCCATTCAGCGTGAGCGTGCTTGCCGTTGGGAGTGTCCGCACGACGGGAACCGGTGAGTGAAATAGATTCCCTTCCAAATACATCCCGGCGCCCGCCGTCGTGCCGGGGTCGAGGAAGTTGACGATTGCCGCGTCTGCGGACGCCGGCGCGGAATCGAACACCGTATTGTTTAAGAGAGCGAAAAAATTTCCATCCGTGGCCGACGCAAGCTGGTCGCACCGCGAAACAATGTTGCCGACAATCGTGATGTGCGAGCCGCCTCCGCCGCCGCTCACCGCGCTGGACGTGTCCGAGGTTCCATTGCGACGTGCGTTCAAAAAAATATTCCCCTCGATCCACGCGTCCGTGTTGTCGAGGTCGAGAATGTCGTCATCGGCTCCCGCGAACACATTATCCACGACATAGAGAATCGCGCCCGGACGCTGCAAGTTTGCCACGTCGATCGTATCGAATGCGCCTATCGTCTTTCCGAAAAAACACCCTCGAAACACAGCATTGCCACCCGAACGCACTCCTGACACTTGCACCATCTCAAACGCTGTTGTTGCGGGAGGGAACACGCAGTCCGCCACGATAAACGAAGCATTTTCCAGCTCCAGATAAGGAGCTGCGGGATTTCCAAAGGTCACCGCCGAAAGGAATATCTCTCCGTCGTGGACATCGATTGCCTCCGCGCTGTTTCCTGAAATGTGCGCGTTCGATATCCGCGTTGGCGGCGAGGTCGGCGATCCGTTCACGACGATTCCATTCCACGGCGCACCGCCCGGCGCCGACATGAACCGGATGGGCTGCATCTCCGTCCCCTCGGCGACCAATGCCCCCGCAGCAGCGACCGTGATTCGACTGCCCGCATTGATCATCACATTGGTGCCCGGCTCAATTGTCAGCGCGCTTCCCGCAGGAATCGTGAGGTCTCCGGTGATACGATACGGCCCGTTTGCGGCGGTCCATGTCTGACTTCCCGGGAGCGTTCCCGAGCGCACTTCTTCGGCGCCGTCGAAGTACCAGACGTCCTGCCAGGTCCGCCCGATTTCAACGTTCGCACTGTCGAATGCCTGAATGAGCACACGATTCACGCCGGGGAAAAGTGGTAGTTGCGGCACCGTCCATCTTGCCTCCCACGCGCTCCATTGAGCGGGCCAACCGTTGGCCAGCACGAGGCGAGTTTCGATGGCCGGGGCCTGGCCTACCAGCCGGCACTCGCCCGCCACCGTCTGCGGAAATCCATTAACGGGCGCGAGCGTGCTTCCATCGGTGCCTTGAACAGCAGTAACCGTGAGCGAACGAGGAATCAGCCCGCTTACAAACGCATGGCGCGTGGAGTTGAACGTCTTGATGTTCGTTCGCAGCGGCGAGCCGACGACGGGCGCGAGGACTTGATCGCAGAAATCCTCGAAATTCGCCGGATGAAACGGACCGTCGAGCAATCGCTGCAGTTCCTCGAAATAGATCGGCGCAAACGCCGGAAACTTCATGAATGGATTCAGCGGCGTCGGCGACCCATCCGGCGCATCGCACATGCGGAAAATCCCGTGCGTCGGGCTGTTCGCAACCGCACTGCGCCCGAGCAGTGTATCGAGGTCGTGATGCAACAGGACAGCGTGGGGATCATCTTTTCCGAAGTAGAGATAGTAATCATCGCCGTCGCCGTTGCTGATATTCGACTCTTCGTTATCGGCGAGCGCATTCACCGCGAGCCACCGCATCCACTGACGCACGTCCGCCGCAGACTCCACCGCAAATTGGTAACCTGCATCGTAGCCAATCGGCGCTGCCACTGTCGCACCGCTGTAACCGAGCGATAGCGCCGATGCCAGACCGATCAAATCATCCCACTCGTTCTCGCCCGCATTCGTCTCTTTTCGGAAATTGATCGCGTAAAGTTCCGGAAGCGAAAGCGTTTCGAATACAGACGGGACGATCTTTTTCAGACTCGCGCCATCAAGCTCGGTGCCCGCCGCAGTAAACCCCGTCAGAATCCGCTGACCGCGGTAAATATTGCCGTCCCCATCCTGCGGAAAATGGTGCCGTGTGAAGTCCCCGTCTTCGAATTCGTTGCACGCGTAAAAGCCATAGGTTGGCGCGATGGTCGATCCACCCGTCGGGTCCCATTGATTCACACGCAACCGCACCGCGCGGGACTCCGAGCCCGCCAGCCCCGCCTTGCGGTAGAGCGCACTTCCGAGCAATTGATACGGCGTATTCTGCGAATTGAGAACCAGCGCAGTCCTGCCATTCCAAGTATCATCATTGGAAAAATGAACGTTGTAATTCGGCGGCGTCGCCGTCCGGCTTCCGTTCCCTCGATTCCGCACACCGGTCAGGTATCGGACTTTCGATCCGGTTCCATCGAAGGAAATGAATGTCGCATTAAACCTCGCATGACTGTGCGTCTGGTCCTGCGCCTCACCTGCGTTGAATGGAAATGGCGGCGTTCCCGTATCCGCATTGATCGCCGCCAACTCCGCAGCGTCGGCGCTCCGCAAGACCATGCGATAAAGCGGCATCGCGCCGAGATAAGCGGTGCTATCGACCTGGTAAATACAGTTCTGGCTCTGCTCCAGCAAACCCGTGTAGTCCCGCGCCGGGGCCGGCCATACGCGAGTCTGCACGCCGTCGCTCGCCGAGACGTAAAACTCCACTCGCGTCCCTTCCGCCTGCGCCGGGACGTATGCTCCGAATATCCCGTCTCCCGCCACTCCATCGCCGTGCGCGCCATCATCGAGCATCGACATCGCGAAAAAGGAAGCGGCTCCGTCTGTGCGGGAGTACAGTGTCACCACCGGCGTGGCACCGAGATCATCCCGCACGCGGCACGACACTGCCACGACATCGCTCGCCTTTGGCACGATTGGAAAATGCGACACCTTGTCCACGATGCACGGAAGGTTTGCAGACTCGACGGAATTGGCCGCGCCCGGCGTACCTTGCATCACCGTGCTCACAGCCCAGTTCTGCCCCTCATCCACCTCGAACAACGGCTGAATCAGCTCCAGCGATTTTACCCCGCCATCCGCTTCGCTCGCCCAGACCCAGCCGCGATGCCCATGGTCCGCCGTGTCCCGGCGGCGCTCGGCCCAGTCACCATCATCCGCGTAGTTCACCTCGCACACCACGGCATCATTCGCATCGCGCAGGGTCACCGCCTCACCGGAATTTGAAAGCTGCCCCGACCAATCGCCGAAAAAGTTCGCGACCGCCGGATACTTTAGCCCAAATGCCGCAGAATCCGCCACGACCACGATTCGCCCGCCCGCCGGGATGCTCACGCCGGCCGGAATTGTGAAATCCACCCCGCCGCTCAACCGCCAGTCGCCGATCGCTTCCGCAACGCTTCCGGTGTTGAAAAGCTCCACATATTCCTCCGCTGAATTCTCCGACGACGGATGATACATGATCTCGGATACGACCACTCCCGCCCGCGCCCCGATAACGAGTAGCAGGCAGACTGAAACCAGTCGTAAAAAGCGGATCAAAAACACGGAGAAGAAATGAACGGCGAAAGGTGCCCTGTTTCCAGAGGAAATCAAAAGACCCGTGCGTAACCATTCAGTCGCATCCCTTCGTCCTTCGTGTAGCGCAGCAGCGTGACGGCTATCCGGCTCTTTTACGCGGCCTCATACGCCCACTTCGTCTCTCCACTTCCATCCGTCTCCGACACCACATCCCCGCGCCCATTGGTGTGGTCAAACCGAACGCACAGGGTGTTTCACGCTGCCCTGCGTTTGGGAGAAAATCGCCACGCTCCGCCAGCGCAGCGGCGCTGCCCATCGTAGCCAAGCAGAAGGCTGGGCAGGAGCACCAGTCGGCTTCGAAGTTGCGATCCGTGCGAAGCCACGGTGCCATCAGGGGTTGAACCAGTCCGGTTCTTACAGTGGGGTCGTGTGAAGCAGGGTTGACCCTCCGCAAATCGTGCTGATGGTGCCAGACTGATGGCTGTTCCTCGCCCGAGGATGTTAGAAACCGCCCTCCTTCCATACGTCCCACACGCCCCGCCTGCGTTTACCCTTGCGGCGGGGGCGTGGGGCTTCTACTCACGCGGGACATTTATGGAGCCACTTCCAAAGACCGCCGCCGACGCACTCGACCCGCGATTTACGCCGCTGGAGCAATTGCTCCGAATCATGGCCCGCTTGCGTGCGCCGGATGGGTGCCCGTGGGACCGGGAGCAGAATCACGCTTCGCTGCGGCAAAGTGTCATCGAGGAGGCGTATGAAGTCGCTGCGGCGATTAACTCGGGCGATGACGCGAATTTGCGGGAGGAACTGGGCGATTTGCTCCTGCAAGTGGTCTTCCATTCGCAGATGGCGGGCGAGGAAGGGCGGTTTGTCTTTGATGATTGCGTGCGCTCCATCGTGGAAAAGCTCGTCCGCCGTCACCCGCATGTTTTCGGATCGGAAAATGCCGCGGACTCCGACGCGGTGCTTACCCGCTGGGAGGAAATCAAGCGCGCGGAAAAGGGCGTGAAGGCGGCGAGCGCGCTGGATGGAATCAGCGAAGGTCTGCCGGGGCTGATGCGGGCGGAGAAAGTGCAGAAGAGGGCGGCAAAGGTGGGCTTTGACTGGTCGGAGGTTCCGCCTGTCATCGCCAAGGTGCGCGAGGAACTCGCGGAGTTGGAGGAGGCAATCGGGGACCCCGATAAAATGGAGGACGAACTGGGCGACCTGCTCTTTGCAGTGGTGAATCTGTCGCGGAAATTGAAGGTGGACGGCGAAGTGGCGCTCCAGCGTGCGACGGACAAATTCAGCACGCGCTTTCGCGGAGTCGAATCACTCGCCCGTGAACGCGGTCTGGCGCTGGATACGATGACGCTTGCAGAGCTCGACGCTCTTTGGGACGAGGTGAAGCGCCGATGAACGCGATCGAACTCACGCCCGCTTTTCGCTCCCGCCCGATCCGGCACGTCTTCATGGATTGGGACGGCACCACTGCGCTGACGCGCGGCGGCTGGAGCGACATCATGGTGGAACTCTTTGCGGAGATGCTCCCCGTTTTCCCGGAAGAGGACGAGGGCTCGCTCCGCATTCTCGCACGGGAGGAACTCATGCGGCTGAACGGACGCCCGAGCATTCATCAAATGGCGCGGCTGGCTGAAATGGTGGAGGAACGCGGCGGCAGCGCGGCGAGTGCGGATGAGTATCAGCGCGATTACCAGAGCCGGGTGGCGCTCCTCATCGAGTCTCGTCTGGCACGTGTGCAATCCGGCGACGCATCGCCGGACTCGCTGCTCGTCCCGGGAGTGCGCGCCTTTTTCACCGAGCTGAATGAACGCGGCATCGCCATCACGCTCGCAAGCGGGACGCCGCTGCCGGAGTTGCTGCTGGAAGTGCGTCTGCTGGGTCTGGAGCATCACTTCGCAGCGATCCACGGACCGACAGACACCGAAGACCGCACGTTTGCAAAACGCGACATCCTCCAGCTCGTGCTCCGCGAAAACGGGCTCGAAGGCCCCGAGCTGATCGCTTTCGGCGACGGACCTGTGGAACTCATCGAGACCCGTGCCGTAGGCGGGCTGGCTGTCGCAGTCGCCACGGATGAAGCGCAACCCGGCCGCCTCGACCACGGCAAGCGCGACACGCTGCTTGCAGCCGGCTCGGAGGCTGTGATCGCTGATTTCACCGCGCTGGAGGAACTGCTGTCCGCATTTTTCCCGTAGCCATGTTCGACCCGCTCCAGCTCCGCACCCAG
This sequence comes from Verrucomicrobiaceae bacterium, assembly GCA_043755735.1. GTDB lineage: Bacteria > Verrucomicrobiota > Verrucomicrobiia > Chthoniobacterales > Chthoniobacteraceae > SXWH01. The sequence continues at coordinate 2,410 of JAYUSJ010000288.1, read as the reverse complement.
CCTCTCGCGAGCCGAAAAAGCCTGCTCGCCGTGGACGACATCCTCATTCGGCCCGAGTCCCCCGCGCCGCCGCACGACGCGATCGCCGTCGCGAAAGCAGCCGCCGCAATCCGCGCCGCACGTGAACGCGGATCGGCCAGCATCCTCATGTATGGAGCGCATCTCATTCGCAATGGCGCGGCGCTCATCGTCACGCGTCTCATGGAGCGCGGATGGATCACGCATCTGGCAACGAACGGCGCGGGGAGCATCCACGATTGGGAGTTTGCGTGGCTCGGCCGCTCGTGCGAAGGCGTGGAGGCGAACGTGGCCGACGGCACTTTTGGCGCATGGGAAGAGACGGGGCGAGCCATCCATCTCGCGTTGCTCGCAGGCGGAATCAATGGCGACGGATATGGCAAAAGCATGGGCCGTTTCATCGCAGAAGACGGCTGCACTTTCCCGGGCCCCGAAGATCTCCGCTCCCGGCTGACTCATCCCGACAACCACGCTCCCGCTTGCGCAGACGCCCTCGTCGCGATGCAACAGCACGCCATCCCTGCGGGAAAAACCGCCGTCGAGCATCGCTGGAAACAAGCGTCGCTGCTCGCGCAGGCATTTCGCCTCGGCGTGCCCGCGACGATCCATCCGGGCATCGGGTATGACATCGTGAGCTGTCATCCGATGTTTCACGGAGCCGCAATCGGCCGCGCCGCCGGGCGGGATTTCCACACATTCTGCGAGAGCGTGGAGCAACTCGATGGCGGGGTCGTGCTCGCGGTGGGCTCGGCAATCATGGCTCCGCAAGTGTTCGAGAAAAGCCTCAGTTGCGTTCACAACATCCGCGCGGGCGAGGGCCGTCCGCCGGTCACCGGCCACAGTATTTTCGTCGTGGACCTGCAGGATGGAGGGGGCTGGGACTGGACCCAGGGCGAGCCGCCAAAGAGCTCGGCCGCTTACTATCTGCGGTTCTGCAAGAGCTTCTCCCGCATGGGCGGGAGTATGCACTACGTGCAAAATGACAACGCCGCATTTGTCCACGCCTTGCTCCACGCGCTGGAGCAATGACGGGCGGGGTTTTTCGACGAGTGATCAATTTCCTGTTCGCAGTCCCCTTCCCCTCGCTACCAATCATCCATGCCGAAAGCGCCAAAGTTTGATTCCATAGAAGACGTCCTCGCCGATCTCCGTGCAGGCCGCATGGTCATCGTCACCGACGACGAGAGCCGCGAGAACGAAGGCGACCTCGTCATGGCCGCGGAGAAGGTGACGCCACAGGCGGTCAACTTCATGGCCACGCACGCACGCGGGCTCATCTGTGTACCCATCACCGACGAACGCGCCGAGGCCCTCGGCCTTGATCGCATGGCGCGCGAGAACCGCGAGACACACAAGACGGACTTCACCGTCGCCGTCGATGCCGCCGAGGGCGTGAGCACCGGCATCAGCGCAGCCGACCGCGCCCGCACGATTCAGGTCCTGTCCGACCCGGCCTCAAAGCCCTCCGACCTCGTCCAACCCGGCCACATGTTCCCGCTGCGCGCAAAACCCGGAGGTGTTTTGCGGCGGGCTGGACATACCGAGGCCAGCGTGGATCTCGCCCGGATGGCCGGACTCCAGCCTGCCGCAGTCATCTGCGAAATCATGAATGCCGACGGGACGATGGCCCGTCTGCCGCAACTCGCCACGTTTGCGAAAAAGCACAAGCTGCGGATTTGCAGCATCGAGGCGCTCATCGCCTACCGCCGGCGCAGCGAGCGGCTCATCGTTCGCGAGCAAGTCGTGAAGATGCCGACGGACTTCGGCGAGTTCGACCTGTATCTCTATCGTTCGCTCGCCGACGGAGCGCACCACCTCGCGCTGGTGAAAGGAATCATCTCACCACGCAAAGGCACGCTCGTTCGCGTCCACAGCGAATGCCTCACCGGCGACATCTTCGGCTCCATGCGATGCGACTGCGGGAACCAGCTTCATGCCGCGCTGGAACAGATCGAAAACGAAGGCAACGGCGTCCTCCTTTACATGCGCCAGCACGAAGGACGCGGCATCGGACTGCCCGCGAAGATCCACGCTTATAAGCTCCAGGAGGAAGGGCTCGATACCGTGGAGGCCAATATCAAACTCGGCTTCCCCGCCGAGTTGCGCGACTACGGCGTCGGCGCGCAGATTCTCCACGACATCGGCGTCCGCAAGATGCGCTTCCTCACGAACAACCCGAAGAAAGTCGTGGGCCTCGAAGGCTACGGCCTAAAGATCGTCGAAGTCGTGCCGATTAAACCCACGCCCAATAAACACAACGCGAAATACCTCGAGACGAAACGGCTCAAGATGGGGCATATCCTTTAAGACTGTAGCTCGACTTTCCAAAGTCGAGTTTGGAGGATTTCAACAGAGAGAACGTTCTACTCTTGGTTGGGTCCTTGACTCGACA
>JAYUSJ010000287.1:0-13995 GCA_043755735.1 Verrucomicrobiaceae bacterium | reverse complement strand
AGGAACTGATTCGCAAATACGAACACAAGCTGCGCGAGCACTACGACTACGTGCGGGCCACGAGCATTGACCCGCCGGAAATTCTGAACTGGCGCTGGAAGCTGCGCCCGGCTACGACCACATCACCAGCGGCATCGGCGCGGCGATGATCGGCTGGTATGGCTGCGCGACCTGTCCGCCGAAGCCTTGACGAAGGTGGATGCTCTGCTATCCCGCGCCTGCGGGTTCCAAGGAACACCTCGGCTTGCCGAACAAGAAGGACGTGAAAGACGGCGTCATCGCCTACAAGATCGCCGCGCACGCAGCGGATCTGGCGAAGGGACACCCCGGCGCGCAGTACCGCGACAACGCGCTGAGCAAAGCGCGGTTCGAATTCCGCTGGGAAGATCAATTCAACCTCGGCCTCGACCCCGTCACCGCCCGCGAATTCCACGACGAAACGCTCCCGCAGGAAGGCGCAAAAAGCGCGCACTTCTGCTCCATGTGCGGCCCGCATTTCTGCTCGATGAAAATCACCGAAGACGTCCGCAAATACGCCGCCGAACAAGCCATCAGCGAAGAAGAAGCGCTGGCAAAAGGCATGGCGGAGAAGAGCAAGGAGTTCGTGGAGAAAGGCGCGGAGGTTTACGCGAAGGCATAGGCCGCTTCCAATTCGAAGCAGATGAAAAAGCCGTCCGTCTCGAAAAAAGCGCACACCCCGGCCAAAACGAAGCCGGACGGCCTCTCCACCCTCCTTCCCGAAGTCCGCCAGCTCATCCAGAGCGCCCGGCGAGGCGTGTCCACCGTCGTGGACACTTTGCAGGTGATGACCAATTTCGAAATCGGACGCCGCATCGTCGAGCACGAGCAAAAGGGCGCGAAGCGTGCGGCGTATGGCGCGGAGTTGTTGAAGGAGCTTTCCGCTCGGCTCACGGAGGAGTTTGGGAGAGGCTTCTCGCGGTCGAATCTCGAATACATGCGGAAGTTCTTTCTCGAATGGGAGAGCCGTATCCAGATTTCCCAGCAGCCTATTGGGAAATTGGACAGTCCTGAGATTTCCCAGCAGGCTGCTGGGAAATTGGTGCCTCTCCAAATTGGTCAGTCAGCGACTGACCAATTGGCAATTCTTCAGCAGCCTGCTGAAAAATTGGCAGCCAGCCAGATTTTCCAGTCGCCGTCTGGAAAATCTCGCGGCCCCTTCACACTGAGCTGGACCCACTACGTCCTGCTCCTCACCATTAAAGACCCCGACGAACGCAGCTTCTACGAGATTGAGGCCACGAACGCCGGATGGTCCGTGCCGGAGCTCAAGCGCCAGAAAGCCTCCTGCCTCTACGAGCGCCTCGCGCTCAGCCGGGACAAGGAGGGCATCCGGCGGCTCGCCAAGGAAGGCCAAGTCATCGTCAGGCCAGAGGATTTGCTGAAGGAGCCGCTCGTGCTCGAGTTCCTCGGCCTCGATGCGCACGCCAGCTACTCCGAAACCGACCTCGAGCATGCCATCATCAGCCGCCTGGAGCACTTCCTCCTCGAACTCGGCAAAGGCTTCCTCTTCGAAGCCCGCCAGAAGCGCTTCACCTTCGATGAAGACCACTATTTCGTGGACCTCGTCTTCTACAACCGCCTGCTCCGCTGCTACGTCATCATCGACCTCAAGCTCGACAAGCTCACGCACCAAGACCTCGGCCAGATGCAGATGTATGTGAACTACTACGACCGCGAGGTGAAGCTCGCGGAGGAAAACCCCACCATCGGTCTCCTCCTCTGCAAATCCGCCAAAAAGACCGTCGTCGAACTCACCCTGCCGAAAGACACCAACATCCACGCGAAGGAATATCAGCTCTACCTGCCCTCCAAGGAACTGCTGAAACAGAAGCTCGACGAATGGAGCGCTGCCGCCGCTTCCCGCTGAGCCTCAGATTGCCGAACGAACTACTTACATCCACCAAGTCCCCATGAAAATCACCGAAGACGTCCGCTAATACGCAGCCGAACAAGCCATCAGCGAAGACGAAGCGCTGGCGTGGCAGGAAGTCAAACCATGACCGACACCACGCCCGAGATCGCCGAAATGGTCCGCACGCGCCTGATGGCTCTCACCGGAGCGCAGCGCATGCGCATGGGTTCGGAGATGTTCGACGCCGCGAGGCGAATGGTCATCGCTTCCCTTCCAAAAAATCTGCCTGCCGATGAGTTCAACCGATTGCTATTTCAGCGAATCTACGGCGAGCCGATGCCAGAAAATGGCGGCCCTCTGAGTCGGTCGAATTGAAGAGTCATGCCGAAGCAGTCGCCAACGATTCACGTCATCGCGGGTTGCGAAGGCACGGGAAAACTACCGAGCTTTACGCGAAGGCATGGTCGGGGTATTCTCGGACCATGAACGCCAGCGACATCATTACTGTTAATCCCGAGATTCTAGGAGGAACTCCCGTGTTCAAAGGAACGCGAGTCCCCGTGAAGGCCTTGTTTGATTACCTCGCCGACAACCTGCCACTGGACTACTTCCTCGAATCCTTCCCGACCGTGTCACGCGAGATTGCGGTGGCGGTTTTGCGTTGCAGCCAGCAGGACATCGAGCATCAGGCCGCCGCGTGAAAATCCTGCTCGACGAATGCGTCCCCGCGCAGGTGCGAAACGCTCTCACCGGGCATGATGTCACCACCGCCCAGTTGCAGGGCTGGACGGGAATCACGAACGGTGCGCTCCTTACAGCAGCCGAAAACGCCGGGTTCGACCTTTTCATTCTCGCCGACAAAAACCTCCGCTATCAGCAGAATCTGGTCGGGCGAAAACTGGCCATCCTCGAACTCTGGACCAACCACCGCCCGACTTTAGAAAAGCACTTCCCTCGAATCCGCACCGCAGCGGAATCCGTCCAGCCGGGCGATTACGTTGCTTTGGAGGCTCCATGATAAAACCGCGCCTTTCATTCGCCCCTACACTCTGATGGAAGCAACCCAAAGAACTCGAGTTCAGAGAGATCGAAGGCAGCCGATAAAATCGAAAACAACAGGCTCCACGTCGGCTATCCATTTCTTTTAATTCGCGTTAGTTCCGGGCGTCAACCTTGGTCAACCTTGCCTATTTGAACGCTTTTAGCACACGGACCCGCTTTCCCCCTTCTCATCAGCCAATTTGACCGTGTATCTCTTGAGCGCTTCAAAATTGCCCCCGGAGCTCTGACTAAAAACAATGAACCCGGTAGCGTCGTTAATGATGAAGTCGTTAGAGTTGTCCGGAATGTAGTCGGTGCTGTTTAACGCGAGGTCCGACTCGGTTACGGTCGTTCCTCGAAGACTGTAACGCCTCAAGACTTGATTGCCTCCGTTATGGGGGAGGCAGATAAGAAGGCGACTACCGCTGATGCTAACGACTCGTGGGGCATCAAAGCCGGATGACGCGGGAATGTCTGCGCTTCTAAGAACTTTTCCCCGACTATTAAGCCATAAGACCCGAAAACCGACTTGGCTACTCGCGTTTTGATAGACGACAATCACACACACGTTGCCGAGGGTGTCGGTGCGGGTGTGTTGAACATAGGCGTTATCGTGCTGAAACAGGGTCGGTGGCACCAGCGTGTGTGTCCACTTGAGGGTTTGGGCGTACGCGGAGGCATTTACTAAAAGGAGCGCGAGAAATGAGAGTATGGTTGTTTTCATGGTTCGGATTATTAATTCCAGCAAACTTTGACGGCAAGCCGTGGAGCCGTCAGACATGTTTATGCGTTCCGGTCAAATTCAAGTTAGTCCTATTTACCGAGTTTCGCCTTAATGTCCGCCCAAGATTTGCCTTCGTGTAGAAGTTGGATGGCAAGCTGAGCGTCTCTATCGGTCTTCGGTGTTTGTGGTTTGGCGGTGGCGTCCCAGATTGTGCTTTTGCTGGCGGATACGGCTTCTACCGACGCGTTGCGGTGCAGGCCCTCCGCCAGTATCCACTCAACGAAACGGCGGTTCTGCATATTGGCTACGCGGCTCGTGTTCTTGGATAGTTTTTTGGCAGCCTCGGACGCAGCCGTGTCTCCAAGGAAATCCTGAATATGATGCACTAGAAAAAACGGCCACCACTCCCTACCGCTCGACGGACGCGATAAAAAGGCAAGAGCGCCGAGCAGGTCTTCTTTTTTCTTGGTGCCTTCGATAGTGAGCCGACCGTCGCGATGCAACGTGACGGTACTACCGCCAATGGTCAGTATTACTGGAGATTCATTCATAGATTTCAGTGATGGCTAGAAACGCCTAAATTCCTACACTCCCGCAATCTCGCAGGCTGTTATTGGCATGTGGAGTTGGCATGATCGTGGTGGTGGTTTGCGGATACTGAGCGGAACAGGACGGGCGTTCTCTGTCGAGTGGCGAAAATACCCTTTCCTGCGCGGCATCGGACTGGTCTACTGGGAGTTTTTGCTCAATGGGAGGGGGTGGCCGAGCGGAGGTTGGGGGGGCAAATAGTGAGCTTGAGCGTTGATGACGAATCTTCGCGAGAGCGTGCAATTTGCCTGCGGTGCCTTTAAGGTCGGAGTGATATGAAAGAAACGCTTGCGATCATTGAGCAACTCCACGCTGACGGCGTCTTTGGTCCGTATGCGATTGGTGGCGCGGTGGCGGCGACTTTTTATCTGGAGCCAGTTGCGACGCTTGATGTGGACGTATTTGTTTTGTTCGAGCCTTCGGCGCTGATCCTTACCCTCACGCCAATTTACGAGGCGTGTGCGAAGCTCGGGTATCCGCCGGAGGGCGAGGCGATTCAAATCGAGGGGTGGCCGGTGCAATTCCTTCCCGCCGAGCAACCGCTCCTCGTTGAAGCGGTGCGTGAGGCAGAGGTTCGCGAGTCAGACGGCCTTCAAACTCGCGTGATGTCGGCGGTGCATCTGATGGCCATTGCGTTGCAGACTGGCCGAGCAAAGGATCACGCACGGCTTGTCATGTTTATTGAGTCAGGCGACACGGACATGGCGCGATTGAATGACGTGCTCGCGCGGCATTCGCTGCTTGAGCGATGGAAGAAATTTGAGCAACGTTTCCTTCAACCGTGAGCGATATTTTCCAGCAAATCTTGAAATCCAAAGACGCCGAACGTCGGCGTCTGCGGGAACTCCCGTGGCCGGAGAAAATGGAGATGCTCGACAAGCTGCGGGCGCGGCAGGTTTTGCTCGCGAAGATGCAGCCTCGATCCGCCCAGAAACAGCGCGACTGACGAGTGACCATACGATGAAACCGACGCTTTGCATCATTGGCGGCTGTAATGGCGCTGGGAAGACGACTCTCGCGAAAGAGTTGCTTCTGCGCATGGGTATCCGGCGGTTTCTGAATGCCGATGAAATCGCGCGCGGACTTTCCCCTCTCGACCCAACTTTGTCGGCGTTTCGGGCGGGGCGACTGGTGATTGAAGAAGCGCGAACCCTGCTGAAGGCTACGAGCAGCTTTGCCATCGAATCTACTCTCAGCGGGAAATCTCACATCGGGCTGATTCAGGATGCGAAAGCGCGAGGCTACCGCGTGGTTTTACATTACATCCTGCTGGATTCGGCGAGCCAGGCGGTGGAGCGCGTGGCGCTGCGGGTTTTGCACGGTGGACACGATGTGCCTGAGGCGGATGTGCGGCGACGATTTCAGCGAAGCCGGATGCACTTTTCCGTGGACTACCTGTCGCTTGCCGACGAGTGGGTGCTGTGGGACAATTCCCGCCCGCCACACCAGCGTTTGGCGGACAGCACAACTCATCGACCCGAAGAAATTTCAGCCATGCTCGAATCATCCAATGTCAAAGAGGACGCGCCCGTGGAGCCGCCAGAGTTTGTGCGGATCGGATTGGAGGCGAGTCGGGTGGCGACGCTGAAGTGGCTCGATTTTTACCGCCGCATGGGAATCGAGGTGACTCCCGAGATGACTCTGGTGAAGAGAAACCCTGGCGTGGAGACGACCAAGCATCCGTCAGTGAACAATTTCATCGCATCTTAAGATCCAACGACGCTACTTCCACATGACGCTCGGAAACTTCTTTGCCACGGCCTGCCGATGCTTCGGCCATTCGCGGGTTTGGAATGTGGGCCAGTCTTTGGTGGTGATGAGGCGTTTGCCGTCGGGGGTGCAGACGGTGAGGAGCACGGGGAGTCGGCCTTCGCAGATGGTGGGATGTTCTTTTAACGCGAAGCATTCCTGGAGTTTCACTTGGGCTTCGGGGGTGTCGTTGACGTAGCTGATTTTAATCGTGCCGCCAGCCGGCCAGGGGATGGACACGGGGGTGAGCTCGTCGAGCCAACTGACCTGGCCTTTTTCCAAATGCTGGTGGAATGCGGCGATGACGGGCGCGCCTTGGGCTTCTTTGACGTGGGAGATGCCGGCGAAGGCTCGGGCGAGGCACGCGGTGATGGCGGGTTTGTCGAAGGGGACGAATTCGAGTTCGGGCAGGGTGGCGTGGATGAGGTCCACGCGGGAGATGAACTGTTTTACGCGATGATCCATGAGCGGGAGGCCGAAGGCTCCGGCGCTGTGGGCTTCGGCGAGGCAGCGTCCGCTGGCGACGGGATCGAGGTCGCGCTGCTGTGGCTTTTGCTCGATGACGAGGTCGCGGTAACGCACGAGTTTCGTGGCGGCGACGCGTTTGTTTTGGGCATCGAAAAGGTGCGCGACGGTGGTGCTGAGATGTTGCGGGAACATCTCGGCGATCCACGCGGGCTGCACGGCTGTTGCGAGGCTGAGCAGGGTCTGGCCGGAGGGTGTTTCGCGGAGGTTTGCGACGACGAAAAACGGGGCGTCTTGCACGACGCTTTCGCGCACGAGCTGGCCGGCGCGTTGGTCGGTGAGGTCGCAGGCGGGCTTGCCGGGTTCGCGTCGTTTGGCGAGTTGATCGACGAAGCCGGCCATGAGGCAACGCAGGAGGGCTTCGTCGCTTTTTGAAGGCGCGGCGGCGCGGTCGTAGAGGCGCTGCTGCTGCGCGGCGTGGAGGATTTGCTGGCAGGTCTGCTCCACTTGGCGGGCGACCTGGGCGTTGATGCCGTAGCTGCGGCATCGCTCGAAGCTGAAGCCGTTCGCTTTCGCAAACTCGTAGGCGCGGATGAGCGTGATGAAATCGGAATCGGCGCTGTCTTCGAACAACTCGCGGGCGGCTTTGGTCTGCGCATCGTCGCGGTCGAGTCGGGCGAGCAAATCGCGACCGCTCACCAACGCGGCGCACAAGGCGGCATCGGGCACGCAGCCGCGCTGGCTGGCCTCGATGAGCATCCGCGAGTAGCGCGGGTGCATGGGCAGGCGGAGCATTTGACGACCGATGGGCGTGAGGCCCGCATCGAGCAACGCGCCGAGCATCGTGAGCAGCCGCTCGGCGCGCTCGACGGCTTGCGGGTCGGGTTTGTCGAGCCAGTCAAAAGTCGCGGCTTCGCGGATGCCGAGCGAGTGCAGCAGCAACACGACTTCGGCGAGATCGCTGCGCTGAATCTCGGGCGTGTTGCGTTCGTCGCGTTCCTTGTGGCTGCTCGTGGTCCAAAGGCGATGACACGTTCCGGGCGCGGTGCGTCCGGCGCGGCCTTTGCGCTGGTCGGCACTGGCGCGGCTGATGGGCTCCAGCAAAAGCGTGCCGATGCCGCGTTCCGCATCGTAACGCGCCACGCGGGCGACGCCACTATCCACGACGTGGCGAATGCCATCAATCGTGATGCTGGTCTCCGCGACGTTCGTAGCGACGATCACTTTGCGCAGCGGGTTCGGGGAAAAAGCGCGGTCTTGTTCCTGCGGTTCGAGCTCGCCGTGCAACGGGATGCAGGCCACGCGCTCCCGCGTTTTCAGACTGCGCAATGCGTCCAGTGTACCGTTGATTTCGCCGCGCCCCGGCATGAAGACGAGGATGTCGCCGGGCGCACCGCCATTGATGATGCGTTCGACCGTCTCCGCCGCTTGCGCAGTGATGGGGCCATGGTCGGGCACGGAAAGATAGCCGACATCCACGGGATAACTTTGCCCTTCGGAAACGAGGATCGGGCATTCACCCAAATACGCGGCAACCGGCTCGGCATCGAGCGTGGCAGACATCACCACCATCGCCAAATCCGGCCGCTGCGTCAGCTGCAAATGCTTCACCAGCGCGAGCGCGACATCGCTGAGCAAATTGCGCTCGTGAAACTCATCGAAAACCACGGCGCCGATATTGCCCAGCGTGCGATCATCCTGCAGCCAGCGCAGCAAAATGCCCTCGGTGACAAAGCAAATGCGCGTGCCGACGCTCGTGTGATCATCAAAGCGAATCTGATACCCGACTTCCGCGCCCAACTTCCCCTCACGCTCCCAAGCCACACGAGTCGCCACCGTGCGAGCCGCCACGCGCCGGGGTTGCAAAACCACAATCATCCGGTCGCCCGCGATCCCCGCATCGAGCAACATCTGCGGCACCTGCGTCGTCTTGCCCGAGCCCGTGGGCGCGACGAGCACCAAGCGATTTCCGTCCCGCAGCGAGCGCAGGATGTCGGCGTGGATTTTCCAAATTGGTAGCGCGGTGGCAGCAGGCATGAAGTCGCCGTGCGTAGTAGGGCCCGGTGTTCGCAATGACAAGTTCCCGGGCGAAGACGTTACGCACGACCATCAAATCACAACCGCCGGCACACTTTGGATTTAACGGGGACCCGGACGCTCCGATGATGCAGGCGCGTTGCTGGTTCCACTCCACCAAGTGGACCAGATCTTGACCTCGCGATAACCTTCCTTGGCCCAGATTCGAGCAGATTTCTCCTGCATCTCCAGGTGGTGCCATCCGATCTCGCTGTCGAAAACGAGGGTCTGGCAGACTTGCTGATTCTTGCTGTCGCGCGATGCAAATCCGAGGACGGTCGCGTAGATGGGTGCGACTTCGCCCTTTGAGCTCACACCCTGACGGATGGCGATAACGTTCACCTCTTTCCACTCCATGTGTTCGAGGATCCGTTTTGCGTCCGCACGGATGAGGTCCGGCGGTTGGGCGATGCAGGTTGCGGCGAGGATGGAGGATGCGACGATGGATGATCGGATGTTCATAGGTTTCGCTGAGACTGTTCCCGCGTCCGCCTTATTCAATTTATTTTCCGGCAAAACGTCATCATTGAGCGCAGCCGGAATCTAGGCGAGAGTGCGCCTCATGCAGGAAATATTTGCAACGGTGCTCGGCGTCGAAGGTGGCGGAACGAAGACGGAATGGGTGCTCATCGGCCCGCATGGAATCATTCGCAGCGGGCAACTGCCGGCTGCAAATCTCAAGCTAATTTCCGACGAGAGTCTCCGTGAAATCCTCAGCGTTCTTCCGGATGCGGAGGCTGTCGGCGTATTCCTCGCGGGTTGTCTCACGGCTTCGGACCGGGAGCGTCTGCGTGGTCTTGCGAGCGCGCGATGGCCACATGCACGACTGGCTCTCGGAAATGATCGGGAGTCCGGCTTTGCCACAGCACTGGGTGAATCGGACGGAATTATCGTCATCAGTGGCACCGGCGCTGTGGTGCAGGGACGCTGCGGCACGCGGACGGAGAAAGCGGGCGGCTGGGGGCACATCCTCGGCGACCGCGGAGGAGGCTACGATGTGGCGCGTCACGCGTTGCGGAAAGTTCTCCTGCGCTACGATGTGGAAGGTACACTCTCTCCTCTTGCGACGAGCATCCTCGGGGCACTCGGGATGAATGAACTGCCGCAGCTCGTGGACTGGATTCACAATACCGATAAAATGAACGTCGCCCAGCTTGCGCCGGTCATCTTCCGCGCGGCGGAAAACGGCGATCACGATATGCTGGCGCTCATCAAACACCGGGCACGCGACCTTGCGGAATTCACATACGCAGTGGCAAAGCGGCTCGGGCTCGCGGAGCAGACGATCCCCGTCCGACTTCTAGGCGGGCTGCTGACAAAGGAGCCCTTTTACTCTGCGGCCTACAGCGAGTATCTGGCGACAATGCTGCCGCGTGCAGACGTCGATATCTGCACCATCAGCGGTGCGATGGGGGCTGCGGTGCTTGCCGGCGCACCCAAGGTTGCCGACGTGCGGATTGCGCGTGAGGTGAGCGCATCGGAGCATCGCGAGCTTGCTGTCGCGACGACGGAGCAAGTGCACCCGCAGAGCCACGCAATGGATGCGATGTCCGCCGCCCAGCTCGTCTCGCTTTTCGTAGAGGAAGAAGACTGCGTCCGCCACGCGCTGGCCCAGCGCGCACCTGAGCTCACGCACGCGGTTGAGAAAATCGCAGCAGCGCTCAAATGCGGCGGGCGGCTTTTTTACGTCGGCGCGGGCTCCAGCGGGCGTCTGGGAGTTCTGGATGCAAGCGAGATCCCGCCGACATTCGGCAGTTCCCCCGAGCTCGTGCAGGGCATCATTGCGGGCGGAGCGAGCGCTTTGATGCGGGCCGCCGAAGCCGCGGAAGATTCCCCGGAAGCCGGAATCGTGGCGCTGTTGAGCCGCGGGGTAGGAGCGAAGGATGTGGTGTGCGGAATATCGGCGAGCGGAAGGACCCCGTTCGTCATCGGAGCACTGGGGCGCGCACGGGAACTCGGCGCTGCGACGATTCTGCTGACCTGCAATCCCGCACGGAATCACGCGACGATCTGGGATGTCGAAATCGACCTGCCGACCGGCCCGGAACTCGTTGCAGGATCGACACGCCTCAAAGCCGGCACTGCGACGAAAGTAGCGCTGAATATCCTCACCACGACCACCATGATCCTGTTGGGGAAAGTCAAAGGCGGAGCAATGGTCGATATGCGGGCGAGCAATGCCAAGCTACGTGATCGAGCCGTGAGGACCGTGCAAACCGCCCTCGGTATCCCGGAGCAAGCTGCGCGGACCCGGCTGGAATCCGCCGGATGGAGCATCCGTAAAGCGGTCGATCGAAATGACCACTAAATGCTTCGCCGCAAATTCAAGGTCGCGCGAAAGCTGTGAAACGGAATGCGAGGGCCTACTCCAAAGCCACAACCTCGAAATTTTCACTCGTGCGCCCGACCTTGATTTGTAAACGCTCGCCCTTTTTCCGACCGACGAGCTGCTGGCCCATCGGGGACTGCGGCGTGATGACGAGAATCAAATTCCCTTCGCACTCGACCTCGGTTCCACCAGCTCCCGGACCGATAAAGTAAAACGTGCGCTCGCCCTTGCGTTCGAGCTCCACGATGGCCCCGATGTCGATCGGCGCGGTTGGGAGGAACGCTCGAACCGGCAGCACTTCGTATTGCTGGACCGCGCGCATGATTTCGGTGGCCTGGAGCGACTGGCCGCGAGCGAGATACGATGACTCGATGGCCCGTGTGTCGTATTTACCCTCGGATTTACTCTGCTCGTCCGTGGCCGCCGCGAAGGCCGCACGGGCGGACTGGGTGTAGCTGTCGAGCTCTGCTGCAAGGACGGCGATGATTTTGTCGATGATGGTGCGCTTATTCAAATGTGAACGGCGGACAGTGCGGATTGGGGACGTCCGAAGCAACAGACTTCATTTGCTTCGTGCGCGCACTTGCACAAAACGCGCGGTCCTTTTACTCACACCCGCCATGCTCGTATCGCTCCGTATCCGCAACCTCGCGCTAGTCGAGGAACTTGAGTGGCTGCTCGGCCCCGGCTTCATCGCCGTGACCGGGGAGACCGGCTCGGGCAAAAGCATCATCGTAGGCGCGCTCAAGCTCGTCCTCGGCGAGCGTGCCGATAAATCGCTCATCCGTGCCGGCGCGGAAAGCTGCACCGTGGAGGCGGTATTCACCGTCCATGACGCAAAGAAGGCGAATGCGTGGCTGGAAGAGCAAGGCGTCGAGCCCTGCGAGGATGCGCAACTCATCCTCAAACGCGTTTTTTCCACGAGCGGAACGAACCGGCAGTTCATCAACGGCAGCCCGACGACGCTGAATGTGCTGAAAGAACTGGGGGACGGCCTCGTGGATCTCCACGGTCCGCACGATCACCAATCGCTTCTCTGCTCCGAGAAGCAGCTCGGTCTGCTCGATTCATTCGCCGGAGCCGAGGCGCTGCATACGAAATACGGCGAGCAATTTCGCGCAATGAACCGCCTCATCGCCGAGCGCGATGAACTCGCCAGCAGCGAGGCCGCGATGGAGCGCGAACTGGATTTGCTGCGCCATCAAGTCTCCGAGATCACCGACGCTGCGCTCAAGCCCGGCGAGGAAGAGGAAATCACCGGACGCTACACCGTGGCCTCGAACGCACGCCGAATCCTAGAGCTCTCGACGGGCGTGCTGGGCCGCCTCACAGAATCCGAGGACAGTGCAGTCACGCGACTGAATGAATGCGGGCGACTGCTCCGCGATCTGGAACGCGTGGACCCTGCGGCGGTGCGCTTTTCCGACGCGCTGCACCGCGGCATTGCCGAGATCGAGGAACTATCGTCCAGCATTCAGCACTACGCCGAAGATCTCGAAGTCGAGCCCGGCGAACTTGCCGAGATGGAAGACCGTGTGACCCTGTTCGAAACACTCAAGCGCAAGTACGGTGGCAGCATCACGGAAGTAATTTCCTTCGGCGAAACCGCCGCCGCGCGACTTGCAAGAATTGAGAGCCGTGGCGAGGAAATCGAACGACTCGGCCGGGATATCGAGAAGCACCGCAAAGCATCGGAGGAGACCGCGGCAAAGCTCTCGGAGAAACGGAAAACCGCCGCACCGAAGCTCGCAAAAACCGTAACCGCGCACCTCCGCGACCTCGGCTTTAAGAAGTCCGATTTCTCCGTCGCGCTCGCCGCACTTCCAGCGCCCGGGCCGCACGGAGCCGAAGCCATCGACTTTGTATTTGCGCCGAATCCCGGTGAACCCGCCAAGCCACTCAAGGCCATCGCAAGCAGCGGTGAAATCTCCCGCGTCATGCTCGCGGTTAAGTCCGCGCTTGCGGCGCAGGACACGATTTCGCTCCTCGTATTCGACGAGATCGATGCAAACGTCGGCGGCGAAATCGCACACGCGGTCGGCGAGAAAATGCGTGCGATTGCCGAGGAACGGCAGGTTCTCGCGATCACCCATCTCCCGCAGGTCGCAGCGTGCGCAGTCAGCCAGTTTGTCGTCAGCAAAGATATCGAAGGCGGACGGACCGTGTCCAAGCTCCAGCGAATCGAAAGGAAGGAACGCATCGCCGAAATCGCGCGAATGCTGGGCGGCAAAGGCGAATCCGCTCTCGCCCACGCAAAGACATTGCTCGGCGCGTGAGTCTCGCCTTGCAGCCGAAGCGGGAGATGATCATCTGTGTGCATGACAATTCTCCGCCTATTCGCCATTCTGCTCGCCGGTTCAGCATCCGCTTTGGCCCAGCAATCCGCGCTACCCGCTGCGATCGCCGCGAACGCTGAGAAATCGCCTCTCTCCACCTTCTTCATCCCGCCCACACGAATCGTCTGGAAGTCGGAAAAGGGCGTCGCAAACCCGGACTCGTTGCTGGCCAAAAAGCCCGGACAAGCCGTGTTAAAGGAGTCGCAGCCGCCCTGTGTTCTCACCGCGACCGATGGCAAGCCAGCAAGTATCGTCTTGGATTTCGGCACTGAAATCGCGGGCTACGTGGAAATCTTCACACCGATCGTGAAATCAAAAGACCCGGCGCCGATCCGAGTTCGGTTTGGAGAAAGTGTGAGCGAGGCGATGAGCGAACAGGGCGAGCGCGGGGCGCAAAATGATCACGCAGTTCGCGACTTTCACGATGTCACACCCTGGCTTGGAAAGCGCACTTATGGCCCGAGCGGATTTCGCTTCGTCCGCATCGACGCGCTGAATGGCAAACTCCCCGTCTCGCTCTCCCAAGTCCGCGCCGTGCTGCAACTCCGCGATGTTCCCCGGCTCGGATCTTTCAAGTGCGATGACGAGCGTCTCAATCGAATCTGGGATGTCGGCGCATACACCGTTCACCTCAATATGCAGGAATATCTATGGGACGGGGTGAAGCGCGACCGTCTCGTCTGGATCGGCGACATGCACCCCGAGACGAGCACCATCGCCGCAGTATTCGGCGCCAATGATTGCGTGACCAAGTCGCTCGATCTCACACGCGACATCACGCCGGTGAGTGAGTGGATGAACGGAATCAGCAGCT
>JAYUSJ010000286.1:0-4341 GCA_043755735.1 Verrucomicrobiaceae bacterium | reverse complement strand
CCAAAGTCCACGGCAGGTGTTACCCATGTCCTGAACCACATGTGTTACCCATGTCCTGACCCACGCCTCCCGCTTGCGACTAATCACTTCTCACCAGTCACAAATCACAGCCGATAAACACGCTTACGCGTCGGGCTTCCTACGTCTGGACAGCAGGTCTGCGGCGATGCAGCCGCATAGATTCGCAGCCATGTCGGCGTAATCGAAATTTCGATTGGGTGTCCACTTTTGTGAAAACTCCTCGGCGGTGATGGCAATGGCGACCAGCAGACTGCCCATCAACAGCGGGCCGAGTTTCTTGCAAGCAAGCGCCTGATTAAAGAGATACGCGAGCGTGCCGATTAGGAAGAAGTGCCCGAATTTGTCCGAACCGGGGTATTTCCTCACCATGTCAGTGACCCACGAAAGGCGCCCGATATCCGCGAGGACGATGATGCCCGCAATAAACATAGCCCAGCCCGCAAAGAACCACCATCGCGGACGCATGACCTAAAAAAGCTCTCCTTGCGAAAGGCCCGCCGGTGCTTTTGCTTGCTGCGGAGGCGCGACAACTCCCGCGGCTGCAGCCTCCGCGCGAACTTCCGCAGTGAGACTTCGGAACTCGCAACTTTCCATCGCCTCAACCATTTCCTCCCACTGGGGCTGAATGCGCAAATCGTCCAGCGGAACCGGAAGCGGCAGATCCAAATCCAAACGAACCATCTCCCGATTTTTCGCGATATGCTCCACGCTCGCCGTGAGACTCTCGCGCGCACGGTTCGCTTTCACCGAAGCCAGATTGCTCAAAAGCGCATCAAGGCTGCCGAACTGGGCGAGCAGCGAAACCGCCGTCTTCTGGCCGATTCCCGGCACCCCGGGAATATTGTCCACTGCGTCGCCGATGAGCGCCAGAACCTCCCCGATTTGCGACGGCGGGACTCCCCATTTCTCCTGCACCTTCGCAGCGTCGAGCAGCGCGTGCGGGTCTTTCGGGTCCGCGAGATCCGTCTTGTTGGTGGAATAAACGAAGCACTTTTCATCCACGAGTTGGAACAAGTCCTTGTCGTTCGTCGCGAGGATCACTTCGTCGCCGCGCGCCCTTGCGACGGTCGCGTAAGTGGCCATCAAATCATCGGCCTCTGTGTCCGGAACGCCGATCGATTTCAGTCCGAAAGAGGGCACCATCTTGATCAGTGCATCGATCTGCGGGCGCAGATCACACGGCGTCTCGGTGCGCGTCGCCTTGTAGTCCGGCTGAAGCGTCGTGCGGCGGAGCGGCAGTCCCTGATCCCACAGAACTGCTGCCAAATCAGGACGCAAATCCTTCAGCATTTTACGCATCGTTTTGACGAAGCCGAAAATCGCATTCGTGCTCTCGCCGCGCGAATTTTTCAGGTCGCGAATCGCGTAAAACGAGCGGTAGCAGTAATAGTGTCCATCAATCAGGAGCAGGCGCATGGCATTCACGTAGTCAGGAAAAGACGCCCGTGAACAGCGGTCTTTTTAAACTCCCCCACCGCCCGCATCGCACCTCGGATAAACTGAGAGTGG
Organism: Verrucomicrobiaceae bacterium; assembly: GCA_043755735.1. Lineage (GTDB taxonomy): Bacteria > Verrucomicrobiota > Verrucomicrobiia > Chthoniobacterales > Chthoniobacteraceae > SXWH01. The sequence continues at coordinate 2,811 of JAYUSJ010000286.1, read as the reverse complement.
ACTTCGCAAGTCCCAGCAGCCTAGAAATCGCGATGCTCCGGCACATCGCCTCATTTCTCATTTTGCTCGCCTCAACCCTCCGGGCCGAAAAACCAAACGTCATCATCATTTTCTGTGACGATCTCGGCTACGGCGACATCGGCTGCTTTGGGCAAAAGCGCTACACCACGCCGAACCTCGACCGCATGGCTGCGGAAGGGCGGCGGTTCACGAACTTTCACGTCTCGTCCGCCGTTTGCTCGGCCTCGCGAGCGGCATTGCTCACGGGCTGCTACCACGCGCGAGTCGGCATCAATGGCGCGCTCGGGCCGGGTGCGAAAATCGGGCTGAATCCCTCCGAGACCACCATCGCCGAGATGCTCAAGGCAAACGGCTATGCGACGGGGATGTCTGGAAAATGGCACCTCGGCGACCGTCCGGGCTGGCTACCGGTGGATCAGGGATTCGACGAATGGCTCGGCCTTCCCTACTCGAACGACATGTGGCCGCATCACCCGGAGGCAAAGCCGGGCGCTTACCCGGATCTCCCGATGTACGACGGCTCGAAAATCATCGACGACGATGTAACGCCCGACGACCAGCGCCAACTCACGACGCGCTACACCGAGCGCGCCGTCGCATTTATCGAGCGCAACAAGGACCGCCCGTTTTTCTTCTACCTCGCGCACAACATGCCGCACGTCCCGCTCTACGTGAGCGACAAGTTCGCGGGCAAATCCGGCGCTGGTTTGTATGGCGACGTGATCCAAGAAATCGACTGGTCCGTCGGCGAAGTACTCGCTGCGCTCAAAAGGAACGGGCTCGATGAAAAAACGCTCGTCATCTTCACCAGCGACAACGGCCCATGGCTGAGCTACGGCGAGCACAGCGGCGTCGCCACTCCGCTGCGCGAGGGAAAAGGCACGAGTTGGGAGGGCGGCACACGCGTCCCATGCATCATGCGCTGGCCGGGCAAAATCCCGGCGGGCAGTGTGAGCGGGGACATGGCGATGACGATTGATATTCTCCCGACGCTCGCAGCCCTCACCGGCGCAAAACTGCCCGATGTAAAAATCGACGGACGCAACAGCGTCAACGACCTCATGGGCAAGCCGCGAGAGGAACACGGCATTCGACTCTACGCGACGTGGTATTCGCCAAACAACCTTGAGAGCGTCACCGAAGGCCGCTGGAAACTCATGCTCCCCGGAAACTATCGCACCATGGGCGACCAGCCGAAAGCAAAGGACGGAATCCCCGCCAAATACCGCCAGGCGAAGATCGAGAAACCAGAGCTTTACGACCTCAATGCGGACATCGGTGAAACCACCAACGTTGCCGAAAAGCATTCCGCAGTCGTCGACATTCTCATCGACTTCGCGAACACGATGCGCGCCGAGCTCGGCGACGGCATCACCAAAACCCCCGCCACCGAATCCCGCCAACCCGCGCGCGCCGAAAAATAAATGTCCGCCGATCTCTTTCTGCCCGGCCGCACGGTGATGGACTTCCGCCACGGCGATTGCGTCGCCGGAATGGCCGCGATGGAAACCGGCAGCGTCGATGTCGTCGTCACGTCACCGCCCTACAACCTCGACATCGCCTACGGCAAATACCGCGACGACCTTGAGCGCGAGGCGTTCCTCGACTGGTGCGTGAAGTGGGCTACCGAGTTGAAACGCGTCCTGCGCGACGACGGCTCCTTTTTCCTCAACGTCGGCGCGTCCTCCAAAAATCCGTATCTCCCCCACGAGCTCGTGCTCCGACTGCGACCGCTCTTCACGCTGCAAAACACGCTCCATTGGATTAAGAGCATCACCATCCAGCCAAAGGGCGAGCCCGAGATTTCCGCCGGCCACTTCAAGCCCCTCCAAGGCCAGCGCTACATCAACGACTGCCACGAATACATCTTCCACCTCACCAAGGACGGGAACACCAAGCTCGACCGCAAAGCCGTCGGCGTCGCCTACATGGACAAAAGCAACATCGCCCGCTGGGGCCACACCGGAGGCGACGACAAACGCTGCCGCGGCAACAATTGGTTCATCCCCTACAAGACCATCAAAAGCCGCGACAACGACCGCCCGCACCCCGCGACCTTCCCCGCCCAACTCGCCGAATGGTGCGTGCGCCTCCACGGAGTCCGCGACGACCTCGTAGTCATGGACCCATTCCTCGGCCTCGCCCACGCCGCCGAAGGCGCCCGCAATTGCGGCGTGGCAAAAGTCATCGGCTTCGACATCGACGAAACCTACCTCGCCGAAGCGCGTGCACGGCTCGGCGTGTAGCGATAATTCGCTCATCCGTCAGCGGATTGACCCGCCCATATCTGACCGATGACTTTTCCCCCACGACAATCAGAAGGAACTAATTCCGACAGGACGCACCCCGGACAATTTCCCGACGAAGGGAAAGCCATGCATCGAACCGGCAAATAATGCGAAGCTTCCAGCAAGGGAAGTCTAGCAAACTCAACGCAACTGGCAGATAATCCCAGTCATGAAATCGATCCTCATCGCCTATGACGGCTCAGCGTGCGCCGACGCAATCATCACGGAACTCCGCCACGTCGGCCTCCCGGCACAACTGGAGGTTCATGTGATCTCGGTTGAAGAGCCGTTTCTCGTTCCCATTTCCGACCCTGGAATGTGGGCACCGTTCCCGGCGATGATGCCTTCGCTCCCGAGCGCATCCGAGGTGAATGCGCAGCTTGCCGAGAAAGCGGCGGATACCGCAGCCAAAGGCGCGGAGAAGATTCGCGCGGCGTTTCCTTCGTGGAAGGTCAGCAGTATCGGCAAAGTGGAATCGGTCGCCCGCGCAATCATGCTGCGG
>JAYUSJ010000285.1:0-42355 GCA_043755735.1 Verrucomicrobiaceae bacterium | reverse complement strand
CGATGTGTGATTTCGTTGATGAGGAAATAATTGAAATACGCGGCAAAGCCAATCTCAATAAATGGCAAAATCGTTTTCATCGGCGAATACTTCGCTTTCTTCCAACTGTTCGACTGGCTGTGGATGCCGTATTTCGGGGTCCGCGTAAACTCGCCGGTCGCGCCGGCCATGCCTTGAATCACAGCCCATGCGTTGTTTACAGCGAGCCCGATGGTGAGTGCGAGAAGTGCCGGGAGATACAGGATTTCGCGCAGCCACGAGCGGGGGTAAAGTTCCCGCTGCGAGACGATGTAAAATACGATCGCCGGAAACGAACCGGTGATGAAAATCGGGATGTCGATGAGGATCGTCCGAAACCAGGATTGCGCGCCGCCGCCTTCGATTGCGACGCTCGCCATGCCGCCCGTCGTCGGGTGCAGGAGGATGCAGATGCAGAAAAGAAGCAGGAAAGCGTAGTTCGAAGTGAGATGGACGGTGCCTTCGATTTTCACCTTGAGCGGCAGACTGGACCTCCACACAGCGGGGAGAAGCTTGCGGCAAGTCTGGATGCTTCCTTTCGTCCAACGATGCTGCTGGCTCTTGAAGCCGTTCATGTCCACGGGCAGTTCAGCGGGAGTGACGAGGTCGGGCAGGAAAACGAAGTTCCAGCCTTTCAACTGCGCCCGGTAGCTCAGGTCCAGGTCCTCGGTGAGCGTGTCGTGGTGCCAGCCGCCGGCATCGACGATGCACGACTTCCGCCAGACGCCTGCGGTGCCGTTGAAATTGATAAAGCGTCCGCTCCGGTTGCGTCCGGTTTGCTCGAGGAGAAGATGGCCGTCGAGGAACATGGCCTGCACGCGGGTGAGGAGCGAGTGCGTGCGGTTCAAGTGCCCCCAGCGGGTCTGAATCATCCCGACATTCGGGCTGGTGAAAAAATGAACGGTCTTCAGCAGCACGTCGGGCGTCGGCACGAAGTCGGCGTCGAGGATGAGAATATACTCACCCTTGGAGGTCTTCAGTCCGTTCTCCAAGGCGCCCGCTTTGAACCCCGTCCGGTCGATGCGGTGGATGTGGACGATGTCCAAGCCTGTCTTCTGCAAATCGCGGACGAGCTTCTCCGCGAGTTCGCGGGTTTCATCAGTCGAGTCATCGAGCACCTGCACGTCGAGAAGTTCCCGAGGATACTCGAGTTTCGCGACGGATTCCAAAAGCCGTTCCACGACGTAAAGCTCATTGAAGATCGGGAGCTGCACCGTGATGCGGGGCAACTCCTCGAACTGGCTCGCAGGCTGGGGGATGTTCTTTTTATTTTTTAGATAGAGATACACGATCACGTAGCGATGCAGCCCATACAAAGATAGACCTAAAAGCACCGCCATGTAACAAAGCGTCCAAACAAGATTTCCCAGATTTTCGGGCATAGATATGTCCGTTTTAGCCTTATTCGGGCAAACGAGGGGCGGATAGAAGCTGGGACTGTAACGAAGGGTCAAGCCGGAAAACTCCGAACCTCTGACAAAATGGATCGCGGCCCAGCGTGAAATCGGCGTAAATTTTTCAATAAATGACCGATTTGTGATCCTCCACCGTGCATCGTGGATTGTAATTTTCCCGTGGCGGGAGCACAACTACCGATATGAGTGAACCAGCTCTCGACATCGTCCATGAAGCCGTCCAAGCCCTGCAAAGTCGCGGAGCCACCGCCCGCGCATCCGCAGCCACACTGGCGCGGCTGGCTGCGACTGCCGGCGCAAAAACTTCCGCAACCTCCGCAGCCACACCGGAAATTCGCAAGCCAGCGCCCGTCGCGCAAGTGGCGGCACCCGCTCCGCAAAAAACTGCGCAGCCGCAAATCGTCAGTCCGGGCGGCACTGGAAAAGCCGAGCGTCTCGCGGCATTGAGCGGCCCCGTTTTAATCTGCGCAAAATGTCCGCAATTGGTCGCTTCCCGCACCCAAGTCGTCTTCGGAGTCGGCAATCCCAACGCGGAAATCATGTTTGTCGGCGAGGCGCCGGGCGCGGATGAGGACATGGTCGGCGAGCCATTTGTGGGCAAAGCAGGGCAGCTTCTCACGAAAATCATCGAGACAATGGGCCTGCGCCGCAGCGACATCTATATCGCAAATGTCCTCAAGTGCCGCCCCAACATGCCGCCCGGCGAACCCGGCAACCGCAAGCCCACGCCCGCCGAGATGGCGACCTGTAAGCCCTACCTCCTCCAGCAGATCGAAATCATCCAGCCCCGCGTCATCGTCGCGCTTGGCGGGACTGCGGTCGAGGGGTTGCTCGGCGAGGACAAAGTGTTCATCACCAAACTGCGCGGCACTTGGAAGGAATTCCACGGCATCCCCGTCATGCCCACGTATCACCCGTCGTATCTCCTGCGCAACCAGGCCCTCTCCGAAAAGCGCAACATCTGGGAAGACATGCTCGCCGTCCTAGAGCGCCTCGGCAAACCGATCACCGAAAAACAGCGCGGCTTTTTTCTTTCGAAGTAACCGACCCCGCCCCATGAATCCGCCAACCAACATCACCGGCAAGAACGTCCAGCAAATCGGCACCGTCGGCACCCTGCACAACCACTACTACGGCACCGTGCCCACCGTCCCGCCTTCCGATGAAGCGTTGCGTGCGGTGTTCGCCGGCTACTGCGAGTCGCTCGCCGAGCAGTGCCGCATCGTCAATGTCGTCGGCCTCAATATCGAGCCGGAGCGCGGGCAGCGGGCACCGGGGCTCGATGCCGTGTATGTAGGCTTGGAGACAAATTCCCACCTGCCCGGCGACAAGGGCAAGGAGGTGGAAAGCCGCACGCTCTCCGCGTGGGATGCGCTCTTCCTCCCGGACAAAACGAAGACCGTCTTCACCGGCGAGCCGGGCTCAGGGAAGAGCACCTTCGTCCAGCACGTCGCACGGCGGCTGGCGCAGGAGGAAAAAGGCCCGGTGCCTTTCCGCATCGTGCTCCGGCACTTCGAGCGCGACCTTGCTGCGGGGGCAAAAGGCACGGCCAAAGAAGTATTCGACTGGCTCCAGAAAGTGCTCACCGACGCCCAGCACACCGAGGCCGCCGCGCAGCTCCGCGAGCTGCTCAAGCGCGGCGCTGCCGTCGTCTTTTTCGATGGCCTCGATGAAGTCCCGCAAGCCAGCCTGCCCATCATCCGCGAGGCCATCCGCGCTTTTGCAGCGGGTGAGTATGCGAAGAGCCGCATCGTCGTCACCTGCCGTATCGCCTCCTACGAGCGGAAGGAGACGCGCATCGCGGGCTTCCCCGAGCCATACCAGATCGTCCCGCTCTCGGATGCACTCCAGCAGCGGTTTGTCGCTGCGTGGTATCAAGAATCCAAAGACTGCGGCTTCCTGAAAAGCGCAGCCGAACAGACGCAATGCGAGCACACGCTGCGCAAGGCCGTCCGCGCCTCCGAGGATTTGCAGGACATGGCGGGCAATCCCTTTTTCCTCACCGTCATGGCCCAGCTCCACCGGCTGGAAAAGCCGCTCCCCGATACCGGGGCCGCGCTCATGGACCAGCTTGTGGATGGCATCCTGCGCGATTCGCGCAAGGCTGACGACGCCACCGCCACCCAGCACCGCCCTATCGCTGCGGACCCGGCGAAACTCCGCTCCCGGCTGGAGACTATCGCCTTTCTCCACCGCGAGCGCACCGCCACCGTAAAGCGCGAGGACGGCAAATCGCTCACGGTGGATGTGGACCTTTTGGAAAACCGGCTGCGCCTCGACCCGAAGTGGACGGACGACGACCGCGACGCCCTCATCGCAGCGCTGCGTGACCGTGCGGGCATCCTGCAATCCCGCGATGGCGCAGCGCTGGAGTTTCACTACCGCTTCGAGGAATTCCTCGCCGGGTGCTACCTCACGAACGATGCGCTGGCGGAGGGGAAAGCATTCCCAAAGCGGGTCGTGGACGCTCTCGCAAAGCAAGGCGACTACGCCCGCAAGACCGTGCTCTGGGCCGCAGGCGTGCAGGCCCATGCGCGGAAGAATATGCAGCACCTAGTGCTCGCCCTCATCGCCGCGCTCATGGCGAAAGGCGACGACCTGCTCGCCGCCGAGATCGCCCGCGATGCCCGCATCGCCACTTGGGATGATGAAGATGTGCCCACTTCCAGCCGCACCATCGCCGACTTGCGCGGCAAGCTGCTCGGCATCCGCGATAGCGCAGCCCCGCAAAAGCAGCGGGCGCTGGCAGCCGCAGCGATCGGCGTGCTGGGCGACGAGCGGGTGGGCGTCCGCACCATCACCGTGGCAGGGCTGGAGCTGCCGGACATCGCGTGGTGCCAGGTGGATGCCGGGCCTTTCCCGATGGGCAACAACGACAAGCACGACGATGAAAAACCGCGCTTTCTCTGCGACCTCATCCGCGAGCCCTACCGCATCTCCCGCTACCCCATTACCGTAGAGCAATACGCCGCATTCATCACGGCGGGCGGGTATGGGGATGCGCAGTGGTGGACGAAGGAAGGCTGGAAAACCCGAAGCGCCCCGGAGCGATACGACCGCATTTTCCAAACGCCGAACCATCCCCGTGTCGGCGTCTCGTGGTACGAGGCGCACGCCTTTGCTGCGTGGCTGCACGCGCAGCGCGTCGCCCTCGGACTGCCCGAGACTGCGCGCATCTCGTTGCCCACGGAGGCGCAGTGGGAACGCGCCGCTCGCCACACCGATGCACGGGATTACCCGTGGGGAGACGCCGCCCTCAAGGAGCAGGCAAATTGGGAGAAAGTCGGCATCGGCCACACTTCGGCAGTCGGCCTTTTCCCCGCTGGCAAAGCGGAGTGTGGCGCGGAAGATATGGCGGGCAATGTGTGGGAGTGGTGCTCGACGAAATGGGCCGACAACTACCGCAACTACCAGCCGGACGAGGATCCCGAGAGCGACAAGCCCGGCGTGGTTCGTGGCGGGTCGTGGGGCTGCAACCTTCCCGACGTTCTCCGCGCTTCGTGTCGCAGCAGCGGTCATCCCGGCATTCGTGGCAACCGTGTCGGTTTTCGGGTGGTGGTGGTGGGTGCGGCGTGCTAGTGCTGGGTGTCTTGTTTACCCTTTAGTTCTTTTACACTCTTACCCTTTTAGAAAGGGCGTGGCTTGGCGAATGGCATGGAAAACAAACCGCGTAGCGGGGAAATTTTTTTTGAATTTCGGTCGGTGTTTCTTTTGGGGAATGCCGGCTGGAAGTGAGCGGATGGGGCCGCACCGGCGTGGTTCGTGGCGGGTCGTGGGGCAACAACAATCCCGACAATCTCCGCGCTTCGTATCGCAACAACAATCATCCCGGCAATCGTAACAACAATATCGGTTTTCGGGTGGTGGTGGTGGGTGCGGCGTGCAAGGCGGCGCAATGCTAGAAGAAACCGGCGAGATGCCGCGTGGGGCCGGAAACTCTGCGCGGCCCGTGCCAAGATGCCCAGCCTAACCCCACCTGCCACACCCCGCGCCAGCCCGGCGCAATGAAAGGGTGGCGCTGTGAGTGCCGCAAAGACGCGGGGAAAATACGCGGCGCAGGCCGTGGCCGGTAGTGCCGCCTCCGGGCGACGATGAAAGCCACGGTCTGCATTTTTCTACTTTGCCACCTGCCGCAGCCAGCCACCCGTCATCCGCCCAGCCTCGTCTATCTTCCCGATGATGAAGACGAGCTGCTGCTGGCTCATCCACGCCTGCCCGTGGACGAGCCGCCACAGGACGCGCAGTTGCTCCAGTAAAAGATTCAGTTCCTCCAGGAACGCCGCCTTTTTCCCCCGCGCCGCGTAGGTCGCACAGACGCAGAGCATGAGTGCATCGAGCGAGAAATTATCAATGCGCTGGCCAAAGGTGAAGCGGTGGCTCTTGGGGATGGTGGCGGTGCGCTGGAGTGTCCATGCGATGAGGTCGCAAAGGGCTGTGTAAAGTGGTGGATGTTCTGGTAGTGGCATGGGCCGGAGTAGAGAGCAGTTTGGCGGGTAGCGCGAGCCGAAGGCCTTGGACTGCGGCAGCCTGCTGCCGCTTTTGCAAGCCAGCCTGCTGGCGGTGAGTAGGACGGGCTCCCCTTATCACTCGACGCCAAACGCCTCCACGCGCGGAAGTCGCCCTGCTTCGGGGCGCCAAAAGACTCATCGCCAGCAGGCTGGCTGAGAAAAGCGGCAGCAGGCTGCCGCAGTCCAAAGGCTTCGCCGCTGGTTCACCCGCTTTCCTCCCACGCACTTATCCTTGAGATTGATGCCTGATGACACCACGCCAACAATCCCGCATCTGCACGATGGACGCCCTCGCCTCGTGGGGGAATCTCTTCGCCGCCGCCGACAAAGCCCGGCGGGGCAAACGCCGCCGCCCGGATGTGGAGGCGTGGTGGATGCGCCGGGAGACGGAGCTGGCTGCTCTCCGCGAGGAACTGCGCTCCGGCAGCTACCGACCGGGGCCATATCATTTCTTCGAGATTCGGGAGCCAAAGCGCAGGGTGATCGCCGCCTCGCCGTTTCGCGACCGCGTGGTGCATCACGCCCTCTGCAATCTCCTCGCCCCGGTGATGGAGCGGCAGTTTATCGCGCGGAGCTTTTCCTGCCAGATTGGCAAAGGCACGACTGCCGCCCGCGAATGCTGCCGCAAGCTCGTGAACCGATATCGCTATGTGCTCAAATGCGATGTGCGGAAGTTCTTCCCCAGCATAGACCATGAGACGCTGCTCGCGCTGCTGGAGCCAAAGGTGCGCTGCCCGTCCGTGCGTGCGCTGCTCCACACCATCATCTCCAGTTACCATACGGAAGGGCGTGCGCGGCCTTGCGGCTTGCCCATAGGCAATCTCACCTCGCAGCTTTGGGGCAATCTTTACCTCGATGGGCTGGACCACATCATCACTGAGCGATGGCAGTGCGGCGCGATGGTGCGCTACACGGATGATTTCCTCATCTTCGGCGACGACCGCGCCGCACTCGGGGCGATGAAACACGCCGTCGCCGCCGAGCTGGCGAAGGTGCATCTGCATTTGGCGGAGCCAAAATCGCGGCTGCTCGCCACGCGGGAAGGGGTGCCGTTTTGCGGCTTCCGCTTCCTGCCGGGGCTGCGCCCGCGTGTGCTCGGGGCGACGAAGCGGCGCTTTGAGCAGCGCAAGCACCGGCTGATGCTTGCGCGGGACTATCAGCGCGTCACGCAGACGGTTTTTGCGTGGTATCAGTTTAGCAAAGAGGGGAATACCGAAGGGCTGCGAAAGGCGTATGCCAGCGGATAGAGCAGCCGCTTTGTGCAAAAAAATTTCCCCGCTACGCGGTTTGTTTTCCATGCCATTCGCCAAGCCACGCTCTTTTTAAAAGGGTAAGAGTGTAAAAGGGCTAAAGGGTAAACAAGACACCCAGCGCTAGCACGCCGCACCCACCACCACCACCCGAAAACCGAGAGCGTTGCGACGATAGCCGGGACGACCGTAGTAGCGACACGAAGCGCGGAGATCGACGGGATAGTCGTTGCCCCACGACCCGCCACGAACCACGCCGGTATCGGAGAAGTCGTGTTTCAAATCACCGACTGACTTGCTGGCATCCTTGGAGTCGTCGCTATAGCGGCTGGCGCACCATTCCCACACGTTGCCCGTCATGTCCGCGATGCCCTCGGGTGTCGTGTTACCCGTGGGGAACATGCCCACTGCTGAGGTATGGCCGATGCCGGTGCTGCCCATGTTGCAACGCACGGCAAGCTCATCGCCCTCTTCATTGCCCCATGCAAACTTGCGCCTCGCCTTCGCATCGCCCGCCGCCGCCCGCTCCCACTCCGCCTCGGTGGGCAGGCGGATGAGCCGCCCCATGCGCTCGCTCGCCCATTTACAGAACGCCACCGCTTCATGCCACGAGACGCCGACGCGGGGATGGTTGGGCGTCTGAAACTCCGCGCGGTCGTAGTCCTCCGGCTTGGCCTCGCGATGCTTGAGGCCGTTGGGTGACCAATACTTGTCTTCCGCCCAGCCCTCGCGCACAAACTCGGCGAACTGCTGGACGGTGACGGGGTAGATGCTCATCTGGTAGGGAGCGAGGATGCGGCGCTTCTTTCCGCCATCGCCGAGAGTGAAGTCGCCCGCTGGAAACTCGGCGCTCCATGCAAACTCCGGCACCCCATCCTTGCACCCGACGCCCTTGCGCGGGTCGCCCAGCCGCCCGAGCACTATGCCCGCGGCGGCGCGCTCAGTCGCAGGAAGCTCCGATTTCGTGAGTAGTTCCGCCAGCCACCAGCGCACGCGCTCCCATACGAGACTGCTGGCCTCGCTGCCTTTGACTAGCTCGACTCCGATCTCGAGAATCATCTTCCCCGCAACGACGGCCCTCCGCCATTCCGCATCCGGCACAGGGCCGGACGTGGAGCGCTCTTCGTAGCTCATCGTTTTGATCAAAGAATGGGCCGCCGCTGCGCCGCGAGCCGACCCTGAAATCCGCCCTGCAAATGCGAGGACTTCCTGCCAGTGCCCTGGAGCCGCAAGCGCGATTTTTGCGGCGTCTTCGTTGAACGACGGCTGATTCGCGAGATGGCATGCCGCGAGGTATTCCTGAAATGTGCGGTGGGGCGTCGCGAATTGCCTAACGCCGTCCTTCAAGCCCTTGCCAATGAGCAGCCCAGCACGCTGCTCGATAAACGTGACTACTGCCTCCGCTTTTCCAGGGTCGTTTTGGAACAAGGAGCGTAGGGAAGCAATAAGTCGATACTCGGGAATATCCGCGGCACCACTCTCCGAATCGCCGCCTGCGTGGGCGTGATACGCGCACTCGGCAAGCTTTTCCTGGAGTGCAGCCATCTGGAGCGAAACGCCAAGAGCCGCCTGAAGGCTGCGCTGCCCTTTCTTGTCCTCGGTCCATCGGGCGAGCAAGAGATCTACGATTTCTTTATAAAGATCGACGCGATCGTCCGGCAAGCGAGTGCCGCTGAGCGCGGCGGTAAGCGTGAGCAGGAGCGGGCTCTCCACCACGCATCGGAGGTCCGGCCTTTTTGCCGCCGCAAGCATGTCATGGCGCTTGTCCTCCGGGTTTGCCAATTGCCAGAGGGTCTTCACGGCGACGTACCACTGCTCAATGAAAGTGGTGATTTGCTCGTCGCGAAGAGCGGCGACTTTGTAGCTGTCGGGGAAGGTCGAGAGGAGCTTTAGCAACGCGGCTGAAACACGGTGAGCCGATGTATCGCTCATCACTGGAAGCCCGTCCCACGCATAGGGGCGGGAGGTGAGAAGGAAGCGGGACTTCGTGCCGGAGTTTGTCACCAAGTCACAGATTGTCTCCGCGACCACTGCCAGGCGTTCGACCTCCGCGGTCTCGTCCCATCCATCGAGGATGAAGAGCGCACCGGACCGCAGTATCTCATCGCTCAATACCTTGCGCCACTCGACGGGCTTTTCCGCAGTCTTGTAGGACTCCTCCATGAAATCCCAAAAAAGCTTGGAGCATCCTTTCGGGAGATCGCCGGTTGCGTCTGCGGAGAGCCATGCAGCGAAGTCACGGAGTACGACGGGCACAGGAAGTAAGGCACCGTGGGTCCAGCGGGAGAGCCGATCTAAAATCGAAGCGTCTGATTTTGCTCCGGCAAGAACCAGCGTGAGAAACTGGCCGATGGTCGATTTCCCCGAGCCTGGATCGCCAAGAAGCACTGCACAGGAGTGGTGGGTTGCAACCTCCCACACGGAAGCGGGACGGGATTCGACGTTCCACTCGGCATGGGCTTTTTCGTAGTATTTGCGGGACTTGGTCTTGAGGAAGTTCGCAAGCGTTTCGCCTTTCGGAATCTGAAAAGTGGTATCGAGAGAGACAAAGATTCGGTCGATTGGAATAGTCGCCGCGCCGGGCTGGGCCACCGCTTTGATAATGTTGCTGAGCCGGACATCGCGGTTGGTGAACGCGAGCCACGCTACGTAGTCGGCGATGTGTTCCCCGGGAGTGCGGGATTTCGGCCCGAGATTGATATCCCTGGCTGACACCGGTCCGTTAAAAATCGCTCCTTTCTCAACGCGCTGTGAGGGGACTGGCTGCAACGGAGTCCCGCAGTCCGGGCAGAACTTTGCGGTGCGCGTGATTTCGGATTTGCAGTTTGGGCAGTGGCTCATTGGATGTTGATGTCACCGTTGATGGAGGTTTGGCCATTGATAATATGTCCTTTGCCGACCTCTTGGTCGCCGAAGACATTCACCTGATTTTCGACGTGGTCGATTTTCTGAACGTTTTGCGCGTTTATGACGTAGTTCGTGATGATTGAGGAAATCTGCGTGATGGTCGTCACGTATTGGGCGGAGGAACCGCCGGACAGCTCACGGTCGAGCAGCGCGGCGATTTCCTCCTGCTTCTCGGGCGGGAATGTGCCGATTACCTTGATGAGGTCGGTGAGGTCGAGGGAGGTGATTTTTATGCCGGGGCACGGCGTGAACTTGGTCGTCGTTTCCGGTTCGTCGGGCGCAGTCGTCACGAAGAAGAAGATAATGAGGTGGCTGATCTTCGCTTTGAGGTCGTGCTTTGGGTCGGAGGCGGTCTTGTGCGTGTCGCGGGTTTTCTGCGTGGTGTCGTTGATGGTGACCTGAATACCGACGCGCCTTTCTTTATCGATAAGGTCGATGGCCGGAGCGTTGTGTTGGTCGGCGTTGGCGTTGGTGAGGTCGTACCCGTACACCGCGCCGAGCAGCGGGATGCAGAAGTCTTCGAGGTGCGCGGCGGGAGAGATGAAGCCCTGCGCGGAGTTCAGCTTCAGGTAATACGCAAGGCTGCCGAGGGCGGCGATGATGCGGTCGAGGTGGTCTGCGCGTTTGAGCATGGCGGGAGGCTACGCAGGAACGCGGGGCGAATGGAAGGCGGCGTTCCTCAGAATGAAATCGCAGCGGTTTCACGAATGCTTCATTTCGTCATGCAAAATATGCGGGCGGATCGAAAAGAGCGCAATTCAGGCTTCTCGCCGCCGAGCGTGAATGCGTAAAAGGTCGTCATGTCAAAAACTGTTCGTTTTGCTCTTATCGGAACCGGCAACATCTCAGGCGTCCACGCGGAGGCCATTCGCGATATTAACGGCGCGGAACTCGTCGCGGCTTACTCGCTCGCGGGCATGAATGCGTTTTGCGAGAAGTGGGCGTGCCAGCCTGCGGATTCGCTGGATGCGCTGCTGGCCCGCACGGATGTCGATGCGGTGTGCATCACCACGCCGAGCGGGATGCACGGCGAGGCGGCCATCGCGGCGCTGAATGCGGGGAAGCATGTGCTTTGTGAGAAGCCGATAGAGATCACCGTGGAGAAGATCGACGCGATGCTGGCGGCGGCAAGCAAGAGCGGCTGCATTCTTTCCGCCGTGTTTCAGAGCCGGTTCGGCGAGGGCGCGCTGACGGTTAAGAAGGCGGTGGATGCGGGCCGCTTTGGCCGGCTGACGATGTGCAGCGCTTACGTGAAATGGTGGCGGACGCAGGCTTATTACGACAGCGGTGCGTGGCGCGGGACGTGGGAGATCGATGGCGGCGGGGCGCTGATGAATCAGGGCGTTCATGCGATTGATTTGCTGACCTGGTTTGCCGGTGTGCCGTGCGAGGTGAAGGCGAACATCGCGACGCTGGCGCATGATCGCATCGCGGTGGAAGACACGGCGGTGGCAGCGCTGAAATTTCCGAACGGCGCGCTCGGCGTGGTCGAGGGTGCGACGAGCACTTATCCCGGCTGGAACAAGCGGGTGGAGATCAGCGGGGATAAAGGCTCGGTCGTTTTGGAGGATGACAATATCAAGTTCTGGCAGTTTGAGCAGGAACTGCCGGAGGACGAAGCAATCCGCAGCGGCAGCGTCGGCGGCGCGAACATCGGCGGCGGCGTGGCAAACCCGCTCGCCATCAGCACCGAGGGACATCGCCGGCAGATCGAGGACCTTTGCAATGCCATCCGCGAGAAGCGCCAGCCGGCCATCAGCGGACGCGACGCGCGGAATGCCGTGGCGGTGATCCGTGCGATTTACGAGAGCGCGCAAACCGGCCGGACCGTGACGGTCGCCTAATGCAATGAACATCACCGCGGCGCACTATCGGACGGGCGAGACTTGGGAGTTCTGCCTGTCCGGGCGACGCGTCGTTTCGCGGAAGCGCGTGCGGGGAAAAACCGAAGCGTTGTTTGGGCCGGGCTTTGTCGATCTCCAGTGCAACGGCTACCAGGGCGTCGATTTTAATCATCCCGACGATACTGCGGAAGTCTGTGCCGAAGCGGTCCGCGCGATGTGGGAGACGGGCGTGGCGCATGTGTTGCCGACGCTCATCACTGCTTCGAAGGCGTGGTTTCGGGAGAATATCGAGCAGCTCAATGACGCCCTCGCGCTTGACCCCGATGTTCGGCGCAGCGTGCCGGGGTATCATTTGGAAGGACCGTTCATTAGTGCAGCCGAAGGTGCCCGAGGGGCGCATCCGGCGGAAGATGTCGCGCCCATTTCTGCGAAGCTCTGGAGCCAATTGCAGAGGATCGCCGAAGGGCGGTTCAAGCTCGTCACGCTGGCCCCGGAATTGCGCGGAGCGTGCGCATTCATCGCGAAACTGCGCGCGGAAAAAGTGCTGCCCGCGCTGGGTCACACGCTCGCGACCCACGCGCAGGTCGCCGCTGCCTGCGATGCCGGGGCGATGATGACGACGCATCTCGGCAACGGCTGTCCGCAGACGATGCACCGGCACAACAACCCCATTTTCGCCCAACTCGGTGAACCCCGACTCGCCGCGAGCCTCATCGCCGACGGCGCGCATCTCCCGCCGGAAGTCCTGCGTGCATTCGCCGCCGCGCTCGGGCCGCGCGCCGTGCTGGTCACCGATGCCATGTCCGCCGCCGGCGCACCGCCCGGACGCTACAGCATCGGGAAACTCATCATCGAAGTCGGAGCCGACGGCATTGTGCGGCAGCCCGGTTCGCCGAATCTCGCAGGGTCCGCGCTCACGATGGACCGCGCGGTATTGAACTTCGCAGCTCTCGCCCGTGTGCCGCTCGCCGATGCATGGGACGCCGCTTCGCTTCGTCCTTGGGCCTTGCTCAAAAAAGCGGGCGTCGTGAAATCCGCCGAACCCGGCAGCACCGTAATCCTCTCCGCCGAGCGAAAAGTCCTCGCCACACTGCAAGGGTCGCGGGTGCTGTGGGCGTGATTGAAACTTGGAGCCACGACCCATACGGCGATACCGGAAACTCGTTGCCAAATAACCGCCGAAGGCTTTGGACTGCGGTGAGTATCACCGCTCTTGCACCGTGGTCAGTTGGGCGAAGTCGCTCAAAGCGGTGATGCTCGCCGGCGCAAAACCGCCGCAGTCGCGAAGAGTTCGCAACTGCGGCGTGAATGCTTTTTGGAGTCGGGAGTCGCGGCTTTTTACAACTGCACGACTTGCACGCTGCGGATGTCGGGGGCTGCGAGCAGTTCCTTCACGACATCGTCGCCGGGGACGGAGTCGAGATTGAGCACTGCGAGCGCGTGACCGCCGGCTTCGTTGCGGCCCATGCTCATCGTGGCGATGTTCACGCCATGCTTGCCCATGAGCGTTCCGATCCAGCCGACCATGCCGGGCCGATCCTTGTTTTCGTAGATAAGCAGCGCGCCTTCCGGACGGGCTTCCACGAAGCGTCCGTTGATTTTCACGATGCGCGGCTGGCTGCCGAAATGCGTGGCTGCGACGCTCACCCATCCGCCTTCGCCGGTCGCAGTAAGCTCGATGAGTTCCGCAAAGTCGCCGCCTGCAGCCTCGCGGCTCTCGGTCACTTTCACGCCGAGTTGCTGCGCGAATGCGGGCGCGTTGACTTCATTCACCTCGCCGCCGCTGGCCACGCGAAGGAATGCCTTCAAGATCGCGCGCGTGATTGGCGTCGTATCCTGCTCGTTCATTTTGCCCGAGAAGTTGATGTTGATGCTATCGCAACGCTTGGCCGCGATCTGGCTGAGGAAAAGGCCGAGCTTTGCGCCGAGCGCGATGTTTGGTCCGATGATGGCGAGCGTCTTTGCGTCCACGCTCGGCATGTTCACGGCGTTGCGAACTTCGCCGGTGAGGAGCATCGCGCGGATTTGCTGCGCGACTTCGATGCCGACATTTTCCTGCGCTTCCGCCGTGCTCGCGCCGAGATGCGGCGTGAGGACGATGTTTGGCGCGGTGCGGAGCGGGTTGTCGGGGGCGGGAGGCTCGATTTCAAAGACGTCGATCGCTGCTGCCGCGACTTGCTTGCTCTTCAGAGCATCGGCGAGCGCCTGCTCGTTGATGAGTCCGCCGCGGGCGCAGTTGATGATCCGCACGCCTTTCTTTGTCTTCGCGAGGCGTTCGGCGTTCAGCATGTCGCGCGTCTCGTCCGTCAGCGGCATGTGCATGGTGATGTAATCGGCAAACGGCAGGATATCCTCCAGACGCTCGACGAGTTCCACCTGCATTGCGCGGGCGCGGCTCTGGCTGAGATACGGGTCGTAAGCATGAACGCGCATTCCAAACGCGATCGCGCGGCGGGCAATCTCGGTGCCAATGCGGCCCATGCCGAGGATGGCGAGGGTCTTGCCGTAAAGCTCCACTCCTTCGAAATTCTTGCGCTCCCACTTGCCGGCCTTCATCGAGGCGTCGGCCTGCGCGATGTTGCGCGAGATGGCCATGAGCAAACTGAACGCGTGCTCCGCAGTCGAAATCGTATTTCCCGCCGGAGTATTCATCACCACGATGCCGGCCTTGGTCGCGGCATCCGTATCGACATTGTCCACGCCCACGCCCGCGCGTCCCACGCACTTGAGCTTCTTGGCGGCGGCGATGACCGTTGCGTTTACCTTCGTCTGCGAGCGAACGACGAGCCCGTCGAACTCGCCGATGATTTCCAGCAGCGCATCTTCCTTGAGGCCGGTCTTCACGACCACATCGACCAATCCGCCCTCCAGGAGTTCGGCCACACCGCGTTCACTGACAGGATCTGCTACTAAGACTTTTGGTTTGCTCATAATTTTGAAAAAGGGCGCGCAGTCTGCGCACAGGAATCGATTCGGCAAATCGAAAGTTGCCCCGCAGAGCAAAATCTTCCGCGCGAACGGATGCATCCATCACGGAGAAAACGCGGGAACAAGTCGTTCAACTGCCCGCTCAGGGCCGGACGAGCGAGAAATTATCGAACTGCGCGGACAGCGTAGATGCGACGGTTGTTCCAGTGCCTGCGCTGATTTCCATGCGCAGCGAGGAGACTGCGAAACTGACGGCATCGTTGCGCTGGCTCGTCCACGAAGTGCCGTTGCTGCTTACTTCGAAATGCAGACGGTTCGTCGCGCTGTCGTGGCGGATTCTCCACCAACGGTGGTTCGTCGCGCTGTACGGGATGCCCGAAACGGCGCGCGCTCCAGCGGTGCAGCGGTCGAAATAGAGCATGCCATCCTCGACGACAATGAACGCGAAGTTTTGCGAATCCTTCACTACGGCGAGGATGGTGTCGGCAGCGCCCGTCGCAGCCTGCGGGACTTCGACGGCTGCGGCCAATCCGGTGAAATCGAACGTCGCCGCGCTGATGTAGCCAGCGTAATGGTCGCCAGCCACTCCGGTGCGCGGCGAAATCTGCAAGCGGCCCGCCGTTTCCACAACAGGAATTGAGGTGTCGTAGCCTGCCGCTCCCACCAAATACTGACCGACGATGCTACCCGCGTTCCACTTGGAGGCGTCACGCGTTCCATCGTTAAAGTCGTCGCTTAATAATGCAGTCGCGGGCTGCGTGATCGTGACCACTGCGGAAGCGCTGGCAGTCGCGCCGGTATTGTCGGTGACGGTCAGTGTCACCGTGTAGGAACCCGCCGCTGCGTAGCTCACTGTCGGGCTTGCGCCTGTCGCGGTTGTGCCGTTCCCGAGGTTCCATGCGTATCCGACGATGGTGCCGTCGGGGTCGCTCGACTGGGTTCCGTTCAGCGTGAGAGACTGCGCGATCAAAGCGGAATAAGGACCACCCGGACGCGCAACGGGGAGTTGGTTCGCGGGACTCGTTACCGTGACTGCGACCGTGGCGGAACCCGTCGCGCCACCGTTATCGGTGACGGTTAAAGTAGCCGTGAAATTCCCAGCATTCGCATACACTTTATTTACCGTTGCGCCGGTTCCCGTCGTTCCATCGCCGAAGTTCCATGCATACGAGACGATGGTGCCGTCGGGGTCGCTCGATGTGGAACCGTTGAATGCGATCGCATTTCCGCGCACGCCCGAATAAGGACCGCCGGGACGCGCGACCGGCAGTTGATTGACGGTCGGATTTGAAACCGTCACCACCGTGCTCGCGGAACCAGTGGCTCCCTCGTTGTCGGTGACAGTCAAAGTGGCGGTGAAATTTCCCGCAGTCGCATACACTTTATTTACCGTCGCTCCAGTGCCCGTGGTGCCGTCGCCGAAATTCCACGCATACGAGACGATGGTGCCGTCTGCGTCGCCGGACGCGGAGCCATTCATCGCAATCGAAGTGCCGCGAACACCGAAGTATGGACCACCCACGCTGGCTACCGGCGGTTGATTGACCACCGGCGGCAGGCTCGTCGTGTGCCCGAAGCGGAAATTGTCGAATACCGCACTGCCTGGATTCGCGAGGGAAATTCCCGTGCCCGCAGAAATCTCCGGATAGACCGCCGCAACAAGAAATCTCGGATGGTCGCCGCGCTGAATGACCCAGTTCGCGCCATCTGCGCTCGTTTCAAAAGTCACCTGCGCATCCTCTTCATGGCCGGCATGGCGGATACGCCAGAACCGGTGCTGCGTGGCGTTGTAGGGAATGGACGTGGTGTCGCGGGATCCCTGTGCCGTGTGGTCAAAATATAGGACGCCGCTCTCCACAATCATCGCCACGAAATTCAACGGATCTTTGCAAAGCGCAAAAATGGTATCCGCGCCATTCGACGCGACCTGCACGACTTCCACGCTCACTCCGAGGTTGTCGAGATTCCAAGTCACATTGGAAACGTAGCCGTTGTAGTGGTCGCCGTCCTGATTCGCCCGCGCGCTCACGGTCAACCGTCCGCCGGATTCGGTCACAGGGATCAAAAGATCCTGTCCGGCACTGGAGTTCAGACGTCCCAATGTCGTGCCGATTTTCCACTTCATCGCGTCGCGGGAATTGTCGTCGAAATTATCGCTAAACTGATCGGCGACCGGGAAAAGCCGCGACATGGGAATCACCTGCTCAGGCTGGCTCGGGCTGCTCCACAACAGGCTCACATTGGCGGTGCCTGTGGCGTCGAAGTATTCGAGTCGAATCGGCACCCGAACGCCCGCCCGCATTTGGATGGATGCGGACCAGGTGCCCGCCGGCGGCTGCCCGCTTACATTATCCCAATGATAGACAAGCAAGTTCGAATTCACCCACAGACGTGCACCGTTGTCGGCGACGATCTTAAACGTGTATGTCTCGTTGTATTGCGGCAAAACCTCGCCGCTCCAGCGCACGGAAAAATTGTCCGCAGAAATCCGCGGGTCGGGCGAACCTGTGCCCCAGTTTTGATTCACCGTGGCGTCCACGCGGTCGAACACTGCCGACTGGAGGTCGCTGCCGTTGAAGTAATTTGCGAAAAGACCGGTGCCGGTCGTCGCCGCAGTGACCTCCCATGACATCGTGACGCTCGCCGACAGCGAACCATCGCTCACGGTGAGCGTGGGAGTGAACGAACCGGCCGCCGTGTAAGTGCCCGAGATTCGCCCCGTCGCTGCATTCATCGTGAGGCCTGCGGGCAGACCCGTGGCGGAATAGGAAAGCGTGTCGTTGTTCGCATCGGTCGCATTGACGTCGAGCGCCGCATTTTCGCCCACCGATCCGGCCTGCGCGACCGGCGCATAGATCACCGGAGCCACATTCGGATTTGGCGGAAACAGGCGATTCCGCGGGACGACTTGCGACGCTAGACTCGTGCTCTTCCAGCTCAGTTGCATCTTCGCCGTCGAGGTGGATTCGTAATATTCGAGCACGATGGACGCCTCCTGATTCGCGACAAGCGCGATAGTTCCGCTGGTCGTGGAGCTTCCATTCCTCCAGCGGTTGATGATCTGCTGGCCGTTCACCCACAGCCGCGCGCCGTCGTCGGCACTGGTGGTGAACGTATAAGTCTGCGAATATGCGGGCAGTACCTTGCCGGTCCATCGCACCGAGAAACCATCCGAATTGACGCCCGCCGCAGGCGAGCCGCTGCCCCAGTTGAAATTCACGGTGCTGTCCACGCGGCTCGTCACCAGCGTCTGGAAGCCGGTGCCGTTGAAATACTCGCCCCGCAAACCCGTGCCATTGAGCGGACTCGTAGTCGCCCAGGAAAACGACGCGCTGCTGGAAATGACGCTGTCGGAAACGATGACGTTCACATTGTAGCTCGGCGCAGCATTGAGCCCCACCGTGCCGGAAATGAAGCCGGTCGCGGGATCGATCTCCAGTCCGTCCGGAAGTCCAGTCGCCGAGTAGCTGAGCGGATTATTGTCCGCATCGGTGGCCGTGATGCTGATTCCCACAGCTGTCCCGCGTGGTGTGCTGCGGTTGCCGGGGTTTGTCACGACGGGCGCACGATTCGGCGCAAGCGGGTTTGGATTTGAAAAAGTGATCTGGATTCGTGTCGTGTTGTTGGTCTCGTTCGATTCCAAAATATGGTTGTCTGGATCTGCAATCACCTCCAGCCAGTAAGTCCCGCTGGGGACGCCCGACACATCGATAAATTGCCCCGGCAAATCCGCATGGTAGATGTCGGCGTATCCGACGCTCAGCCCTTGGAGCGTCCCGCATCCGGCACCGCCGCGCCCGTCGCGAATCTCCGCCGCATTGTAAAGATCGGGCCAGTAATTGCGGAGGTTGAGAATGCAAAAGCTCGTCTTCCCGCCCGATGCCACGATCGAGCCGATGCCATTCCCCGCCGTCACCGTACGCAGGTTGTAAGTCGCGAATCCCTCAAAATGGATGTGCCCGTGGGCCGAGTGATACTCGAAATGCCCGGCGAGCCGATCCCGACTGGTTCCGTTTAGATTGTAGATGCGCTGGTTGACCTCCTGACTCAGCGTGTCCTCATCCACATTGCCGCCCCAGATTTCGAGCGGTCCGGGACCACGATTGCCAATCGTGCTGCTCAGCCGCATCAACGTGCGTCCGGGGTCGGAGCTGGTATCGAGCGTCCATCCGTAGATGTAGCTGGACTGCTGGTCGGCGATGGAGACAAGGTCCGGCAGGAGTTCCTGCGCGCGGGACGATGCGGAGTGCAATAGAAACGCGAGAACGAGACAAAAATGCGTAAGGTGGCGTTTGAAATGCATCATGGTTTTTATAACGAGGGGTGACTTTATTATAATTACCATAGCTCGTCAATCCAGAATTCTCACCCGTGCGACTCAATTCGCATGCCACCCCAGCAACGGCCGACTCACGAACTACGATTCAGCCAGACGTGCTTCACAGCGTCGGCGGCAGTAGTCCGCGCCGCTTTGTCAAATCGCAGCAAGCCCGACAGAAACTCAACAACGGAATCGAGCTCCGCCCCGCGCAGTTCCGTCGCACGACGAAGCCGCTCGCGGATTGACACCGGTTTGATCTTCGGCCGGAACCGTAGCGAGCCATCCGCCTCGAAGTACGACGCCCGATATTGCGCGCCCTGCACGAGCCCGGCGGGAAACGGCCCGAGCAGCGTTTGCAGCAAAATCGTGTGCTCGTGGTTGATCGCCAGGTCGATGAGGTCATCGGCCCCCTTCTCCTTCCTCCATAATGCATCGCGCTTTTCCTGCTCGGTAGCATTCGGGCGCGATTCGATCACTGCGGCGGCGTGATTCCACACCTCTACGTGACCGTCGCCGACCTTCCGCGCATGGTGCGCTTCTGCGGCCCACGCCGTTCCAAATCGCCCCTGCCCGAGTTTGCGATTCAGCACATACTTTCCAGCCACGACCGCACCTTTACGATACTGCTCTGCGCGCTCTTCGTCGCGATCCTTGGCCACACTTTCCGCCATGGGAATTGAAGGGTGGGCGACCTGAAACTCCTTGTATTTTTTGGCCGCAGCGCGCCTTGGCGAAAAGAGCATCCGCCCGGTGAGCATCTCAAACACCGTGCAGCCGACGCTCCACAAATCCATCTCCACACCGACGGGTGCGCCGAGCAAAAGCTCCGGCGCGATGTACTCCCGGGTGCCGCACGACATGCATTGCTTCGGGCGGTTCGACGCGCTGCCGAGGTCGGCAAGCCGGGCGTCTCCAGACCGGGCATCGTAGAGAATATTCTCCGGCTTCACGTCGGTATGCGCAAACCCGTGCGCGTGGAGTTGCGATAGCCCGAGAAGGATCCGCCGTGTCACCTGCTTCGCGCGTGCCGGCGTCAGCGGCTTGCGCGCGATGGCTTCCGAGAGGCTCCGTCCATGCTTTTCAAACGCAAGACAGACGTGACCTTCGAAAAGAAAATACTCGTGGAGTCTCACAAACGCAGGCTCCCGTCCGCCATCCGCCAGAAGACTGTGGACGTAGATTTCCCAAGTCGCGGCACGGGGATATTTCCGCCGGTGAATCTTTAATGCGATCTGCTTTTCCCCGCTCATTTCGTCTTGGAAACTGCGCGCCGAATCTCCGAGAGAATCCGTCCGAGGAGACTGATGTCTTCAGTAATCACACTCGCTTCGCCGCTCATCTCTTGCTTGAATTGAATGTTCTTGTCGAAGCTCGTGCTCAGCGGATGCGGCAGCGCCACGAGCACGAGATAGACTCCGTCGCGGGCGATCATCGAGACGGACTGCACCTTCCCGGTCCCGACTCCAAACTGCTTGTGCGGGAAGTCGTCGAAACGAATCCGAACCACCTGCCCCGGCTTTATTTTCCCCGTGCCGCCGCCATTCACCAACATGCGGCCCACGAGTTGGGTCGTTTTCGGGATGACCAAAAACACCTGACGTCCCGCCGTGACGAACTGTTGCTCGCTCCAAAAATCGTAGAACGCCAGCGTCCCGTCTGCCGGCGCGCGCAGGACGTATTCGGCCTGCCATAAATCGACCTCGCCGCGAAACTTGTTGAGGCTTGCGCGCAGATTCTCCCGCGCGGTCCGCAATAAATTCTCGCGCGTGTGCTCCATGTCGCGAAGCTCCTTCTCGGTCTTGGATGCCTCGATCTCTGCTTCGCCAAGTGCGCGCTGCGACGTCGTCTCGGCCCGGTTTCCTTGTAGCAGAGCCATTTCGCCGGCTTGAAGCGCCTCGGTGCTGATCGAGTCCCGGGCATGGAGCGTCTTCATCCGCGCATACTTTTCGCGAGCCAGAGTCAACTCGCGCCGGCTCGCCTCCAGTTGCTTTTGAAGTACTTTGATCTGTTCGCGCTTCCCCGTCAGTTGCTCCCGCAAAAGAGCGCCGGCCTCGTCCGTGTAGCGATCGGCGAGCGTCGCCTTGAACTGCCCGTACACATTCAGAAACGCGGAATAGCTGTCCTGCAATTTGCCCAGCCCGTCTTCCGCGCCAAACTGCGTCGCGACGGTCGCGGACTCCGTTTGAAGCTCGCTGGAAAACCGCTCCAGTTTTGGCGCGAGAGATAGAACGGTTTCCAGCCGCGCGGGATTTTGAATCACTGCGAGGATGTCGTCTTTTTTGACATGCTCGCCTTCTTTCACCCGGAGACTCGCGATGTGCCCGCTCTGCCTCGCAATGACTTCCACCACCGGCTGCGAGCCCGTAATCGTCATGCGCGCCGTGATCGTGTCCGGATAGTGAATGACGGCAGCGAGAATGAAAAAGACAACCAACGCACCTGCCAGCATCGTCAACCCGGAGCGCATCAACCAATGCGGCGGACGGTGCATGAACTCGCTGACCTCCGCGCTCACCAATCCTTGAGGGACGACGGACAATGGTTGTGCAGGATCAGTTGGCATGGCGTGAGACAGCTTCGATATCGAGCTGGTTGCGAACGAGTTTATAGTAAACCCCGCCCCGCGCGGTGAGGTCCGAATGATTGCCGACTTCCACAACACGTCCGGCGTCCATCACGATGATCTGGTCGGCATCGCGCACGGTGCTGAGGCGATGCGCGATCACGAGCACCGTCCTGTTCTGGGCAAACATTCGGAGGTTTTCCATCACACCGCTTTCGTTCACGGTGTCGAGTGCGCTGGTCGCTTCATCGAGGAATAGAAAATCTGGGTTTCGATAAAACGCGCGCGCCAAAAGAATCCTCTGCTTTTGTCCGCCGCTCAATCCCTGACCCGCCGCACCTACCATGGTATTCGCGCCATCCGGAAGGCCGCGCAGATAGTCCGCGAGATTCGCGATGAATATCGACGCACTCAGCCGCATTGGGTCCACGGGGCCGCTTCCCGTCGCGATGTTGCGCGTGATGCTTCCGGAGAAGATGTGACCGTCCTGCATCACCACGCCACAATGCGAGCGCCATGCGTTTCCCTGAATGTTTCGCAGCGGCACGTTGCCGATAAGAATCTCGCCTTCGGTCGGCTGATAAAGTCCGAGCAGGAGCTTCATCAGCGTCGTCTTTCCGCTGCCGCTCGCGCCGACAACAGCGGTGACTTTTCCTGCGGGAATTCCGGCGGTAACTTCCTGCAACACGTCCTTCTGACCCGCACCAGCGTAGCGGAAATGCAGATTACGCATGTAGATGGTCGTATTCCGCGGCACCTCCTGATCGGAGCCTTCAGCGGGCGTTTCCTCGTCCGGATGACTGTGGATTTCCTGCATGCGCTCAAGGCTGAGCCTCGCGTCCTGCGCGGAGTAGATAAAGTCGATGAGCCGGCTGATGGGCGAGTTGAGCTGCCCGACGATATACTGCGTCGCGAGCATCATGCCGAAGGTCATCTGCCCTTCGATCACCGCGCGGGCTGCGAGAAAAGAGATGAGAACATTGCGTATATTCGAGGCGAGAAAAACACCGATTCGCTGCATCTGCCGGAGCGCGAGACTCTGTGCCTCGAGCTGGTAGGTGCGCACTGCGAGCTGTTCCCAGCTCCAGCGCTTCTCCCGCTGGATGCCCTGGATTTTGATCTCCGGCATCGCCGTCACAAGCTCATACAGCGTGTCGCGTTCCTTTGCTTCGACCGTGAACCGCTTGTGGTCCAGCATCC
Source organism: Verrucomicrobiaceae bacterium (assembly GCA_043755735.1). GTDB lineage: Bacteria > Verrucomicrobiota > Verrucomicrobiia > Chthoniobacterales > Chthoniobacteraceae > SXWH01. The sequence continues at coordinate 19,401 of JAYUSJ010000285.1, read as the reverse complement.
GGCGGCGGCGCAGAAAAAGCACAAGCCAGCCCGCAGACACGATCGCGAAGAAGACGAATACGCCGAGAATCTGCCAGCTATAAAAAGCCAGCACCACCGCGAAGACCACGAATGTGAGCAGTGAGAAAACGATGTCGAGCGATGACGACATGAGGAACCCCTTCACCCGTCGATGATCGCCGATTCGCTGCATGATGTCGCCGGCCGTCCGGCTGTCGAAAAATGTCAGAGGAAGCCGCAGGAGCTTGCCCAGAAAATCAGCAATCATTGCCACGCTCACACGGGAGCCGATGTGCAGCAGCAGCCAGCCACGGAGCATGTCCGCAACCGTCTGGCTCACGGAAAGCGCAAGCTGGGCGATGAGCATCACGTAAATGAAACTGCGATCGAGATTCCCGATTCCGTGATCCACGATCGCTTGCGCGATAAACGGCAGAACCAACTCAATACCGAGCCCGACAAACATTCCAAGGAGCACCTGCACAAACAGCCGCCGGTGGGGCCGAAGATAGCCAAAGAAGTAAGACATTCCGCGGCTCTGCGAAGCGCCCTCTTTTTGCCCGGATGCGCTGTTTTCAAAGAACTCCGGCGTCGTTTCCAGCAGCAGATAAATGCCCGGAGCAGTTTCCGAAACCGGTGTCTCCGGCGGCGAGCTCGATCTCACAAACTCCGCGTGGCTGTAGTCAATGAGCCCGTAGGCCGGATCGGCGACGCGCACCTTCGTCTTCGTGATCTCGTACACCACGACAAAGTGATCGTGCTGCCAGTGCGCGATGCACGGCAGCGGTGCCTCATCCCGAAGACGCTTGAAACTCAGACGCACCGGAAGCGAGCGCAGCCCGAGCTTTTCCGCAGCCTCCGAGATGCCCGCGAGATTCACGCCGCCTTTTCCAATCTGGCAATATTGCCGGATCAACTCGTGTGCAAACTGACGCCCGAAGTGTGCGCAGATCATCCGCAGCGACGCGGGACCGCAGTCCATCAGGTCGAGTTGCGGATAAAATGGAAAACGGCGCCTCATTCTACGGCCGATTAAAGCGAGACGTGGTGTCTCTGCGCAATGGTTCCGTTGAGCTGCCCCAGCGCGCTCCATGCGCCGAGCAGTTGGAGGCGCGTCTCCAGCACCCGGATTTCCGCCGCGCGCAGATCCTCTTCGGCCTCCCGGATGTCACGATTCGTCACGAGTCCTTCGCGCCGACGCTGCAATTGCTCCTGCCATTTTGTCGTGCTCGCAGAGAGCGTCTTCCCGGCAAGTGCGAGCCGCTGGCGGCCAAAACTGATCGCCCGGCAAAGCTCGGCGATCCGCGCCTTCAGCCGCTGCTCCGCTTCTTCCCGCGAAACCTGGCTGCGCTCCAAAGATGCCTTCGCCTGCTCCAGTTGCGCACGCTCTGCACGAAAGGTCCAGGGCAGCGTCACCCGCGCCAGCGCGATTCCCTCCCAGCCATTTCCGCGGCCCTGCGAATCGCCCGACTCGGAGGGCGCAGCCGAGAACTCCAGGTCCACTTTGGGCAGCGATTGGTTGCGCGCACGTCGCACCTCGAGTTCGCGACGCTGCACTTCGTTCGCAAGCAGGACCGCGGTCGGCGCGAGCTTCAATGCGCGCCGCATTTCCGTCGCTGCATCGGGCACTCCGGCGGGAATACTGGAATCGGTGATTGTCTCGAACGAAAAACTCGGACGCTGTCCCCGTTGCTGACCGCCCATCGCGAGCCACAGCTCGTCCACGCGGTCCACGTAGCTTTTGCTCGCCGCCATTGCCCGCTCCCTTGCGAGCGAAAGGAGGACCTCCGCCTCCAGCACATCAAGTTTTGAGTCAACGCCCGCCTGCTTTCGCATATTGCTTTCCTCGACGATCTTTTCGCTCCGACGCACACTTTCCATGTAGGATTTCTCCACCAGCGCAGCGACCGCCGCCGCGTAGTAGCCCGACTCCACGGCCCGCAGCATCTCCAGAATCTCCGCCGTCTTCGTCGCCTGGCTCTGCTCGCGGAGCAACTCCGCAACACGGATGCCGGCGCGATTCACCTCCGAATCAGCACCTCGCAGCAAAGGCTGCCGGATCGAAAGCGCATAGTCCGACGAAGTGCCGCGAATGTAATCATCCCGGAAATCTCCTGTGCGGCTCGCGACTTTACCAGCCTCCACCTCCACCTCGGTCCCGGTCGCAAATCGTTTTGAAACGCCGCCACTGCCGGATAGCTGCGTCCATTTTCTCCCGCTATTGAGCGCCGTGCTGCGCAGCGTTCCGGAAAATTGCGGATCGAATTCCGCCTGCGCACCACTCACAGCCTCGCGGGCAATCTTCAAATTGAGATCTGCAATCCGCATTCCAAAGCTCCGCTGAAAGCCGTAGGAAATACAATTTCGCATGGAGAGCTGGCCGCCTGCCGGAAGTGCGATTTCGGTCTGACGCGCCGAGCTTTGAGCCATCACAGCCTGCCTTGCTCCAGCCCTTGGGACGGGCGCAAAACCACCACCGCCGGCACTGGCGGCACCCGGACCGACTGCGCCAGAACAGCCCGCCCAAAGAAGGCAAAGCGAGGCATGGAAAGCGCGCGAAAAGCGGCGGAGATCGTCCACGGCTTGAGGTTTGGATTGGGCTGAATTACACAACATCGAAAAGAGTATGCATCTCCCATAGCAATTGCCCGGCCTAAAATAAAGAACGGGAGGACAAGCAGATGCTCGTCCTCCCGTTCTGATTTAAGCCGTGCTCTCGAATTTGGATGCTTCCGCCTCCGAATCACACGGGTTCAGATCAGTTCTTGATCGGTTACTGGAACTTCGGAGGGGGTGGGAGGCAGCCGCCTCCGCCTGTTGTGCTACCCGATTTACTGGAGCCGGATTTGCACGAGCCGGATTTATTCGACCGCGATTTGCGGGATTTCTTCGACTTCTTCGACTTCGATTTACTTCCTCCGCCGCATTTGCCCGAACCGCCTGTTACGGCTGCCGGGGCATTGATTACGTCGTTGGCGAATTGCTCAAGGATGCTTTTTTTCATTTTTGATGTTTTGTGTTTTTGAGCAGGCTGGGGAGTCCAGCCCGCGAAGTTTCTTGTTTATCGTATCCGCGTTATTTCGTCAACAAGTTTTATGGTATCTATATGAACATTCCGTCATGCCCCGGTTTTCTTCCCACAAAACAGACCGAGCATCGCCTTGCGCTTTTGGCTCCGACTCTCCATGAAGTCGGCACGATGCGTATTCCATTCACCGTCCTTGCACTTACCGCTGCAGCACTTGCTGCGGATGAATTCGTCGAATCGCCCGACCATGTCGCGAAACCGGACGTTCCGAAGGGCGTCCTTACCAGGATGGAGCCATGGAAATCGCAGGTTTTCGAAGGCACGACGCGCGAATGGTGGGTGTATGTCCCGGCGCAATACAAGGCCGATGGATCGGCTGCGGTGATGGTTTTTCAGGACGGCCACGATTACACTGGGCCTAAAGGGAACTGGCGCGTGCCGACGGTGTTCGACAACCTCATCGCGAAGGGCGACATGCCGCCGTGCGTCGCCATTTTTCTAAATCCCGGACACAAGCTCAAAGAGGGCGAAAATGTTGCAGACGTGAAATGGAAGGCGAACAATCGCTCGCTGGAATACGACAGCCTCGGCGACCGATACTCGCGTTTTCTTTTGGACGAGATTCTTCCCGAAGTGGAAAAGACATGGCCGCTCACCAAGAACCCCGACATGCGCGCCATCTGCGGTGCGAGCAGCGGCGGCATTTGTTCCTTCACTGTCGCGTGGGAGCGCCCGGACGCCTTCCGAAAAGTGCTCTCGACGATTGGCAGCTTTGTGAATCTCCGCGGCGGCGACGCGTATCCTTCGATGATTCGCAAGACCGAGCGCAAACCTCTCCGCGTATTCCTCGAAGACGCAAGCGGTGACCTCGATAACCCATTCGGCAACTGGCCGCTCGCCAATCAGCAGATGAACGCCGCGCTCAAATACATGAAATACGATGTCCGCTTCGATTACGCCGAGGGATACGGGCACAATTCGAAGCACGGCGGCAGCATTCTCCCGGACGCCCTCCGGTGGCTTTGGAGGAAATAGAACGATGCAGACGATGCTCAGTTTCCTTCGCCGCTCTTTCCTGATCGCAGCCGGAACCATCGGCGGGCTTTGTGGCGCGCACGCCGCCGATCCCCTGCTGGAGAAGAACGACGTCTTCCCCGTCGGCATCGGCGGCATCGCGCGATACCGCATCCCTGGAATCGTCGTCACCCCGAAAGGCACCGTGCTTGCGTATGCCGAGGCGCGAAAGAACAGCAGCTCGGACTGGGGCGAGATCGAGATACACGCACGCCGATCCACCGACGGCGGCAGGACATGGGAGCCAGGCAGGCAAATCGCCCATTCGGCGGAGCGCATCGAAGGAAATCCCACCAAACCTGCGGGCGGCGAACGCGAGCAGACCGTGAATAACCCGGTCGCCATCATCGATCGCGAGACAGGAGCCATCGAGTTTCTCTATTGCATCAACTACGCGCGCTGCTTCTCCATCCGCAGCACCGACGACGGCGTCACCTGGAGCAAGCCCGCGGAGATCACCGCAACGTTCGAGCCGTTCCGCGCGAAGGTCGATTGGAAGGTCATCGCCACCGGTCCGGGGCACGGCATCCAGCTTAAAACCGGACGTCTCGTCGTCCCCATCTGGCTCGCATACGGAAAGGCCGGTGCCCACGCCCCATCCGCCGCCGGCACGATTTTCAGCGATGACCACGGCAATACCTGGCAGGCTGGCGATCTCTGCCTTCCCAACGAGGGCGACTTCAGCAATCCCAACGAAACCATGATCACGGAACTTTCGGATGGTCGCGTCATGCTCATCGCCCGAAGCGTGTCAAAGCCCAACCGCAAGCTCATCACCACCAGTCCCGATGGCGCGCGCAACTGGACGACGCCCGTTTTTCACGATGCACTTTGGGAGCCCATTTGCATGGCCAGCGTCATCGCGTATCCCGGAGCGCCCGGCATGTTGCTCTTCTCCAATCCGCACACCCTCGCGCTCGAAAAGGATGGCGTTGAAAAGCCCGCAGGCCGGGGGAAGCGCGAGAACCTCAGCATCAAACTGAGCCGCGACGAAGGTAAGACCTGGCCTGTCAACAAGACGCTCGAATCCGGCCCCAGCGCCTACTCCGATCTCGCCGTGCTCCCAGACGGCACCGTGCTTTGCCTCTACGAAGGCAAGGCGGATATCCACATCGCCCGCTTCAATATCGAGTGGCTCACGGCTCCGTGATGCCTTCCACTTTTTGAGGCCTTGTCTCGGGGATTGGTGGAAGAAATGCACTTTTCCGTTTCCCTCGGGGCTCGGGTGCGCTTTGTTCTCACTTCACTTTTTATATGGCAAAATCGATCACCAGTCCTGTCTTCGTCGTTCGCGATAATATCGACACCGACCAAATCATCCCGGCGCAATACCTCACGCTCGTGCCCACGAAGCTCGACGAATACGAGAAGCTCGGCAGCTTCGCGCTCATCGGTCTGCCCGATGATCAGTATCCGGAGAAGTTCATCACCGAAGGCACGATGAAGACGCCGTATAAAATCGTCATCGCGGGCCGCAACTTCGGCTGCGGCAGCTCACGCGAACATGCACCGATCGCGATGGGCGCGGCGGGCTGCGAGGCCGTGGTCGCCGAATCGTACGCACGCATTTTCTTCCGCAACTGCATCGCCACCGGCGAGCTCTATCCGTGCGAAGCGGGCGAGCGGCTTTGCGATGTGGTGAAAACCGGCGACATCGCCACGCTCGACCTCGAAGCGGCCACGCTCACCGTGGGCGACCGCACATGGACTCTGAAGCCGCTCGGCGAAGTGATTCCCGTCGTCGATGCCGGCGGCGTCTTTAATTACGCCCGCCAGACCGGAATGCTGCCAGCGCAGACGTAGCCAATGCCGATCGCGGATCGTGGCCTGAAGAAACCAGCGATGGTCGCGGCAGTCGCCTGGACCGGCGCGATCGCGGTGTGGTTTTTCTTCGTCCGCATTCCGCCCGTCACTGCCGAGTTTTTGCAGGGCGAGTGGGTTCAGGATCCGAATTTTTTGCAGCATGCGGGTGAGGATCTCGATGCGCAGAAAGGCGAGATCGACCATTGGGAGAACTACGAGTTTTTGTTCAAAGACCAGCGTCTCACGGGATGGCGGAATGTCTTTGACGGTGCGAAGAATATGACGGGCTGGGCTGAAGGGCGCGGCGTGTCCTTTGAGTCCGACTACACGCTGTCGCCTGGGAGCAAGACCACGCTGCTGCGATTTTCCGATCACGCCAAAGCCGCCGCCGAGGCACAAATCGCCCGCGATCGTCTGGGCGTTTTGATGAAACTCGGAGACCGGAGACTGCGACTTGTGAAATCCCCCGCCCCGAATTTACGGGCGCGGGAAATCATCCCTTCGAAGTAATCCCCTACTGAGCGACCACGCGGGCGCGGATGTAGCGCTGCGCGTTGGCGCTGATTGGGCGGGTGTCGTAGCCGATCCAGGTTTGCAGGATACCGTTGTCGGATTGCAGGTTGGTCACGATCGTATCGCTCGTCCACGGGCCGAAGATCGTATCCGCGACTTCGATCGCGAAGGCGACATTCGCCGTGGAGGAACGCGTGAAGCTGACGGCGAAAAGTCCGCCGGAGTTGAAGCCCACGAGCAGCGGTGCCGTCGATAGTGTCGGATTCGTCCCGAACGCGTATTCGAGCAAATTCACCAGCCCGTCCTTGTCGGCATCGTGGGTGAGTCCGTTGACCGCAGTGTTGGTGCCAATCACACGCGTCGCCCAATTCGAGTAGTGTTCATCGACCGATACGATCAGAGTATCGACAACGGTTGAAGTTCCCGTCGCGGCGAGGCGGAGGGTGTAGGTGCCTGGCAACGAGAAGCTCGCCGTCGTATCGAGCGAAGTTGGCGCTGTAAACGTGACGGTCCCGGGGCCGTTGACCTTCGTCCACGCAGTGGTTACGCTGGCGGGGTTCTGTGTTCCGTAGCTGAGGACACCGCTGAGACTCGCGGTTGCAGGGAGAGAAATGAAGATATCATCTCCTGCCACAACGCCAAAGATTCCCGCCAATCCGGGATTCGGTGCAGTGGCGCGCCAGCTTTCTTTCACCTCCCATGTAGAACGATCAGCCAGCGGATTGATGATCTCGATCGATGCACCGGATGCGTTCGCGGAGGGATACCAAGCCGACGAGTAGGTGAAATCCAAGATGCCGAGGGCGAAGCCGCCAATCTCGATTCGGACCCGCTCGCCGCCATCCGCGAACTTGCCGTCGTATGCGCCGAGGTTGTGATTAAAAGCTTGAAAGCCGTAGGTCGCGGCAAAGGTCGTTGGATTGCTGGTGATCACGATGAACTGACCGGGCAGAAGCGTGGTGGGTTCCGGGAATGTGAAGCCGATTCCGTTGGAGAACTTCACTCCACCGATATCTAGCGTGAGCACGCTGCTGGTGTTCTGAAGCTCCACAAACTCCGGCGCACTACTGCCGCCGCTCGGGTTGTACATCAGCTCGGTGATCCGCAGATTATCGAGCAACTGCTGCTGGGTCGTTAGGACGGTATTGTTCGAATATCCGGGCGTCGGGAGTGTGAAGAATGCCACCGGCGTCGAGCCGTCCGTGGAACGCCCTTCCGAGATGTCCGCGCGCTGTGGGCCGGAGACGACCTGATCGATCAGGACGGCACCAGAAGTCAGCAAGCGCATGGATTCGCGAAATTTCGAGATTCCCCATGAGAGGTGATTCGGGCCCGCGGCAGTATCGCTGTCAGCGATGAATTTCACAAATCCCCCGGCCGCGATATAGGTGAGCGGCGCGATGATGTGCTGTGCGGCGACCTGAAGGTCGGCGCTCAACAACATTCCGCCAAGTGCGACCGGGCGCCCGGTCGGATTGTAGATTTCGAGGAAGTCGCTGGAGATGATGAAGTCGTTGGAGCCGCACCATTCGTTGATCTTCAGTCCGGTGTTCGTGCCGAGGACGACTGCGGTATTTTCCGCAAGCGGCGAGGGCGTGGTGAGCGTCCACGCACGGGCCAGTCCTGCGCGACCGATGGAGAAATCATTGAGCTGGGAGCCGAACGCGACGGAATCAACCGGCACCGTCCCGACTACTGCATTTTGCGGATAAAGGGCGAATGAGTCACCGTCAGCATCGAGTCCGAAGTTGATGTGAATGCCGGGGTTCGCGTTTGGAGCATCGCCGAGGAGGACGAGGTATCCGCCGGCCGGAATCGTTGTGCCTGCGGGGAAGATGAACTTCCTTGGCAGCGCCGGATTGTCGCTGACGCTCATGTTCGCGAGGTTCACGGCGAGCGTGCCGTAGTTGTAGAGCTCGATCATGTCGGGCCGCGTGGCACCCACAGGGTAAGCGTTCACATTGCTCGCGAGGATCTCGCTGATCTGGACTGTAATCGCGGAGGGGTTCACCGTCCAACCAACCACGGTCGGCGTTGTTTGCCAGATCCCGGCATCATTTTTCCCGAGGATGGAAACAGTGTGCGCTCCCGTCGATAGGCCGGAGAGGGACAGCGCGGACGAGACGGATGTCTCGGCACCGTACGCGCCGGTGTCCACTGCCGCTTTGTAGTGCGTGTATCCATACGCCGCGAACGAGCCGAAGCCGCCATTTGGGCCGAACATAAGCAGCGCATTGGTAAGCGGCGTCGGCGAACCGGGCGCTCCTGCGACGAGGATTCCCGAAGGAATCAGCGCGCCGCGGTCTGCGACGCCCAGAATGCCGCGTGCGATGGCGGGCGAGTTCGCATCCGGGACGAATGCGGCGGCGACCTGTGCGGAAGTTGCGGTGCCGGGAGTGGTGATGCTCGCCAGACCGAGCATCGGATCGGCGACGACGTTGTCGGTACCCGAACCGGTCCATGCCACCGGAATGATGTTGTTATCAAGATTGAGCAACGTGAGCGCGGAATTGTAAGTGCGGGTGATGGCAACGGCGTCCCAAATGATATTGGCCTCGGCGACCAATCCGGAGCCTGGCGTCTCGGCGGCGTTGGCGAAATTGAAGACGCCCGAACCGGTGTCGGTGCCGCCGGCGTTGGTGATACGGGCGATGGTGTTCTGGATTACAGCCGCCGCATTTCCCTCGCGCATCGTGACGGCGTGGTCGCAGTCATAGATGAGGTTGCGGATAATGGTGACGTTGCTCTTCAGCGTGCTGAATGCGCCGCCCGCGATGGCGCTCGATTTCACAGAAGCGCTGTTTTTGTGCGCGTGGAGGAAGGTATTTCCCTCCACCCAGGCGTCGCACCCGTTGAACACGACAAGGTCGGCCTGAGAGCCATTAAACGTGTTGCGCAGGACCTGTGCGATTGGGCCCGGACGCTTCATGTTGAGGAGCGTGAGCGAAGCATTCGTGCCCAGCGTTTTTCCAAAGATGCAATCGCGAATAACGGCCTCTCCGCCCGCGAGCACGCCCGCAGCGGAGACCGGCTGAAACTCAGCGGTCGAGTCCGGGAAGGTCGTGTTGCTGACGGTAAACGCGCTGTCGCTGAAGGACAAGAACGCCACACCGGCATTCCGGAAGGTGACGCTATTCACGACGACGCGCGAACCGCTCTGCGCGGAGATTGCGGTGCTTGCGTTGTCGGCGATGATGACGTGGACGAACCTCGATTCCTGCGCCGCTTCGTCGAGGAAGAACCCGTTCCATGTGCCGGATGCAGAAGGCTGTTTGCTGATGCGAATCGGCAGCGCAGCCGTCCCCTCGGCGAGCACGCGGCCAGTGCCGGCTACGTTAACCGTCATGCCGGAATCCACGTAAACTGTCGTGCCTGGCTCGATGCTGAGCGTTTCATCGTCCACGCTCAACGAAGCGGTAATGCGGTATGGTCCGCCTGCTGCCGTCCACACTGTATTTCCGCTGATGGCCGAGACGTTTTGCACGGATGCGTCGTCATATACGATCTCGAACGTTTGCGAGTTGAGCACCACATCGCCTGCGCCGAGCGCTGTCACCACGACCTGATTGATGCCGGGCACCAGCGTCACCGCGCTTCCGGCGGTCCATGTGCCGCTTCCGGCGACTCCGCCGTTGTAGTTATCGAGCGTCACCGGGATTCCGTTGACGGTCACTTTGCGAGTCGTGGCGGAATTCACCGTCCCCGTCAACCCGGTGGAAGTAGCGGTCGTCGTCGTTGGAAAACCGTTCGTGACCGGAAGACTGCACGCTGCGGAGAAAGCACCGTTCGTGATGCCCCAAAGGAACGTGCGCCGATCGGAATTGAACGTCTTGATTGCAGTGCGGAGCGTGGCTGGCAGCGAACTGCCGGGACTTGCCCAGTCCGAAAAGTTGCCATCGACAAAGGCGTTGAAGTTCGCGGGCAGGAAAACGGTATCGAGCAAGTTGCGAATCTCGGTTTTGTAGATCTGATTGATCACCGGGTCGGAATAAAATGGCGCGAATCGCGGAAGAGTTTCGCCATTATTAAGATGCGAGCCGCCGCCCGCGCCATTGAACGTGACTTGATAGATTCCGTCCACCGTTTCACTTGTCGTGGCGTCGCCCATGTCAAAGATGGTGTCGTAATCGTGCATCAAGAGCTTTGCCCGCGTATCGAACTCCCCGAAATACAGTCCGTAGTCGTCGCCGCTTCCGTTGGAGAAGTTAGTCTCGGCGTCGTTCACGATCGTGGCGAAGGCAAGCGCCCTGCACCATTGCTCAACGTCCATTACTGGAGCCAGATCCGAAATGGTGTAGCCGCCCACCTTGTTGAGCGCGACATGGAGTCCATGCAGATCGTTCCAGTTGTTTACCGCTGTGTTGGACTGCTTGCTCCAACCGTCGGAGGTGTATCCCACGCCGGTTGCGTCGCGCAGGGTGAGGTTTTGGTGAGGCCGGACTTTCTTGTAAATGTTCCCGGACGGGTCGCTGGAGAAATTTTCCTCCACGTAAGTATCGTCACCGATTGGCTGCATGTGGACGTACATGCCGTAGCCGTTCCTCGTCGGAGAGCCTGCAGTCAGCGCGTAGTTGGTTTTGTTCAGTCGCACCTGAACCGGTGTTGCGCCTTCATGCGGGAGGTTCGCGAGCTTCATTAACTGCGCGCCGAGATACTGAGCATGGGAGTACGCGATATTGATATTCGCATCCCGCTGGCCGTTGAAACGATCGTCCGCAGGCCATTCGAGCTTCCAATTCCGGGGCGTTGTTCCGCGACTTCCAGCGCCGCGGATGCGCACCGATGAGAGATAATGAACATCGATGTCCGTGCCTTGTTTGCTGATGAAGGTAATATTGATCGAAGCATCGCTGGCCGCAGTCCAGCGGGCGGGGTCAAATTCGTATTGGTCGGCCCCTGTCGTGATGAAGCGATAAATCGGGAAGCGTGCGTCCCACACCTCGTCATCGACTTGATAGAGGCAGTTTGCGCCTTGAGCGCCCGCACCGTTTGTCGGCGCGGGCCATGTGCGCGCGCGGTTTCCAGCGTCGCGTGCCTCGACATAAAACTCGACGATCGTATTCACCGGCTGAGCTGGAATCGTAGCGCCATAGACGCCGTCATTTGCAATCCCATCGCCGTTGAGTCCGTTGTCCAGCATCGTCAGAGCCGCGTAGTTTTCCGCAGGCGTGGTGGCCACGTTTTGATTTGGCACCCACTTGCGCCAAAAGACCTGTCCGGTTACTCCCGTAGTCAGTTCATCGGCAAATTTCGCGGTGACAAAAACCGTCTGGCCCGGCTGCGGGATTTCCGGTTTGTGCTTCACGCTTGAGATAAGCGGAGCGCTGTTGAGCGTCGGGTCCGCAGCGAGGTCCGTATTCGGCGCGCCCGGGGTGCGGCGGTTGCCGACTGCTGCGTTTTCTCTTTTCGTCCAGTTTTGTCCGTTGTTGTTGGAGACCAAAGGATTGATCAGTTCCAGGGAATCACCGAGGCCATCGGCCCGCAATTCCCACTCCCATCCCGTTTCGCCGCTGATGGTAAAAGCCCTGCGAACACCCCAGTTGCCTTCCTTTGAGAACTCCACCTGATCCGCTTCACTCAGCCCATCCTGCGCCGTGGAATCAGGGAACTGCAAGCGAATCGCCTCGCCGCTATTTGCCAGGGAGCCAGTCCATCCGCCGACGATGAGAGGTGCGCTCCCGTAGGCTGTATTGAAAGCCGCGACATCCGCTGCGACGACGAGATAACCGCCCGCCGGGATGGTCACCGAAGGGAAGACGAAGTTCACACCTTTTGTGAACTGCCAGCCCGTCATGTCGATTGGTCCGACGCCGGAGTTGTAGAGCTCGATGTATTCCTCGAGGTCGTTATTCGACGCTGGGTGGAACATGATTTCGTTGATCATGACGACTTTTGGGTCGATGCCGATTTGTAGATTCACCGTCGTAATCGCCGATTGGAGCGACCCATCGCTCGCGCGGTACGTGAAGCTGTCGAGGCCGATGTAGCCCGTGGTCGGCACGAAGAAAAATGAACCATCTGCGTTCAAAGTGAGCGTCCCGTGCGCGGGTTGCGCGACTACGACTGCATTGAGCGCGTCGCCTTCGGGATCGGTGTCGTTTGCAAGAACGCCTGTCGCCGCGAGCACGGTGAGCGAAGTGTTCACCGGTGTCACGTAGCTGTTCGCAACGCCAACCGGCGCGTCGTTCAGGGCGGCGACATTGATCGTCACCGTCGCGCTTGCCAGCGAGTCGCGGCCTCCGTCGTCCGCTTTATAGGTAAACGTCGCCGCGCCGTTGAAATCGAGTGCGGGCGTGAAGACGAACGAGCCGTTCGCATTCAGCACCACGGAGCCTTGCGCAGCATTCGGAGCGGACACCAAAATTGCGGCTAATGGGTCGTTCTCAGTATCCGTGTCGTTGCCGAGCACTCCAGTCGCATTGATGGTTAGCGGAACATCTTCCGTCGCCGCATACGTATCGTTGTTCGCGACCGGACGCGCGTTTAAGCGGATCGTCACGGTCGCGTTTCCAGAGTCCAGCGCGCCGTCGTTTGCGCGATAGACGAAAGTCGCATTTCCAGTGAAGCCCACCGCAGGAATGAAACTGAACGAACCGTCCGGGTTCGGGGTCAGCGTTCCCGCATTCGACGGGCTCAGTCCGGTCACCAGCGAGGCGGTGAGCGGGTTTCCGTCCACATCCGAGTCGTTCTCAAGTATGCCCGGTGCCGGAATGTTGAGCGAAACGCCAGGGTCGGTTGAATACGCATCTGCAACTGCGACTGGCGCGTCGTTCACACCAGCGACGTTCAGCGAGACCGCCACGGCGGCAGATGCCCCATTTTGCACATCGCGGGCGCGGTAGGTAAATGTCGCGACACCGCTAAAATTCAGCGCTGGCGTGTAAACAAACGAACCATTCGCATTAAGCGTCAGCGAACCTGCTCCGACAGGACTGATGCCCGAAACGAGTTCTGCGCTGAAGGCATCGCCCTCGCCGTCCGAGTCATTCGCGAGGACGCCCTGCGCTGCGGCGACTGTGAGCGTTGTGTCCTCCGTCGCATTGTAGCTATCGGCCACGACGACCGGCGATTGGTTTGGACCCGAGACAATCGTCAGCGTCGCGGTTGTATTGGCGGAAGGCCCCGTCGCATCCACTGCACGATAGACGAAACTATCCGTGCCCATGTAGCCCGCTGTCGGCGTGTAAGTAAATGTCCCGTCGGGATTGAATGTCAGCGAGCCGTTTGCAGGCCCTGTCACGAGCGTTGCGGTAAATGGATCACCTTCAGTGTCGAAGTCGTTCGTCAGCACACCGGCATAAACGGTCTTCGTTAGGCGAAGCCGCAAATCCATGCTGATGTCGCTACTGGAGGCCGTGTTTTGATGGATTTCCACGGCAACTGTGTTCTCGCCTTCGACCAGCATACTGGCAGGGAGTGTCAAATTCGCTGTCGCAACCGCATTATTGCCGCCGCTGGCCGTAGCGTAAACATTGTAGGCAACATTAGTCGCAAGGCCGGCCGTGATGAATACCTGCGTTCCGTTGATATAAACCACCCCAGCGTCGTCATATCTCAGCGACACTTCGAGATTCGTCACCCGATGCAATTCGGAGACGGTGAACTTCCTCCGAAAATAGGTCGTTGGATACTTGGTCGACGCATTCGGGCCAAACCCGACCACCGTTGCCTCATCCGCGTTGCCATACCCGAGTTCCGCCGGACCGCTCGCCCACGACGAATCGTTGAATGCAGCGGCTCGCCACGCCGTTCCCTGGTCGGTTCCGTTGTCCAGATACTTCCATGCGGGCGCGCCGTAGGAAATCACGTCATCGAACACCGTGCTCGGCGTCGTCTGCGTGACCATCAGCGACGAATTGCGGAACAACGTGTAGCTGTCTGCCACTCCGGTCGGTGGGCCCATGCTTGTGACCGTGAGATTTACCGTGATGAGCCCCGATTGCAGGGAGCCGTCGCTCACCCGGTACGAAAAATTGTCCGCTCCGAAGTAGTCCAGAGCTGGCGTGTAAGTGAATGAGCCATTCGCATTCAGCGCGACCACACCATTCTGCGCATTCGCTGCCAGCACCGCCGTGAGGCTCGCCTGCGGCGTATCGATATCCGAATCGTTCACCAGAACGCCCGTCGCGGCCGGCACGACAAGTTGTACATTTCGACCCGTCGAATATGACTCCGTGACGCCCGTCGGCGCATCGTTCACGGCGTTCACCGTGATATTTACCGTCCCGACGTTTGAATTCGTCGTCCCATCGCTCGCCGTGTAAGTAAATGAAACTGGGCCGTTGTAGTTTGCAGCGGGCGTGTAGGTGAAACCGCCGGTGGGCTGGAAGTTGAGCAACCCAGTCGCAGGTCCCGCCACCAGCGTCGCGCTGATTGCACCGCCAGTGTCGTTTGCTAGAACTACGGCGCCTGAGCTGGGAACGCTTGCGGAAATCTCGTCGAGGTACAGTTCAACAAACTCTTGATCAACGGTGCTGTTATTGTTGTAGAGGCCCAAAGTCAAAGTGTGAGTTCCCGCAGCAAGGCTAACGCTTTGAGTGAACTGCTTCCAACCCGTGTCTGTTTCAAGATTATTGGCTGAATTGTTCACGTTCGGCCCAAGTAATCGGTCGATATAGAAGTTCGGACTCGTCCCATTAGGCCCGGATCGAACTCCGTCCACGGCCAAAATCAAATCCCCCCATTCATTCGTCTCCATTCCGCCACGGGTCCAAATACGGTATCGACTTGAGAATTCAACCGTTGCGGCGTCGGCGAGGGTAAAAGTGTACTGCCACCCGCCTGATGACTGCCGAAGGCCACCGTTGCTGTTGGGCCTTTCTCCTACTTTGACATATAGCCCCGCCGTTCCATTGAAGCCCAAATTTGTCGTTAGCACCCCCGCTGCAAAATTCGGTGCAGCGGTGCCAAACGTGTCATCCAAATAGGTAAATCCCTGAGTCCCACCTGCGCCCGCCGGGACCAGCGTCATATCTAGCCCGATATCCGAACTCGCGTAACTGCCGCCGGAGAATGTCTGGTGGACTTCCACCGCGATCACGTTTTGCCCCTGGACGAGAATCCCGGCAAGATTCACCGCGATATCCGTGTAAGTTAATTCATTACTTGAGCTCGGGGGCCCGGTTAATGTGGACAGGGCTCCGGGCGGTTGCCAGGTCGCCGAGTCGATCCCAAGCCGCCCGAGTTCCACGCCATTGAGGTAAAAAATCGCACCATCGTCCACCACAGTGCGCAAAGTCCAATTCGTGATCGCCGCCGTAGCCGCATCGACTGTGACAACCTTCCTGAAAAGGTAAGTCGTCACCGTGCTGCCAGCGGAGCTCATCCCCGTGAGCACCGACGGAGCCGCCGGAACCGCATCTATTACACCACCGACGAGCGGCAACGCCCCGGAACCCCAAACATAGGGTGTCGTCCCATTCGTCGAAGTCGCCGTGTTGTAGTTCAGAGATTTCCAATCGAGCCCTGTTCCATCGAGCGGATACCCTTCCGCCGTCTGCCCAGCCTGGTTGTTCTTGATTTTATCGAGGTAAAGCCACGTCCCTGCCGCGAGGTTCGTCTGATCAAACGTCGCCGAGAAAATCGCCGTAGTTCCACCGCCGACCGTTAAAGGCGTATCCTCGTTGGTGCTGTAAGTGTCGTCCACCGCGACAGGCGCAGCAAGAACGGAGGCCATGAGGAGCGTCAGGGAGGTGGAAATGTACAGGAATGTTCGGAGCATGTGGTTTCGGGTGAAGCAAAAAAGGTGCGGAACACTCTCCATATTCCCGTCGCATGCAAGCCCATCTTGTGTAACAGAATCGCCATGATACGCCGACACCAAAGGGCAAAACTCGAGCCATCGCCCTCCCATCGCATTGGGAGGAAATCACAGTGTCGGCGCAAATTTTCCGATCCGGTCGCGGGGCGGAAGCAGCTTGGCTGATGCGCCAGAATGGCACAGCTAAGAAAACAGCGGGCTCGTCGCCACCCGCCCGAATCAGCCGGTGATTACACTCGGAATTGGACCGATCCGAATGGCTTGCCCATGCATAAAAAGCGAGCGCCCAGCGACCCAAACGCGCATGTCGAGTCGATCGTCGATTTAATACGCTACGACGCGTGCGCGGATGTAGCGCTGGGCATTGGCGGTGATTGGCCGGGTGTCGTAGCCGATCCAGGTTTGCAGGATGCCGTTGTCGGATTGCAGGTTGGTCACGATGGTATCGCTGGTCCATGGACCGGAAACCGTATCCGCGACTTCAATCGCAAACGCGACATTCGCAGTCGAGGAACGTGTGAAGCTTACCGCGAAGAGTCCTCCTGAATCAAATCCCGTGAGAAGTGGAGGTGTAGGGAGTGTCGGATTAGTTCCAAACGCGTACTCAAGCAAGTTCACGACCCCATCCTTCTCGGCATCATGGGAGGGGCCATTGATGGCGGGATTACTGCCGATTACGCGCTCCGCCCAGTTTAAGTAGTCTTCATCGACCGATACAATCAGTGTGTCAGCCACGGTCGAAGTCCCGGTCGCGGCAAGACGTAGGGTATAGCTTCCAGGCAGCGAAAAACTCGCAGTGGTATCGAGCGAAGTCGGTGAGGCAAAAGAGACGGCGCCCGGACCACTGACCTTCGTCCACAAAGTGGTGACGCTTGCGGGGGTTTGCGTTCCGTAGCTGAGGACACCGCTAAGGCTGGCGGTGGCGGGGAGGGAGATGTTACGGTCGTCGCCTGCGACGACTCCGAAGACGCCTTGGAGGCCGGGGTTTGCAGCGGTGACGCGCCAGCTTTCGGCGAGTTCCCATGTCGGGCGGGCGTCGAGTGGGTTGATGATTTCGATGGATGCGCCGGTTCCGTTGGCGGTGGGATACCATGCGGAGTCGTAGGCGAAATCGAGGATTCCGAGTTGGAAGTCGCCGATTTCTAAACGCACGCGCTCGCCGCCGTCGGCGAGTTTGCCAGCGTAGGCTGTGCCGTTAAACGCGGCGAATCCGTATGCGGCGAGGAAGTTCGCCGGGTGGCTGGTGATGACGATGAATTGTCCAGGAGTGAGCATCGTGTTGGCGGGGAATGTGTAGTCGATGCCGTTGCTGAATTTCACTCCGCCGATGTTGATGGTGAGTGTGGTGCTGATGTTTTTCAGCTCGATGAATTCGGGTGCGGTGATGCCGCCGCTCGGGTTGTACATCAGCTCGGTGATGCGCAGGTTATCGAGGATGGTTTGCTGCGTGGTGAGGATGGTGTTGTTGGAGTAGCCGGGCGTCGGGAGCGTGAAAAATGCGAGCGCGACGGAGCCGTCGTTGGCGCGGCCCTCGGAGACGTCGGCGCGTTGTGGGCCGGAGACGACGTTGTCGATGAGTGTGCCGCTGCCATTTAAGAGGCGCATCGATTCGCGGAGCTTGGAGATGCTCCAGGAAAGGTGATGCGGCCCGGCTGCGGTGTCGCTGTCGGCGATGTAGCGGACGAAGCCGCCGGCGGCGATGTAGCTGAGTGGTACGATGATGTGTTCGGCGGCGACCTGGAGGTCGGCGCTGAGCATCATCCCGCCGAGTGCGACGGGGCGAGGGCCGGGGTTGTAGATTTCGAGGAAGTCGCTGTTGATGACGAAGTCGTTGGAGCCGCACCATTCGTTGATTTTGAGCGCGGTGTTGCTGCCGAGGACTTCGGCGGTGTTTGCGGCGAGCGGGCTCGGTGTGGTGAGCGTCCATGTGCGGGCGATGCCAGTGCGACCGATGGATAGATCGGGAATTTGTGCACCGAAGGTAACGCTGTCCACAGGAAGGGTGCCGATGACGCCGTTTTGCGGGTAGAGTGCGAAGGTGTCGCCGTCGGCATCGAAGCCGAAGCCGATGTGAATGCCGGGATTTGCGTCCACTGCATTGGCCAAAAGGACGAGGTAGCCGCCTGCGGGAATCGTGGTGCCAGCCGGGAAGACGAACTTGCGCGGGACGTCGGGATTGTCGCTGACGCTCATGTTGGCGAGGTTCACAGCGACGGTGCCGTAGTTGTAAAGCTCGACCATATCGGGCCGCGTGGTGCCGACTGGATAGGCGGTCACGTTGTCGGCGAGGATTTCGTTAATTTGGACGCTGATGGCTGCGGGGTTGACGGTCCATGTGGCGACGGATGGAACGGTCTGCCACACGCCCGCGTCGTTTTTGCCGAGGATGGAAACGGTGTGAACTCCAGTGGAAAGTGCGGTGAGCGAGAGGGCGGTGGAAACAGAGGTTTCTGCGCCGTATGCGCCGTTATCGACTGCGGCTTTGTAGTGGGTGTAGCCGTAGAGCGGGAAGGTGCCGAAGCCGCCGTTTGGCCCAACCATGAGCAGTGCGTTGGTGTTCGGCGTGGGTGTGACGGGTGCGCCTACCACGAGGATGCCGCTCGGGATTGCTGCGCCGCGATCTACGACGCCGAGTGTGCCGCGACCGATAGCGGGCGAGTTGGCATCCGGCACAAATGCGGCGGCGACTTGCGCTGCGGTAGCGGTGCTCGGCGTGGTGATGCTGGCGAGGTTGAGCAGTGGGTCTGTGACGACGTTGCCGGTGCCTGAGCCTGACCACGCGAGCGGGAGGATGTTGTTGTCCAGATCGAGCAGCGTGGTGCCGGAATTGTAAGTGCGAGTGAGCGCGGTGGCGTCCCAAATGATGTTGGCTTCGACGATTCCGCCGTAGCCGTTTGCTTCGGCTGCATTGGCAAAATTGAACACGCCGCTCGCGGTGTCGGTGCCGCCGGCGTGGGTGATTCGGACGATAGTGTTTTGCAAAGCCGCGAACGCATTTCCTTCACGCATGGTGATGGCGTGGTCGCAGTCGTAGATGCGGTTTCGGATGATGGTGACGTTGCTTTTCAGCGCACCACTTTGGCCACCCGCGATGGCGCTGGATTTTACGGCGGTGCTATTTTTGTGGCTCCCCGCTGTTCTGTGTGGGCAACAGAGAACGGCGTTGATGAACTGGAGCCGGATTCAGTGGGGAACAATTAACGCTGGCGCGGGGGCTGAAAAT
>JAYUSJ010000284.1:0-14094 GCA_043755735.1 Verrucomicrobiaceae bacterium | reverse complement strand
CGGGGATGCGGCTTCGTCACGGTGACCACGAGCTTTGTGTGGGACATGCACGCCGACGTGAACAATGCGACGCTCGTCGAAGGAATGGGCTACGTCGGGACGCCATTCGACCACGCCGTAGCAGCATTCATCGAGGACATCGAAGCGCGGGGACTCAGTGAGAAAATCCTGCTGGTCTGCTGTGGCGAAATGGGCCGTGCACCGACAATCAACAAGGACGGCGGTCGTGACCACTGGGGAAATCTCGCGCCGCTTATGCTCTACGGCGGCGGATTGAAAATGGGGCAAGTCATCGGTCAATCCACGCGCAACGGCGGAGAACCCGCATCCGACATCGTCACCCCGCGCGACCTCATGGCGACCATCATGCACACGCTCCTCGACATCGGCGAAGTCCGCTTGATGGACGGAATCCCCAAAAACGTGCTCGACGCGGTGACCGGCGGACAGCCGATCAAAGGGTTGACCTAGCGCGATGTGGCAGGTCGCGTCGGCCTTTTCGCAATCAAGGCTTGCTCACCTTCAAATGGAGAAACTCGCGCGTGCCCGGCGCAATCGGGGTGTTCCCTCGGATAGTGATGGTGCGGAGGCTGCCGTTCACATTGCTGCTCACTTCTACAGCACCGCTTGATGTCCAAGTGGCGAGAGTCGGGGAGGTCTCTACTGTATAGTCTAGTCCGTTCGGTGCCGGTTCGGGGCGCGTGTAGGTGAGGTGGAGATAGTCTTGGCCGGCTGTAGTGGTGATTCCGGAGGAAAGGCGGTTTTCCAAGCCATTCGCTTGGGCGTCGAGGCCAAGGGCGAATTTGAGGAGGTTTGGGGTGCCGTCGGAAAATGGAACGTCGAGCGCGCGGGAGAGGTCGCTGGCGAGGGCGGTGCGGTGGCCGAAGTTTTGCAGCGTCCACCAGTCGGCGATGCCGTCGGCGTCGGTGTCGATGCGGCCATTGCCGAGCGCGCCGGTGGTGGGGGCGAGGGTGAAGGTGCGACTTGTCGAGCCGCCAGCGTGCGTGATGAGGAGGGTGAGTTCGGCGGCGGTGCCGGCTGGAATCTCGGGGGCGCTGTCGAGTTCAAAGGCGATGGTGTTGTTTCCAAAGAGGCCGGGCGGGAGGTCGAGGTATGGGCTTTGTGGCTGAAGGATGGTGATGCCGGGTGTGGTAGTGGTGAGGGTGGCGGTGATGCCGGTGGCGTCGCCGAGGCCGGTGTTGCCGAGGGGGATGGTGAGGAGGTTGTGCTCATTGCGGTCGAGGACGCCGTTGGCATTTCCGCCGGTGAGTGTGGCGGTGCCGAGGGCGAAGTCGGGGGCGGCGGTGCCAGGGGTGCGGGTGAAGGTGGCGGTGCGGAGGGCGACGCTGCGTCCGTAGCCGCCGGAGGGGCCGGTGCAGAAGAAGGTGATGCGGAGGTTTTTCGGCCGACGCCAGTTTGCGCCCGCATCGAAGACGGTGGCGGCGACGGGCGGGTAGGCGGCGTAGTTAAAGGTGATGCCGGTGCTGGTGGCGGTGATGGTGAGGGGCTGCCACAGTTCCATTACCGCGGCGAGTGTGGTCTGGTTGATCTGGGCGATGTTCAGTGTGTTCGCGGTGATCCGGTAGTCGTTGGGAAAGGACAGTTGCCGGGAGTAGAAGCGCGCGATGATGAGGCCGGTGTCGTCGAGCACGTCGAGATACTGACCGCCGTTGCTGCCGTGGTTGGGAGTGTTGTTGTCGAAGTTCACGCTGGTGTTGAGGGTCCATTGCGTGGTGGCGTCGCTCGGGGTGCCGAGGTCGCGGGTGAGGGTGCGCGTGGCTGCGGTGTTGTTGTTGAAGAAGAGGGAGAGAGCGCTCGGTGTGTTTGCGGTGCGGTAGGTGAACTTGCTGGTGCGGAGAATCCACTTGTCCCAATAGTCCGTCGTCAGATCAGTGGCGGCGTTGCGTGTTACGCCGTAGGTGGCATTGAGCACGCTCGATTCCACTGGCTGCCCGGCGAGTATGTCGAAGGTGCCGGCTGCGGGTGTCGCATATTGCCACGGTGCCCACGCGAGCTGGCTCTGCGGGATGATTTGTTTTGGCTGGCTGGTGCTGGACCAAGAGAGGCTTGCGGCGGAGGTGCCAGTGCTTTGGAAATACTCCAGCTTGAGGGCGGTGCGCTGCCCGGCGGTGAGGGCGATGGTGCCGCTTTGTTCGGCACCGGTGTTCGTCCATTGGTCGATGATGAGCTTCCCATTGACCCACAGCCGTGCGCCGTCGTCGGTGTTGGTGTAAAAGGTGTAGGTCTGTGTGTAGAGTGGGGTGACGAAGGCGCTCCAGCGCGCCGACCAGGTATCCGCAGCCGTGATCGCTGTGCCTGTGGGGATGGCCGCGCCCCAGTTGAAGTTCACGGTGCTATCGGTGCGGATGGTTTTCAGCTCCGCGCTATTGAGGTCGGCGGTGTCGAAGTATTCGCCGCGCAAGCCCGCGACGACCGGTGCGGTCCAGGTGATCGGGATGCTCTGCTCGGCGACGGTGTCGAGGCCGTCGATGCGCCAGCGATGCACGCCGCCGTGCCAGCTTTCGTCGTTGTGGTAAAGGAACGCGCGTCCATCGGGGAGTTTGACGACCCAGGGATTGATCGCGTTGCCCGCCATCTCGGCTGGGCAGAGTGCGCCACCGGCGTTGTTGCCAACATCATCGCCGACTTCGCCGAACTCCCCGACCATCAGCCCGCTGTCATAGTAGTGACGGTATTTGTTCACCTGCGAGCCTTTGTAGAACTCGCCGTAGTAGCCGTAGAAGATGTGGCGACCAGTAGTCATGGGCAGGCTGCCCGCGTTGCGCACCTCATTGCCGATGTCGAACGCGCCGTCTTCCGGCCACGGCCCGAAGTAGTTTTTGTGCGTGGCCATGCTCGTGCGCCACAGCCAGCCCGTGCCGCCCACGCGCACACCGCCGAGGTGGTAGCCGGTGCCGCGCGTGAGGGCGGCATTCGGTGGCTGGTGGTCAAACGAGATGACGATGTCGCTGCTCGTCTGAACGCCGGGGCGGATGTGGTTGCCGTCGCCCCACCACGCTGGGTCGGTGCCCGCGGCTACGGCGCTCGCGAGTGTGGCGGGCGCGGCGTAAATCGGGTTGTGGCTGGCGTCGAAGCCGGTGAGCGCTGCTTTCGTCCAGGTGATCGTGCCGCCGACTGCCGGTACGTTGAGCGTGCGGATGGAGCCGTCTGGCTGCATTCCAGCGTTGGCCGTGGTGGTGAGGATGCCCGTATCGCGGAGTTGCCCTGCGGCGGTCAACTCGAAGAGCGCGAGCCTTTGATCTGAGTTGCGAGGGATGAGCGCATACGTGCGGCCATTGCTCAGCGTGCAGGGGTAGATGCGGCGGAACTGGCTGCCGCCAAATCCCGAAGGGACGAGCTTCATCCAGTTGCGCACGAGCGACCACGAGCCGTTGCCAGGCGCGAGCGGAAGCGAGTAGTCCACGGCGTATTCGAGGAAGTCGGAGAAGACGCGCGTCGGGTTGTTTTCATCGACCGCGCAGAAGTAGCTGTATTGCCGATACTGCACGCGCTCGATGAACGTGCGCGCCGCGGTGTAGTGCTGCACGCGACCGTTGCCGTAATCACACACCCAAAACGAACCGTCGGGCTGAAATGCAATGCCAGCGTGGCTCTCAAACATGAAGCGGTCATCGCTCACCGTCGGCGAAACCGTGTAGCCGCCCGCCTGCCCGAACGTCCAAGCCGCCGAGCCATCGGCTACGGCGAACGCTTTCAACTGCTGGCTCAGCCCGCCATCCACGACGACGAGCGTTGCATTATCCGGCGAAACGCCGAGCGCCATTGGCGTGTCGAAGGTCGCCGCGAGCACCTGGAGCTGAGTCATCGTGCCGTCCGGTGCGACGGAGTATTGCGCGACTTCGGGCACCGTGCCGTTCTTTCGCGCAAGCCAAAGATTATCACCAGCATCCACCGCGAGTGCGCCGGGTGAGGTGATACCCGTGATCGTCTGCACCATCGCGCCGGTTGTCTTGCTGAGAATCTTCAGCTCGTTCTTGTCCGCGTGGGACACGAAGAGCAGTGCGCCCACTTTCTGCACCGCGAGGCCGCTCACCGGCGAGCCGTCCGTGCGCATATCAATCGTGTGCGTGAGCGTGATGCCGTAGAGCACCGAGTAGGACACGCCGCTGGCGAAAGGAAACTGCGTGTCGTCGCTCACGCGTGTGCCGAAGACGAACGTGTTCGCCGTCGCATTTGGGTCCGCGCCTGACCAATAAACGAGCGGGCCGTCCGTCGCGACATTCCAGACATCGGGGCCTTTGCTGAGGATGAGCTGCTTCGTTGAGTTTGGTGTGGTCGTGGAGAACTTCCCCGATGTGCTGCCCGCCTCCGCGTAGCCATTGCCGTAGTAGGCCGTCGTGCCGTTGATCGCGAGGCCACCGAGTGATTGTAGCTTTTCCAAACAGTGGGCCCGGTAAAGGAAGACGAGGTATTCCCTACCACCCCTTCCCATGTGTAGGTGCAGGAGGAGGAGAGCACTTTGATCGAGTAAGCGCCATCCGGCACGAGATTCCCGAGATCATCCGTGCCATCCCACGCCGCCGCATTCACGCCCGCCGGATACGCGACATTGCTCCAGATTGTCCGCATCAGCGTGCCATCCGCCTTGAACACGCCCGCGCTCGTCTGCTGCGGGCTGGGGAGGGTGAAATTGAAAGTCACCGGCTGCGCAGCGATGCAGAACGCGGGGATTATCGACAGCAGTGTGAGAAGAATCAGGCGGACCGCGTTAGCGATAGGCCGACTTGCGCGCGTGAACCCGAAACAATCACGGTGTTCTAGGATCGTGAAATTGGAAGACATTCGGCGTGAACGATTGTCACCGAACCGCCTTTGGATCAAGTCGCTACACCGCCGGGAGAATCTCCTCGATCGGCGCGCCGAACGGCAGGATGGGCATCGGGCGGCCTTGCAGGTCGAGCGTGCTCTCCGTGTAGTCGATGCCGAGGTGACGATAGACGGTCGCCCACAAGTCGTTCGGCGAAAGCTGACGGTCCACGGGATGTTCGCCGCGGGCGTTGGTTGCGCCGACGATTTGGCCGGTGCGCATTCCGCCGCCGCTCACGAGCATCGACATCGCGTTGGGCCAATGGTCGCGGCCGGGTTGCGTGACTTTCGTTTGGGTGCCTACGTTGCGCTCGACCTTCGGCGTGCGGCCGAATTCGCCGGTTGCGATGACCATCACGTCTTTGTCGAGGCCGCGGGCGTAGAGGTCGTCGATGAGCGCTGTCAGCGCTTGATCGTAATACGGCATCTTCCAGCGGAGGTCGGAGTAAATGTCGCAGTTCACCGCGTGCGAATCCCAGTTGTAGCAGCAGTCCGCCGGCATTTTTCCGCCGGGGTTTTCCCACACCATGGTGACAAAGCGGCTGCCTGCTTCCACGAGGCGGCGGGCCATGAGTCCGCGCTGTCCGTAAGCGTGGCGACCGTAGCGTTCGCGCACGCTGTCGGGCTCGCGCGAGAGGTCAAATGCCGTCTGCACTTTCGGCGAAGTGAGCATGTGGAACGCGCGCTGGCTGAACTCATCCATCGCACCCATGAGCCCGCTGGAGTCGGCATCGCGGCGCAGGCGGTCCATGCCTTCCAGCAAATGCACACGGTCATCGAGCCGCGATTGCATGTCGGGCGTGAGGCCGATGTTCTGCACTTTAAATTTCGGGTCGCTCGGATCGCCCGCGACCATGAACGGCGTCGTGCTCGCACCGAGCCACGCCGCGCCGAGCGAGAATGTATCGATGCCTTGCCGCCCGCCATCGACTCCCGCGACGCACGCCGGCATCGCCTGGTCGGGACGCGAGAGCATTTTACTGACGATCGATGTCACCGCGGGCGCGTCATTCACAAAGCCCGTCGGCGTCGCCGGAGCGCGGCCGGTGAGGAAGCGCTTGTGCCCGCCGCCGTGGTCGGCGAACTCGTGGCAGACCGAGCGGATGAGCGTGTATTTGTCCGCCATCTTCGCGTGCATCGGCAGCAACTCGCAGACGTCGATGCCGGAGACGTTCGTCTTTATCGGACGCAAAAGCCCGCGGTATTCCAGCGGGGCCTCGGGCTTCATGTCGTAGCTTTCGAGGTGCGGCATCCCGCCGGGCAGCCAGATGAAAATGACCGACTTCTCCCTCACCTTGCGGCCCGCCGCCTTCGCCACCGTTTCCGCGCGCAACACGTCGCTCATGCCCAGCCCGAGCAGACTCAGCGCGCCGGCTTCGAGGAAGCTGCGGCGCGAGAGCGGACCTCGGCATCGGGTGTTGGGTAGGAAGTTTGATATGAAAGACATGGCTCCTGAGAACATTCCAGGTCGCGCGTATTTCTTAGCTTCGGGCTCCCCATTCCAGCAGGAGGAACCCCCGGTCATAAGGCATTTCGACAGGCTACCGCTCATTTTAGATTGCGGTCCCGGAATCACAAGAAGCCGGGAACGTTCCAAAACAGCCTCTACGTCCGTGCCTTCTCGTAGATGCGCCGGGCGGAATCACCCAGCACCGCGAGCGCCCCGACGCGCCACCACGGAATTCCGAATATCGCCGGCGGCCAGCATTTCAGCGCCCGTGCGATTTCCCCCAGCCCGCCGCTCCGGGAGAGCGTGAGCAAATTGTAGCCGACCCGCTCGTGAATCGAGGCGAGCGTGCAGCGAAAGTCCGGCGTGCTGCTCACACCGGGCCAAGTCGCTTCGGAGCGCGCGACAAGTTCGTCGAGCAGACCGCGGAATGCGCGCAGCTTTTCGGGCACGACCCGTGAGCGGAAAAGTGCGATGAGATCGAGGTCGGCCTCGCTCGCGGGTGTGCCGAAGAGCCGCTCGAAATGCCGCGCCTGCACGCGACGGATCAGCTCGGGGCGTTTGTGCGTTTGCGTGATGGACGTATTCACGACGCGCAGTGTGAGCAGTCGTTCGGGAAGATTTGCCAGCGCGTGACGCTCGCTCATTCGCGACCACAATTCGTAGTCCTGCGACGCCGGCCAGGCTTCGTCGTATCCGCCCGCAGCGACGACTGCGGATTTGCGAAAAGTGACTACGGAGTGCGCGAGCGCGTTGTCGAAGAGATGCGCAAACGCGATGCCGCGATAGCTCTGCGGAAAGTCCTTCTTGCCGAGCGAGCGGCCTGCGCCGTCGATGAGCCGCGCTTGCGAGCCAACGACTGCACACGACGGATGCCCGCCGAGAAAGCCAAGCTGGAACTCGAGCCGGCGAGGACCAGAAATGTCGTCCGCATCCTGCCGCGCGATGAATTCGCCGCGTGCCTCGCGGAGCCCGACATTCAGCGCCGCGGTGAGTCCGATGTTTTCCGAAAGCTCAATGACCCGGATGCGTGCATCGGTTTGCGCACGCAGGAAGTCGCGTGTCCCGTCTGTCGAAGCATCGTCGAGGATGAGGAATTCAAACTCGCGGAAAGACTGAGCTAGAATCGACGCGATCGATTCTGCGACGTACGGCAGGCCGTTGCGGACCGACATCAGCACTGTGACTGCGGGCATCACTTCAGCAATCCCTCGAAAATCCGACCGTGCGCATCGACCCAATCCTCTTTGCGAAACAGTCGCTCGGCACGCGACCGAGCCGCGCCGCTGCGCCGCGGCCACTCGCGCATCACCCGCGCAACCGCAGCGGCAATTGCACGCGGCGGCGGATAACTCGCGCGGAACCAGTCACATTCCACATCGAGCATTTCGCCACCGTCTGCGCCGGCGATTTCCGGCATTCCTCCGCTCGCAGATGAGACGACAGGCACGCCACACGCGAGCGCTTCGATTGCGACGGTCGGACACGGATCGTGGTACTTCAGATGCAGCAAAACGTGCGAAGCCTGGTAGAGCCGCACCGCCTCCTCCTGCGTGAATGCGGGCCGCATCGTCACCCATTCTGCGAGGCGAAGACGCGTGACGGCGTCGTGGACTTCGGCCTCGGCATTTTGCCAGCGGAGCTCGCCGGCGACGGTGAGCGTGGCGCGGTGCCCGGCATCGAGCAACACGCGCAGTGTCTCCAGCGCACCGATGACGCGAAACGGCTGGTAGTGCGTTCCCGCCGCAAGCAGTCGCCACGAATCGAAGGCCGCACGCGCGGGTTTAAAAAGCGTGGTGTCCACAGGATTGATGAGCACACTCGACAGGCACGACGCGGGCTCCAGCCAGCGGTCGGCCGAGGCTCGGCAGAACTCGCTTTGATACACCACATGGTCCGCGAGGCGAAGGAGACGGCGCATTGGGAGATTCGTCTCCCACGCACGAATCCCCGCCCACGCAGGAAAGCCCACGCCGTTTTGATTCCACACAAACTTCGCGCCGCGCTTTTTTGCCCAAAGCACGAGTTCGCGGGCAAATGGCGGCGGTGCGCTGCTCACGAGGTAAAGGATGTTGAACGAATCCGATTCCGGCCAGCGGTCGGCGAGATGCGTGAGCTTTACGCGTCCGCCCGCGATGAGCCCTCCGATATCGCGCACGCTTCCATAGCTCAGCACTGGCGCACCCTGCGGCACGACGAGCGGACGACCGGCGAGTGAGCGCCGATAGTTCAGTTGCTGCGGGATGGCCGCGAGACCGCGGATGAGTGTTCCGATCATTGAAAGTAAAATGCGCTACGGAAACAGAAGCGCAGGGGCTTTTGGGAACTTCTTTTGCAGGTCGTCGAACCCGAAGTATCCCGACGGCCCGCGCAGAAAATCGCGATGAATGATTTGCCAGCCGCTTTCGGATTTTTTGAGCAGCACTGTGACGTAGTCGATGTTCGTGTCGTATGAAAATTGCGAGTCGTCGGCTTTGCGTGCGCGGCCCTGGAAGAGCGCCCATTCCTTGCCGACGTGGATGAAATCGACGCGAAACATCACCGGCTCACCGAGCTCCTTTTCGATACGTGGACGGACCGTTTCGAGAATCTCCTTCCGCTCGGGAGTACCCGGCTTTGCGGAAAAAATACCGGCTTTATTTCGCTCCGGCTCGCGCGAGTCGTTGGCCTCTTTTTCCTTTGCGAGTTCGGAGTCTGCGAATTCAGGGAACAACTCTGCGGGGGCCTCGGGGTTTGCACGGCGACCTTCCATTACCGCGCTGATGTCTCCGGAAAATCCCCATGAACGGATACGCCATTTCGCTCCGACTCGCTGCACGACGGCGAAATAATCGAGGTCGAAATCTTCGCCCTCCACGGGGCTTCCATCCTCGCGGACAAACCCGCTGCTCACGGTCGCCCAGCCCTTGAGCATCGAGATTTTTGGGTCCACAAACTTCACCTTCGCTCCTTCGATTTTGTTCAGCGGCGGACGCAGCGCATCAAGTATAGCCTTGCGCTCCGGCGAATCCTTCGGCGGCGAGGTCGGCTCAGCATCGGTGATGTGCAGCGAGAAGACGAACAGAAGTATGGCGAAGAATGTCTTCATGGATGAAATGGAATGCAGGTCTCGACGACGTAGACTACTCGCAGGACTTCCATTTAATAGAAATGCCACACTTCACCTACCGCTCCGCCAGCACACGCTGCGCGATCTCTCGATACGCGAGGCACATTCCGTCGCCGCTCGGCGGGCGGGTGAGGACTTCGCTGCGATGCTGTGTGTATTCGGAAATGAAGCGCTTTGCTGCGTCGGCAAGGTTGTCACGGAAGCCGATGCCGTATTTGCGGGCGAGTTCCGGGATGCCGCCGCCGTCTTCGTGAAAGAGCAGCGGCAGACCGCATTGTGCGCCTTCGATAAAGTGCATGCCGCCCGGTTCCCAACGCGATGCGGTGATGTAGCCGTGGCACTGGCGGAGTAAATCCGCGAGCGCGGGACCTGCGCATGGTCCAAAGGTGCGCGCCTTTTTCCACACGATATCTGCCGGCCAACGGCCGACGATCCACAGCTCCACGCCGGGCAGCGTGCCGTCGGCGATGAGCGAATCGAGCGCCGCGTATTCGTCGAAGCCCTTCATGCGATTGTCCGCCCAATGGTGCGTGACAAAGCGGAACGGCTCCCCGCTTTTCCAATGCGCGCTCCCGACCGGGTGAAAGATGCTCGGGTCGGCGCCGTTCAGGATGCACGAATGCGCGCGACTCCGGTCGAACCACCGCTCGGCGTGATGATCGCGCAGCCATTCGCTGATGAACACCGTGTGGTCCGTGAGCGCGTTGAACTTCGCCATCAGCGCGTCCATCTGCCCGGTGCCTTTGCGCACGTCGTTGTCGTTGATGCGATGCACGACGCGCCCGCGCGGGTTCGCTTTGCGCCAGGCGGCGAGCTCGTCAAAGCCGATGCTCATCGTGCCGGTGAGGCCGTTGTGCTGGATGATCACGCAATCCGCGCCACCGCCGAGGTCGTGCACCACTTCGTAACCCGAGTAGTGCATGTAGCGGGAAAACTGCAGCAGCCATTGATTGCCCCCGCCCCACGGACCGAAAATAGGCCGGGTCGTCACCGCGATGCGCGCCACCGCCGGCACGGGCGGACGGACTTTGCGAAGGCGACGCGCGCCGAGAAATTGTGTGAGTAGTTTCATCAAAGAATTTTTAACCGCTTATCTGCGCTCATCTGCGCTGATGATTCCCAAAATGAAAGCCTCACGTTATTGAAATGAATAAGCGACGATGAGCGGAGATTAGCGGTTAAAGAGGCCCCTCACATCCCCGGCTTCAGCTTCCCGCGAAGCATCAGCCAGCCGCGCTTCATCGCTGCATTCACGCGCCACGCCGCATACGCCGTGCGGCTAAATTTCCCGTGCTGCCAATACCACGGCCACGCGATTCCGAAATCGTGCGCCGTCAGTCCGTCATCCGTCGCCGCATTCACGCGGTTCAGACCGGCGAGGAATGTCTCCAGAAAAAACGTGAGCATTTCCCACGAAGCCTCGCGCGGCCTCCACTTCGAGAACGGCCGCCCGTTTAGCAAAATCTGTTGCCACCCCGCCTTGTAGTGCACCACGCAAATCTCCTCCGACAGCGGACGCGAATTCGTCTCGTTCAGCCGCGCACACGGCTCCGCGCGCAGACGCACCGCGCGTCCCTCGCACTCCATTTCATAAAGCCCGCGCTCCCGCTCATAGCCGAGCATCTGGTAGAGCGACATCTGGTCCGTCCCGCCGTAGGGCAGCGACTGGTCGTTCGCCTGCGCAAACAATTCCGGCGTGCGCAAAATCCGCGTCGTCGCATCGCGCCACGCCCGCATAAAAGGCCCCGCATCCCCGCGCGTTAAAATCACGCCCGTATTCAGCGGCACATTCTCCGACTTCGTCGTGAAAACCACATCCGCATCGTCCTTAAAAAACGAAGACACATCCCGCCGCACCAGCGTATCCCCATCCGCAAAAACCAAATCCCCCCGATGCTCCTCCGCCGCCCGCGCCCAGCACAGCACCTTCGACGAAATCCGCTGAATCGGGTCCCCCGCAAAATCGAACTTCGTCTCCACAAACTCCACCCCCGGAAACGCCGCCCGGATTCCCCCGATGAGCCGCCCCGGCATATCCTGCCAGTAAACGGACACCCCCGCCCCCGGATGCGACCGCTCGATCGACTCCAAATGCGCAAGCAACATCCCCGCATGACGGGCACCATAGTTGGCCACGATAAAACGCATCGCCTCAGTTTACCCGCGAACGCCAGTAGCCCGGTCTTCGTGAGCAATGAGCCACCGCCAGAAAAAAAACAAACCCCTCATGCACCCGGTAAAAAACCACATATGGAAACCCTCGAATCACCCGCCGCCGAAGCCCGCCCCGCACAGCCCGCCAACGTAGCGGAGCCTCTACAATATCCTCAATAGCTTGCTCAATCGCCTGCACAAACCGCCCACCGATTGCACGATTTACACGGGTATAAAAACGAATCGCATCCACATACTCCTCCAGCGCCTCCTCATGGAACTGGTGCATCACTCCCCGAGCGCCCGCCGCCCCGCTGCCAACGCATCATCAAGCGACACACCCATTGATCGCCCAGTCGCGAGTTCCTCAAATCGGCGGTCCGCCTCCTTCGCCCACAGCTTTTCGAGTTCCGGGTCCATGTCATCGCCCAGACTTACCACGAGTTGATCCGCAAGCTCAGCGCGAATACTCGCGGGGAGAGACATCGCCTCGGCAGTGATTTGTTCGACAGTCATCGTCTAAGGTTATAGTCGCAGCGCGCGGCTCGCAAGTTCCCGTTCACCGGCCAAAACCCTCCATGTGCTTCATGTTCGTCGCGAGATCCGTGAAGCCCGAATCCACAATTCCGCAGCCGTCCTTCATCAAATCGTGCGCCGACACAAACTTCTTTGGCTTCGGTTTCTCGGCGAGTTCCTTCTCCAGCGACTTGAAAATCTTCTGCTTCACGCGTCGCGGAAGCGCCATCACCGCAGTCTCGATTTCAGCGAACTTGTTCATGCTACAAAGAGCGCCACCAAGAGCGTCGTCGCTCACGGATTTGGGAGAAGCTTATCCGAATAAGATGTTCTCTACAAACTCCAGCACGTGCGCCGGCGGCTTCGGATTCCGGCGTGTGAGCACGACAATTTCCCGCGTGAACTTTTCGGGCATAGTGAATCGCTGCACCTTCCTGCGGCGTGCGTATAGGGCGAGCGCACGCTGTGGGACGACGCTCACGCCCTGGCCGAGCGCGACCAGATTCACGATCAGATCGAAATTATCCAGCTCTGCATGACTTTCGGGCATCCAACCTTTCCGTCGTAGCCAATTGCGGAGCTTGCCGCCCGTCTCTGAGTCTTCGTGAATGAGCAACCAGTTCTGTTTGGACAGCCATTCCGCCCAGCGAACGGGTTGTCGGGAAGGGCTCGCAGTCGGCGGCTTGAGTTCCGGTCCGATGATGAGGTCGAAGCTATCGGAGAATCGATGCGTGATTCGCAATGACGCGGGAAGTTTCTTTGGCGGACAGAGGACTGCGACATCGAGTTCGTTCGCTTCGAGTCGGGCGAGTAATGCGCGGGAAGGTGAATGCGTAATTCGCAGCCCGATTTCCGGGTGTCGCTTTCGCTGTGCTGCGAAAAATCCCGGCAAATGGGAAAAGGAAATGGTCTGCGAAACCCCCACGCGAACTTCCTTCGGCCCGTCTGCGAACCGTTCGCGTAATTGCTTCAGCACCGCATCGACATCGCCAATCAGCCGCGCACCTTCATGCAGGAGAAACTTCCCGGCGTCCGTGACCATCACACTGCGAGTCGTCCTCTCGAACAAAGCGACACCGAGCCGCAACTCCACTCCCTGCACCTGCCTGGTGATGGCGCTTTGCGTCAGCCCTGCCTGCTCCGCTGCCCTGGTAAACGAGCCATTTCGCGCGACAAGCTGCAATAGGTGCAATTCGTATAAATCGAACGGAACGGTCGCGAGGTATTCATGAGCATCTGACATCAATCCATGAGTCTAATGAATTTCACGAAAACGCAAGTGCGCGGCAGACTCGAGGCCAATCAAAAAACTATGGCTGACAAAACAAACAAACAACCGCGCAACGTCCCCGGCGCATTCTACGTGGACGATTCGTGCATCGACTGTGACATCTGCCGTGAGAACGCTGCATCGTTTTTCCGTCGGGATGACGAACTGGGCTACTCTTACGTTTGGAAACAACCGGAAACTGAATCTGAGATAGCACTCGCAACAGAAGCGCGGGACGGGTGCCCGAGCGACTCCATCGGCAGCGATGGAATTTAAAAAGCGTGCCTCCCGACTCGAAAGCATCTGCAACGCGACGCTTGGAACGAAACAGGCATGCGAGACAAATCGGAACTCATTCTCATAACTCAAGGCCGCATCGTTTTCCACCCCGCGTCGATGCCGCATATCTGCGCCATCATCGCGAGCGCCCAGACGAGGAGGCAGGTGCCTTGCACGTCGCTTTCTTCCAGGCCGCGCGACACGGGGACGCCGTAGTAGTTGGTCTGCGCTTTGCGGGCGTAGAAGGAGAAGCCGCCGTCTTCGTTCGCATGGGCGGCGAATTGGGCGGCGACGTTTTTGCAAAACGCTACGGTGGCGGCGTCGGCCTTGAACTCGCCGCCGTGTCCGCACAGGGCGCGGTGGAGGACATAGATGGCATCGACGAGGTGACAGCCGGTCTGCGCGGGCGGCGCGGCGAGGACGGTGGCGGCGAGGCGGTCGGGGTAGTGGATGGGCATGTCGAGCCAGTCGAGCGCCATGAGCACTTTCATC
>JAYUSJ010000283.1:0-4351 GCA_043755735.1 Verrucomicrobiaceae bacterium | reverse complement strand
GACTACTTTCTCGACCTCGACGCCTCGCTCATCGGCGTTCCGAACCCGCACGCCATGCTCCATTAGCCCATGCAGACATCACCAGACCAGATCACCATCTCGCAACTCGGAATCTCCACCTACATCGGCGCGACCGAGGAAGAGCGGCGCAAACCGCAGCGGCTTCGCGTCACCGTGGTCATGGATCTGGCGAAACGCGTGATCGACGACAAGCTGGAGAACACCGTGGATTACGCGGAAGTCTCCAGCGCGATCAAAGCGCTCGCGGCTGTCAGTCAGCGTTGCCTCATCGAGACGCTCGCCGAGGAAATCGCCACCATGCTCCTCGCCGCCTACCCGCTTGCAGCAGTGGAAATCGAGCTTCGCAAATACATCCTCCCCGACACCGAGTTCGTCGCCGTGCGCATCCGCCGTTCATGAAGTTCACCGTGTGCCTGCTCGCGTATAACCATGCGAGCTACATCGTGCAGGCCATCGAGAGCATCCTCATGCAGAAGGCGGCGTTCGAGTTTGATATCGTCATCGGCGAAGACGACTCGAACGACGGCACGCGCGCAATCGTTCAGGACTACGCCCGACGATTCCCCGACAAGATCCGCGTCATCCTCGGCAGCCGTGCAGACGTTCACAAAATCCACGGACGCATCACCGGTCGGCGCAACTACCACAGCGTCCTCAGCGCCGCGCGCGGCGAATACATCGCTTTGCTCGATGGCGACGATTTCTGGATCTCCCCCGACAAGCTCCAGCAACAAGCCGACTACTTTGACGCGCACCCGGAATGCACCGTCTGCGGCACCGATGCGTGGATCGATTGCGCGGGCGAACGCACAAAGTTCTCCGCGCGGTTCTGGAAAAAGCCCGGGCCGATTTACACGCTCGAAGACGTGCTCGCGGGGGACTTCGTCCCGCCCAGTTGCACCCTTGCGCTCCGGCGTTCGGCGCTCGATTTCCCCGACATGTTCTGGCGCACCATCACAGGCGATATGGCGCTTTTTTCCATCTGCGGATCGCGGGGAAATTTCGCCGTCCTGCCCGAGCCCACGGCGGTCTATCGGGTGAATGCGGGCGGCATCTACACAACGGGGCGCAAGCCCGGCGAACGCGCCGAAGCCACTCCGCGCGAGCTCGAAAAGCTCCAGCACATCGCGCTGATGTTTGAGGAATTCCTCGCATACCTCGGCCCTCGTTTCACCGCCGTCTTGCGCAAGCGTCTCTCCGGCATCCATCGCGACATCGCGTGGATCGCCCGCGAGCTCGGCGACTTCCGCTCGATGCGCATCCATGCAGGCACCGCGCTTTCCTACGCGGGCTTTCGCGGACCGCACGTAGTGGAAATGGCCCGCCTTTGGGTCGCGGGCCTCGCTCCGTGGCTCCTTCGCTTTCGCAAACAATGAAACCCGCACCCACCATCACCGACCTCCCTCCTCCGCCGCCCGGTCGCACCGGCTGGCCGTGGACGGAAGGCTGCGCGCCCGGCGAGGCGGGCGGCCCGCGCATCACCGTCATCACGCCCAGCTACATGCAGGGCTGCTACATCGAGGAAACCATCCGCTCTGTCCTCCTGCAAGGCTACGCAGACCTCGAATACTTCGTCCTCGACGGCGGCAGCACCGACGAGACACGCGACATCATCCGCAAATACGAGCCCTGGCTCGCCGGCTGGCGCTGCGAGCGCGACCGCGGACAGTCCAGCGCCATCAACGAAGGCTGGGCCAAAGCCACCGGCGAACTCGTCTCATGGATCAACAGCGACGACTGGTATCAGCCCGGCGCACTCGCCGCCATCGCCCGCGCCGCCATGCAGAAACCGGACGCCGTCTGGTGGATGGGCTGCGTCGATGACACAGACGCGGACGGCGTCGTCATCAAGCGCCACCACCCCCGCGCCATGCCCCTCGCACAGATGCTCGGCCGGCACGACTACGGCTTCCACCAGCCCGGCATGTTCTGGCGTCGCTCCCACGTTCGCGAAATGGGCCCGCTCGACGAATCCCTCCACAACAGCTTCGACGGCGACCTCTGGGCACGCAGCCTCGCCGCCGGCCACACCATGGAGTGCGTCGATGCCCCCGTCGCCTGCTTCCGCCGCCACCAGCTCAGCAAAACCGGCGGTAACATCACCCGCATGCTCGCCGAAGACCGCACCGTCTTCGCCCGCTACGCCGGGAAATTGACCGCCGCCGACCACGCCCAAGCCGAACACTGGCTCTCCGAATACGAAGCCGAGCGAGTCCCCGCCGCCGTCTATCAGCTCCTCGCCGCCGGCAAACGCACCGCCGCCCTCCGCCAGCTCCTCCGCCACACCCGCCTCCTCCCCAAGCTCCGCCCGCCCACCCTTTTCCTAGGCGCCCTCTGGCGCATCCTCGTCACCGGCAAACCAGCACCGTGGTATCTGGAAAAAGTCGGCGGGCTCTGAAGCGCGGCACAGCACGGATAGACCACAAAGGATGTGCTCATGCCCATCCGTGGGCACGCGCGAAGTCGAAGATGAGCCGCGAGCCTCCCGTGCTGGAGAGGCATCCAGCAAGAGCGACGCTGCTATCGATAAAAATTCACCGTCCCTGCCGGAAGCGTTCTCCGTCGGCCTCATCCTCGGCGAGCATTGCGGCGAGTTCCTCGTCCGAGTAGATACCGGGCTTTACCGCAGTCCGCTCTTGGCGCAACCGGATTGCAAGGAACCGGAGGAGCTCCTCCTTCTCCTCACCAGCCAATCCGTCTGCGGCGGCTTCGATTTCAGTCAGCGTACTCATTCGCGGAAAGTGCCCGAAGTGCTGCGGGGCGTCTACTCGCAGGTTTGGGAGGAGTTGAACGCGTGATTCTGTTGTTTCTCATCCGTCCACTTTTCCGCTGCGAATTTGAACGCTTTGTCGCTGACCCGCTTTTCCTCGCTTTCCCCGTTTTCCCTGAGACTGAGAACTTCGGGCACCGCTACGGCTTCTTGAGCGATGCGATCTGCGCCTCGATGCGCACTCGGAGATCGGCGGTTGCTTTTGCTTGGCGGGTGCGGTGTGGGAGGGCGTCGATTGCGGTGAGCGTGGATTGGTAGGCGGCTAGGGCTTCGTCTTTGCGCCCGGCTTTTGCGAGAATCTCGGCGCGGCGAGCGAGCCACGAATCTTTGCGCGGCATGGTGGCGGTGAAGCGTTCGAGTCGAGCAAGCGCGGCGGCGTATTTTTTTGCGCCGACTTCCAGCTCGATGGCAGGCAGGATCAAGGTGACGATTGGGCCGAGTTTTTCGATACCTTCGTCGAGGCTGCGAATCGCGGACTCACGCTGTTTTGGGCCTTGTGCGGCAAGCGCATTGGCTCGCTCGATGTAGAACTCCGGCTCGGGCTGTGCGCTGAGGGTAATCGCGTTTGTGTAGTCGGCGGCAGCGGCGGCGTGCTCGCGGAGTTGCAGCTTTGCTCGGGCGCGGGTGAGGAACGCGGCGGCGTGGTCGGGTTTCTTTTTTATAAAGCGGTCGAGTGTCTTTACCGCAGCAGCGGGTTTGCCGGCTGCGAGGTGCATTTTCCCCCGGCAAAAATCGACGGCGACCAACTCCGGCGCGAGCTTCGCGACACGGTCGAAATCAGCGGCGGCGGCTACCCAGTCTTGATGCTGGCTGTGCAGTTCGCCGCGCCGGAGCAGGAGGTCTGCATCGTTCGGAGCCTTCGCGATTTCCGCAGTGATCGCGAGGATCGCTTCGTGGGTATCGCCGTGACCGAGTGCGGTGGCGACGAGCACCAGTGCGATGATGATTCGCCGCATGGGTTACGGCCGCGTCGTCGCGCTGGCGGTGTTCGAGTATGAGGAATTGCCGACCGCGTTGTAGGCGCGGACCCGGTAATAGTAGGTCGTGTTGCGGGTGAGGCCGGTGTTGGTGTAAGTGGTCACGTTTGCCCCGACGCTGGTGATTTGTGTGAACGTGGTCCCGTTGGTCGAGCGTTCGATGCGGAAGCCGGTTTCCCCGGTCGCGTTGTCCGTCCACGCAAGGTTGATTTTTGTGCGTGAGGCGGCGGTTGCGGTTAGGGCGGTTGGCGCGGAAGGGATGGCGAGCGGTGTCGCGGTGACTTGCGCGGAGTTTGCGCTTTCGCCGCCCGCATTTACGGCGGAGACGACGTAATAATACACGGTGCCGTTGGTGAGTGCGGGGTCCGTGTAAGCGGTTCCAGCAATCCCCGTGGCGACGGTCGTGTATGGTCCGCCGTTGGTCGTGGAGCGTTTCACCGAGTAAGTCGCCGCGCCTGCACTGGCGCTCCAGGTCAAGCCGACTTGCGCATTTCCTGCCGTCGCGACGAGGCCCGTCGGTGCGGCGGGAGCGGGCACTTGCGGTGTCGCGCTGGCTTGCGCGGAATCTGCGCTTTCGCCGCCC
>JAYUSJ010000282.1:0-14109 GCA_043755735.1 Verrucomicrobiaceae bacterium | reverse complement strand
TTCGCAGCACGCTCATCGGCGCGTCGTTTTCCCGATAGTCGTCGGACGCGCCTGAAATTTCATGCGTGCCTACCGGCGCGTCGTCGCCGTAGTGTGCGCGCTCTATGAACCGCCGAACTTTTCTCGCCGCCGTCCTCACGACCACCTTCGCCCTTCACGCCGAAGAACCCGCGCTCGAAGCGGGCTTCGTCTCTCTTTTTAACGGAAAGGATCTCACCGGCTGGTCCTACAGCGCCACCGACGTATTCGACGGAAAGACGAGCGCCTCCGACGGTCGCTACACAGCGAAGGACGGCATGCTCGTGGTGAACCCTTTCGACGCCGCGAAAGGGCCGCATCTCCGTCAGCTCTGGACGACCAAAGAGTTCCCGGCGAATTTCGAGCTGCGTCTCGAGTTTCGCGCATCCGTAAATGCCGACAGCGGCATCTTCATTCGCAAGCCGCAACTCCAGTGCCGCGACTATCTCGTCGCTGGTCCTTACAAAGAACTGAAGTCCTACAAACCGCAGGACTGGAACCAAATCGTCGTCATCGTGAAAGACAACGTCGCCCACTGCACTTGCAACGGCGAGGTTCTCGAAGCCGCGCTCAAGCTCCCCGCGACCGGCCCGATCGGTCTCGAAGCAGACCGCGGGACAATGGAATACCGCCGCATCCGCCTGAAAGCCGAATAGCCATGCACCCGCTGATTCCCTCGCGCTGGCAGGTGCCCGCTGCATTTGAGCAGCGACTCGGTGAAAAGGCCGGACGTCAACGGCTGATGAAGGCCGACGGACATCTGCTCCTAATCCTGCACAAGATTCCTGTCCCCGGTGCCGAGGAGCGGGACGCGCGCATCTTTTGGCGCAACCCGCAGGGCGAATGGCAGTCGTCCGAAGGCGGCGCAGGGATTGCGGATTTCAAGTCGCACATCTCCGAATACGACAAAACCGCAGACCGGCTGGACGTGCAGCTTCGCAAGGAAAGGACCGCGGAGAATTACTTCGCCGTG
Source organism: Verrucomicrobiaceae bacterium (assembly GCA_043755735.1). Classification (GTDB taxonomy): domain Bacteria; phylum Verrucomicrobiota; class Verrucomicrobiia; order Chthoniobacterales; family Chthoniobacteraceae; genus SXWH01. Next base: position 13,118 of record JAYUSJ010000282.1, on the reverse strand, counting down.
CTCAATGAACTCACGCCGCTGGCGCGTTCCGCAAAACATCTTGCCGCCGTGATGCAGGAGGCGCGCGATGCGTGCTCCGGGGATCGCCACATACTGCTCGCCCGCGATGAAATGGTGGAGATTGAGCGCCATTGCGACCTGATGCTCACCGAGGCGCAGCAAGGAATGCAGTTCCTCGCAGCCGCGCGCGCCGATGAGCAGGCAAAGCAAAGCGAGCGCATCGCGGTCGCCGGGCACCGGCTCAATTTGCTCATGGCGATGTGTCTGCCCGCAACGGCCATCGCATCTATCCTGAGCATGAATGGTGAACAGCGCTGGGACAACGTGTGGCGTTTCGTGGCCGTCGCCGGAGTGCTCGGGCTCGCTGTAATGGCGTGGGTGTCGAGGTCGCGTTCCTCGAAGTAAAGAGGGGAGCTGGGGGCTGCGTTTGGATCCGTGATTTGTGATTTGTCGCAAGCGGATGGGGCGATTTCCACGCTTGCGACAAATCACAAATCACGAATCACAATGTTCCCACCAACTAGCAGGCCACTAGTTATTCACCGTCCCCGCAGGCCTCGCAACGGGCAACGCCAGCAGCCGTTTGCTTTCCGTCAGCAGCCATTGCGCGTTGCTGAATGGCTTGCTGGAGATGTCCTGCCAGCGGACGTAGCCGGCGGCGTCGATCAAGAACGTGCCGTGCAGCGACTGGTTCTCGAAGTCGTCGTAAGCGCGATACGCCTTGAACGCCGCGAGGCCTGGATCGGCGACGATCGGGAAGGGGAATCCTTGCGCATCTTTCGCCTGCACAAACGTCTTGTTCAAGTCCGCTGCGTTGTCCGTGCTTACGGCGACGATGTCGATGCCGGCTGCCGTGAAGTCCTTTGCCACGGGGCCGAGCGCGTTGAGTTGCTCGATGCAGTGCGAGCATCCGCTGCCTAAATAGAAAACCAGCAATTGCGGGCGGCCTTTGCGCTCGGCGAGCGAGTGCATTTTCCCGAGCGCGTCCGGTGCCTGCCAGTCGGGCGCCATGTAGGGCGTCCAGCGAAATGGGCCGAGCTTTGCGAGGTCGGGGCGCTCGCCGGTGTCCTTGGCCCACTCGAGCTTTGGACGCCAGTCTGCGGGCAGCGCGAGTGCGTCGGCGATCGGCTTTAGGCGGGTGAACACGAGTTCGCCGAGGTCCGCTTGCGCGCAGAGGGGGCGGAGCTTTTCGAAGGTCTTCTTCGCGTCGTCCTTGCTGCCTGCGCGCCATTGGATGTCGGCGAGATTTGCCAAAGGGAGCACTTGTCCCTCCGTGTCTTTCGCGGCGCGCTCGGCGGTTTCCAGCGCGAGTTTGTTGTCGCCGAGTTTCAGGTGAATGCGGGAGAGCCTTGCGGGATTGAGGTCCTTTGCTTTGTCCAAAAGAGGCTTGATCTCGATCATCGGCTTCGCTTCTGCGATGGCGCGATAGAGTTTCACTTCGTCGCGATACCTTTCCAGCGTCTCGATCTTTTTCGAGAACTTCGCCATCGCGTCCGCCATCGCTTTCGCGGTGTCTTGCGATGCTTTGCGCGCCTCCGCTTCCGCCGTGTCGGCGGCTGCGTATCGCTGCTCGCGGGCCTTGGTGATTGCTAAATCGAGCGCCGCCGCCTTCTCCTCGCCCTTCGCGAGATTGTTGCTCTGGAACCCTGCAATGGCGAGCGTCCGCAAGCGACTCCCGTCTTCCGTCGGGTCCGGGCTTGGCTCCAGATATTGCGTGCCGTCGAGCGCGATGAGTTCCTCCCAGTGGCCCCACGCGAGCATCAGGTCCAGCAGGCGTTTGCGGCCCATTTGAAATCCCGTGCTCGCCTCCGCATAGCCCGCCTTGCCCACGAGCATGAGCCCGGGAGCCAGCCGCGGCAGCTCGATCATATTCTTCGCGAGGTCCGTCGCTTCACGGATGCGCCCGATGAAGCCGAGGTTTTCCACCAGCCAGTCGTTATTGTGCGCGTAGTTGTGGATTTGCTCCGGAAGAATGCGCGCGACGGCCATGCTCGCGTGGTCCGTGCGCGCGCTGGCCTCCTGCTGCCAAGCGGCATCGCCAAAGCGTTTCAGCTTTACGAACGTGTGGCCGGGCATGTGCCACATGTGGGCGATGCCGGGAGCGCTCTGGCCTAAAAGGGCGGCGTCCGGCAGTGCGCGGCGGTCGTCTTCGTGGTTCCAAAGGTGGATCAAATAATGGTGGAGGCCCGGGTGCTGCGGATTCTTCGCGAGCACCGATTCCGCGAGCGCCGTCGTCGCGGTGTGACTGCCGAGGGGCATTCCCTTTTGCGAATTATCCCAGATCTGCAACACCAGAAACGCCCGCGCCTCCGTGTCCTCCGGGAACTCAAAGACGATCTTTTCCAGCGCCTTCACCAGCTTCTTCCGCGCCTCGTTTGTCACTCCCTTTCCGTCGTTAAAAGCCGCGTGATACGCAGCAATCCACGCCTGCTCCCGCGGCGAAGCCTTGTCCTTCTTCTCCTGCGCTTTTTTGATGAACTCCGCGCTTCGCTTATTATTGTGCTGATTCGCCAGCGTGAGCCCCCAATACGCCATCGCGCAGTCCGGATCGAGCTTCAGCACCTGACGGAACGAGCGCTCCGCCTCATAATACCAAAAGCCATGAAGCTGCCCCACGCCCTGATCGAAAAACTTCGCCGCTTCCTCCGATTTTGTCGTCACGGGGAAATGCACATTGCCCATGCCCGGCAGCAGCGTCGCCGCCTGGCGCGGCCCCTCATCAAACGCCTCGCCATGTGCGCTGTGGCCAAAGCGCGGCTTCCCATCCGGGCCGAGCGGAACGTCGTCGGCGCGAAGAACTGCGGTGCAGGCGAGGGCGATCAGGATAAAGGAGCGTGTCATGGAATTGTGCGCAGACAACCCGCCAGAGCGCAGGATGCAAGGCGGAAAAGCGAGGAGCCTCACGTGTTCCGGAAGATGCACAGGAACATCCACGCTAGGAACATCAGCGCCTCCATTGCCCCGGCGCTGTAGAGCGCAATCCGCGGACCCGTGTTCGGGGCGATGGCACCGGCGAGCGAACACCCCACCACGGAGAAAGGCGACGCGAGAATCCGCAAAAATCCGAACTCCGCCGCCGTGGAATGCGGGTCTGCGTTCCATGCGATAAAGGCCGCGCCGCTCGTGGGCGCGATCATGATTGCGATGGCCGCCAGCCCCAACCAAAAGTCCCGATAAGGCTTCAGCGCAAACAGCGCCCCGAGGGTGGAGGGGATGGAAGTCACCGCAAACACCACGAGAAACAACAGAAGGTCCCCAAACGCGTTCATCCCGGCAGACGCCCGCGCTTCGGGGCCGCCCAAAAACAGCGTGCCGAGGGCCACGGCCACAACGCCAAGGACGAAGGCGATCAAGTAGCCGGCAAGGATTTCCGAAAGTCTCATTCGACGTTTATCGGACTTGGGCGGCTCTTTGGTTGGGTCATCCATAGGTTTTTTAACTACGGTCATTATCCCGAAACTTGAAGATCCCGAGCACGAGCAGGCCCGTACCGATGACCAGGCAGGTGATGCCGGAGATCAATGCCGGGGTTCTCTGCGTAGTGATCGAATATTGATCGGTGGCCGTGTGCAGGGAAATAAACCCGGCGATGAAGAGCGCGATGACGCAAACCGACGTTAGCCAGAGTAATGGATGTTTCATACGGTAAGTCTGGTTAGCTACGAGGCGGAATCGGTGTCAACGTGCATTTTGGTTCGCGCTGCTTGAGCTGAGCCGCCCTTCGTTTGCCAAAGAACGATGGATATGCGCGCCGGGCCGCGCTATGAGGGGCGACGCACCATGACTTTGTCCGAGGCGCGCTCGTTACTGTCTGCTTTGCGACAAATTGGCGCTTTCGCTGGCGTTTTAGGGCAATATTCGCGAGAAGGATGGGAGGAATGTGGCTTTTCGTTCGGTCAATTTGCCCGGTGGTGCAACTTGTTGATTTTGTGCAGGGTAAATACGCGCGGTGGTCATAAAAAATCGTTTTGTGAGGCTGCCGCGCGTGCGGGCGGCTCAAAAATTGAATTTATGACGCCACCTCATGCGCGGCGGTGTTAAAAGTTGATTTTGGAGGAACATCGCACGTGAGGGATGAGGAAAAAACGATTTTGGAGGGCTGCCGCGCAAGCGGTGCTAGCGCAAAATCGTTTGATTTAAAGGTTTCATGCACGGTGGTAAAAAAACGCGGTTATTGCTCGCAGTCGCGTGTGCGGAAGGAGTCGTTTTCGAGTTTGGTGCCTATCTGGGACTTTTTTGGAGCATGTTTTCGTGGTCGTGCCGTAGACGCGCCAGCGACAGGGCGCGGCGAAGAGAATGCCGCCGTCCCTCATTGTCGGCTTCGCGTCCGACTGTGGGAGCGTTACGCCGTTTCTCATTTGCTGATTCCGTCGCGGGGCGGAGTTGGGTAGGAGTGCGCCTGCATGAAAGCGTTTCTTTTTTTTATGGGTCTCTGCGGCGTGGCTGCGGGGGGGATGGTCGATTTGCCGGAGCTGGGGCTGCGGGTGCAACGGGGGTTTGCGGTTTCGGTTTTCTCGGACGCGCAACTGGCGAATGATATTTGGTGCATGACGATTTCGCCGCGGGGGGAGGTGGTGGTGTCGGGGGCGGGGTATATTTCTACGCTGCGGGATGATGATGGCGATGGGCGCGCAGATCGGGCGGTGGAGTTTGCAAAGGTGAGGGGGGCGATGGGGCTTTGTTTCGGCGATGAGGGGCGTCAGTTGCTGGCGATGGCGGATGGCTGGCTGTGGGAGTATCGCGATGAGAATCTGGACGGGGTGGCGGATGGTGCGCCGCGCAAAATTTTTCCGTTTTCGGCGGGGGAGCACGGGGGGCACGCGATTCGGAAGGGGCCGCACGGATGGTGGTGGGTGATCGGGGGGAATGATGCGGGGATCGACCTGCGTCACGACCCGAAGAAGAAGGCGCTGGCGGGGGCGCTGGTGCGGATTTCGCCGGATCTGAAAACGTGTGAGGTGATGGCGGATGGGTTTCGGAATCCTTATGATTTTGATTTCAATGAACGGGGGGATGTTTTCACTTTCGACAGCGATTGTGAGCGGGATTATTTCCTGCCGTGGTATTCGGGGACGCGGGTTTATCGTGTGGAGCTGGGTCGGAGTCATGGCTGGCGGCTGAACGGGTATCAGCGGAGCTTTCGTGTGCCGGATTATATGCCGGGGACGGTGCCGGCGCTGGCGGACCTGGGGCGCGGCTCGCCGACGGGGGTGCTGGTGTATCGCGGGGAGGCGCTGCCGAGGCGGATGCGAGGTGGTTTGTTTGTGTGCGACTGGACGTTTGGGCGTGTGCATTTTCTGCCGCTGGTGACGCACGAGGAAGGGTATGTTTCGGCGCCGGAAGTTTTCATCGAGCCGCTGGGATCGCATGGTTTTGCGCCGACGGATATCGAGGAGGGGAGGGACGGTGCGCTCTATATATGCATCGGCGGGCGGAAGACGCGGGGCGCGGTGTATCGGGTGTCGGTAACGGAAAACGATGAGTCGCCGGCGGTGGTGATCGGGCGTCCCCGCGAAGAGAATGCGTCGCTTGCGGCGCTTGCGGCGGTGCAGGAAAAGCTGGGCGGCTGGAAATTGTCGGGGGCGAGCGCGGAGGCGTTTGTGCCTTACGAGCCCGTGCTGCCGAAGGCGCTGAACGACGATGAGCGGGTGGCGGCGCTGACGCTGGGGCAGGAGTCTTTGTTGTCGCTGAATGACGATGTGCAGGCGGAGGCGGCGCGCGTTTTGGCGATGCTGGGGGATGATTCGGAGATCTCGGCGACGCGGGTGCTCGGGGCGATTTCGGAGAAGAGCGGGGCGACGAGCGATTTTCATTTTCTGGCGTGTTACGCGCGTCTTGCGGCTGCGCCGGATGTGGTGTCGGCGCTGGTAAAGGCGATCCTGTCGCTGGATGCAAAACTTTCGGGCGGCGACCAGCGCCCGAAGCAGAATTGGGCGGTTCGTTTGAACGAAGTGCTGGCGCGGCTGCTGGTAAAACATCCTGCGCTGGGGCCCGCGCTGCTGGAGTCGCCGGGATTTGCAACGCCGGGGCGGCTGTCGATGGTGGAGGTGCTCGGCCAGCGGGATCGGGCGGCGCAGTTGTTTCTCGCCGCGGCGAAATCGAACGCCGCGTGGCCGTGGAGCGCAGAGCTGGTGAAGCTGGTGGGACCGCTGCCGGAGTCGCGGCCGCTGTTGCTGGGCCTGTGGAAAAACGCGGCACTGCGCGGTGCGCTCCGTCCTTTCCTGGAGAAGGGCGCGACGCCGGATGAGCTGGCGATGTTGAACGCAAAGGACGTGGCGGTGGCGGTGGACGTGCAGCCGTTCGTCGATTCGCTGAAGGTGGTGGCGTGGGAGAAAGGCGATGCGGCGCGCGGCGCAAAATTATTCGCCGAGCGTGCCTGCGCGACCTGCCACAGCGGAACATCGCCGATCGGCGCGGAGCTGACGGGGCCTGTGGCAAGGCTGTCGGCGGTCGATTTGATGACGGAGGTGCAGTTTCCGTCGAGGAACATCGCCGAGGCATTCCGGGCGACGGTGTTCACGATGAAGGACGGCTCGCTGGTGGCGGGGTTCGTGGCTTTTTTGTCGGCGGACGGTGTGATCGTGCAGACCGTGGGCGGCACGCAACGGTTGTCGGAAAGTGACATCGTGAAACGCGAGGAAAGCAAGGTGTCGCTGATGCCTCCCGGCCTGCTCACGGGTCTCCTTCCCGCGGACTTCCCGGACCTGCTCGCATACATGAAGACGCTGGCGCGCTGAGGCTCGGCTGCTGTGCGCTCCTTTTCTTCCATCGAAACACTCGACAGCCTGCACTGGCCCGCTAGGTTCCGCGCAGTCACATGAAACTTGTCCGCTGGAAAAAATATATTTGGGATCTCTCGAAACTCCCCGACACCGAGCCGCAAATCCCGAACCACTACAATATCCGCTCGGCGGGGAAGGAAGAGGAGAAGGCGATCCACAATGTGATCATCACGGCTTTCGGACTCGATACGGCCTGGGGCGACTCGTTTAAGCAGATCAGCGGGTTCATCGAGAGCCAGATCACAAAGAGTTTCCTGCATCGCGCAGTCCCGTGCCTCGTCCTGACGCATGGATCGCGAATCATCGGAGCCTCCGCGCTGAATGTGGCGGATGACGCGCTGTGCCACTTGATTTCCGGCCCGTGCATCCTCGCCGAATACCGCAGCCGCGGCATGGGAAGCGCGCTTCTTTACGAATCGCTCGCGCATTTGAAAACGGCGGGCATCGCAAACGCCGTGGGCATTTGCAAAGACAACGTGCCGGCGGGCAAGTTCGTGTATCCGAAGTTTGGATCGCGGAATGAGGACATCGATTTCGACGTGCTGAAGACTGCGCTGTAGGCTGGGTGGTTTCTTTCGGGAATGCGCTGCATCCCGTTTGCGTTCCAACGCGATCTGCGTAGGTTGCCGCCATGCGAATTCATAGCCTCCTTGGGCTTTTCCTGATATTTCTGACCGCGCTGGCGGACGCCGACAACCTTCCGCCGGAGATCCTCCAGCAAGTCGATGAGCCTGAATTGCGCACCGGTGGAACCGTGCGTTCGACGGATGTGACAGCGCTTTTCCGCGACCCGGATGCGGTGGCAAATCTCGTGCGGCTGAGCATCCGCCTGGGCAGCGTCGTGAAGACGGTGGACATCGAGCTCTTTGATCAAACCCAGCCGATTACTGCGGCGAATTTCCTCGCCTACATTCACTCTGGGCGGACCGATAGCAACATCTTCCATCGTTCGATTCCCGGCTTCGTCGTGCAAGGCGGCGGGTTCCGCTGGACGACGACGGGCGTGAACCCCGTGCCGACTTTTGCGCCGATTCTCAATGAGCCCGTCCGTTCCAATCTACGCGGCACCATCGCAATGGCGAAGCTCGGCGGCGACCCGAACAGCGCGACGAGCCAGTGGTTCGTGAATCTTGCGGACAATTCGCTGAACCTCGATGCGCAGAACGGCGGCTTTACGGTGTTCGCGCAGGTGGTCGGCGATGGCATGACGGTGATCGATGAAGTAGCTGCGTTGCCGCGGGTGAATGCGGGCGGGGCGTTCACGGATCTTCCGGTGAAAGACTTCTCGGGCACAACGATTAACCGCATTCATACCGTGGAGACGGGTCTCGCGCACGAGCTGATCTATTCCGTGACCTCCGATGATTCCGCGCTCGTGGGAGTCGCGATGATGGGGCGGTCGCTCGGGTTGTTTCCGTCGGCGAGCCGCTCCGGCAGTACAGTTGTGCATCTCACCGCGACGGACTTCAGCGGTGCTGCGGTGACGATGGACATTCCGGTGACGGTGCAGACAAGGTCGCAAGGCTGGCACTTCGAAACGAGTAACGTGGGGAACGTTACTTTGGTGTATAACCCGGCTGATTTGGGCACGGTGACAAATGGCGAAATCCCTGCGGAGTTTGGCAATGGAGTGATCACGGAACCGAAGAGCCGGACGTTTTCAATCCGGAACGATTCCGGCGCTGCGCTCACGGGGCTCTCAGTCTCGTCGAGCGGGACAAACGCGCAGGATTTCGCGGTGACGAGCGGGGCGACGCCGGGAGGTATTCCGGCGGGAGAAACCGTCACCTTTACAGTCACGATGACGCCCGCCGCAGTCGGTCAGCGAGTCGCGACGCTGCGCATTGGCAGTGCGGACCCGAATCAAGCGGTGATCAATCTCCTCGCCAGTGGTAACGGCGTGGACTTTCCAGCTCCGACCCTCACCGGAGTCGCCGCGCAAACGCTCGCCGCCGGTGGCGAAGCAACGGCGGTCATGCCGGATTTGCGTGGAACCGTGGTGACAGCAACGGACCTGCGCGGGATCAGCACTTTCACCCAATCGCCCGCGCCCGGAGCGGTCCTCGCGCTGGGCGAGTATCCACTTGTTTTCTCGGCAACCAATTCAAAGAACAAGACGACCTCTCAGCAGAGCACAGTGCGCGTTCGTTTCGTCACGCCGAGCGTCGCCGTGAACGTCGCATCGGCTCATAGCGGGGCAAATGCGCCTGCCGGGACGACGGGAGTTTTCACGCAGTTCGGCACTCCGGCGATCAGCGATAAACGGGAACTCGCAGCGCGCGTCACAGTGACCGCCGGCAAGGCGAAACAGTCTGCGATTTACGTAGAGAACGGAGCAGGGGTCGGGCGCATCGTTGCAATCCAAGGCGGCGCGTCCGGTGTGACCAGCGGGCTCTTCAAGTCGTTCTTCGATCCGCTGATTTCTGCGAGCGGGAAGGTCGCTTTTGGCGCGAAGCTCTCCGGTCTGAAAGGCGGCGAGGATGAGGGAGTGTGGACGGATCTATTTGGCCCGCTCGCGCCAGTCCTGCGCGAGGGGCAGACCGTTCCTGCAATGTCGGCGAAACTAAAATCCGTGCTGAGTGCTTCGATAACGGACGATGCGCTCATCGCTCTGGTGAAGCTCGCGCCGCAGGCCGGCCTGGTCACTTCCGCGAACGACACGGTGCTCATTCGGATCACTGGTGCATCCTCCGGTGTGGTGCTCGCGCGAACCGGCGCGACATTGTTCGGAACAAGCGTGAAGAAGCTGACGGTTTTCCAACCCTCGTCGGCGTCCGCCGGGCAGGGGCGATGGAACGACGCGAGCGAGACCCTCGCGAAACTCACGCTCGCGGATAAGCGCGTCGCGTTTGTGAAGATTGCGAACAACGGCCAGCAGACGCTTCTTTTGCAGACAAACACTGCCGGAGCGGGAATTCCCGCGCGCCTCGCGAATATCGGAATCCCGGCGTTGGGCGGCCCCGGCATTACGGTCAGTGTGACGAAAGCGATTCAGCCCGGTGTATTAAAAGCAAACGACACCGTGCTCCTTCGCTCCGCTGACGGAGCAACGTTCACGGAGTTGCTCGCCGAAGACGCGGCACTGGGGGCATTCGCCACATTTTCCGATCCAGTCCTCAATTCAGTGGGCGACATTCTTTTCTTTGGAAGCCAGCGGGACTCAATTCCGCGTGCTCCCAGCACAAATGCGCTTTGGCTGAGCGATGGAGTCAGCGCTCCCGAAATCATTGCCGCCCTCGGTGCCGCGGCTGCTGCGCCCGACGGCACGGACCTCGCCGATACGACTTGGAGTAAGTTCACAACATTCGCGCTTCCGGATGGCATCGGGCCGGTCTTCATCGCTCAGGTAAAAGGGCGCGCGGTAAACGGCGGGAACAAGGTCGGACTGTGGGCCGCAGACTCCGCCGGCACTTTGCGGCAACTGCTGCGCACCGGCGACTCCATCACTCTCCCGACCGGAGCGAAGACGCTCAAGGGCTTTACACTTCTCAATGCACTCCCGGGCAGTCTCAGTGCGCGTCGCAGCTATAGCAGCAATGGTTCCCTCGCGGTGCAGGCGACCTTTGCCGATAGAACGCAGGCGTTGTTGCGGATTGACGTGCCGTGACGCGGTTCCCTCGCGTAGAAGAGTGGGATGAATCCATACGAGACTGATAAGCTTCTCAACGAATACCTGCTCTTCCACTACGGAGCGCCCACGGAAATCCTCCCATGGCCGGGCGGTCCGCACGATGCGCTGGACTACGCCGTCCGCTGCGTCACCCAGTGTCTCGATACGAAATCTTTGCCGCCATCCGCGCGCGCTCTGGATGTCGGTTGCGCGGTCGGGCGCTCGTCGCTGGAGCTCGCCCGTCATTGCTCGGAGATCGTCGCGTTCGACTTTTCCGCTCGCTTTATCGAAGCCGCGAAAGTGCTGCAATCGGGCGGCAGTCTGAGCTATCGCCGCGTGGACGAAGGAGATCGTTTCACCACACTCACTGCGCGAATTCCCGACGGAATCGAGGCGGGTCGCGTCCAGTTTGAGTGCGGCGATGCGTGTGCAATGCGAACGGATATCGGAACGTTCGATGTCGTTTTTGCCGCGAATCTCGTGGACCGGCTTCCCTTGCCGGAGCGCTTCCTCGCTGCGCTGCCGGGCCTCGTGCGTCCCGGAGGGCAGTTGATCCTTACGAGCCCTTATACGTGGCTTGCGGAGTTTACGCCGAAGGAGAAGTGGATTGGCGGTCGCGACGGGCAATCGACACTCGACGGCCTCGTCGCGGCGCTGGAGCCCTCATTCTCGCTGCGCGAAACAAAGGATCTTCCGTTCCTGATTCGCGAACACACGAGGAAATATCAATGGAGCGTAGCGCAAGCGAGCATCTGGAGGCGCGCGCTATGAGCAACTGGGAGGAACGCTATACGAAGGGCGAGACACCTTGGGAAAAGGGAACGCCGCATCCCGAGCTCATCGCATTTCTTCGCCGATATCCGCTCCACGGGCGTGTGCTCGTGCCGGGTTGCGGCTTTGGCCACGATGTGCGGGCAATCGCTGCGACGGCGGATGAAGTCGTCGGTTTGGACATCGCTCCATCTGCCGTCGCAGGCGCAAAGAAACATCCGGTCGTCGGCGGCGAACGTTACCAGACAGCCGACTTGTTCGCGCTGCCCGCATCGATGCGCGGCTCATTCGACTGGGTTTTCGAGCACACGTGTTTTTGTGCGATTCCGCCCGAGCGGCGAGATGATTATGTCTCAGCCGTGGCCGGTGCACTAGCGCCCGGCGGGCGGCTCCTTGCGATATTCTACATGAATCCCGACATGGATCCCGGTGAAGTCGGCCCGCCGTTCGGTTCCTCGAAAGAGGAGCTCGAAGAGCGCTTCGGAGGGGCGTTCAAAACGATCTTGGAATGGGTTCCGGCATCCACGCATCCCGGTCGCGACAGTCGCGAGTTGTGCCGGATTCTGGAGCGTCTCTAGTGTGACGCCTGTCATATACCTAGACAAAACGAACCACCTCTGATAGACGGAGGAATGGGAAGACCAGTATCAAAACTCGAAATTACAGAGGGACAGAAAAGTCAATTGCGCGTGATCCTCAAGCGGCTGAAATCAAGCCAGAGCGAGGTGCGCAGGGCGAAGATCGTTCTGTTGCGCGCTGACGGCAAGAGTCAGGAGGATACGGCGAAGGCTGTCGGCGTTCGCCGGACCGTGGTGAGTCTTTGGGAAAAACGGTTTCGCGACTCAGGAATGGCGGGGTTGGTGGATGCGCCTCGCTCGGGGCGTAAATCCTCTGTGCCGCCAGAAGTCAAAGCCGCCATCATCAGCGAAGCAGTGCGACCGCCAGCCGGACGCACCCAGTGGTCCACTCGCAGCATGGCAAAAGCGAAGGGTGTATCGGGCTACACGGTGGGGCGGATTTGGCAGGCCAATGGGATCAAACCGCACATTAAACGGACGTTCAAAGTCTCTAATGACAAGAATTTTGAAGCGAAGTTTTGGGATGTCATCGGGCTCTATTTGAGCCCGCCGGATAAAGCGCTGGTCTTGTGTTGCGATGAGAAGAGTCAATGTCAGGCACTTGAACGCAGTCAGCCTGGGTTACCGTTGGGGATGGGGTATGTGCGAACTGCGACGCACGATTATATCCGACACGGGACGGTCACGCTTTTCGCGGCGCTCAATTATCTGGATGGCAAGATTATCCGGCAGACCGCAGCGCGGCACACGCATAAGCAATGGCTGGATTTTCTCAAGCAAATCGACCGTGAGACGCCTGGGGATTTAACGCTCCACATCGTGCTGGATAATTACAGCACACACAAGCACGCGAAGGTGCGCGCTTGGCTCAAGAAGTGCAATCGGCAGCAACGCGAAAAGCACCAAGGGGAAAGGATGGTGATGCACTTTGTGCCGACATCAAGCTCTTGGATGAATCTTGTGGAACGCTTCTTCCGGGATTTGACGGTGGATTGTGTTCGGGATGGAAGCTTCACGAGCGTCGCGGAATTGGTGGCATCCATGGAGGCCTATATGGCCGAGCGTGACCTTTCGCCCCGGCGATACGTCTGGACCGCCGAGGGGCACGCCATTCCTAAGAAAATCGCCGCCGCGCGAGCCGTTCTCCAGAAAAGTGATTCTGCCTAGGTATTTCTCGGGCAGCACACTAGTGCTCTGGCGATGGTGAGGTGATAGTAACGGCTTGAGCAATCCGGCTGTGATTTGTGATTTGTGAGTGGTGATTAGTCGCAAGCGTGTCGGCGTGGGTCAGGACATGGGTAACACATGTGGTTCAGGACATGGGTAACACCTGCCGTGGACTTTGGTTACAGTTTCATGGTTGGTTTTGGTGTGTCA
>JAYUSJ010000281.1:0-14115 GCA_043755735.1 Verrucomicrobiaceae bacterium | reverse complement strand
GCTTTGAGGATGTGGAGGCGAATATCGTCCGCTGCCCGGATGCGCCGATGGCGGAAAAGATGATCGATTTCATCAAGGAAGTCCGCTCCGAAGGCGACAGCGTCGGCGGCGTGATCGAGTGCGTAGTTCGCGGCGTTCCAGCGGGCTGGGGAGAGCCGGTCTTTGATAAACTGGAAGCCGAGCTTGCCAAGGCGATGCTCTCACTTCCGGCAACGAAGGGATTCGAAATCGGCAGCGGATTCCCCGGCACGCTGATGCGCGGCAGCGAGCACAACGACGCCTTTGAGATGAGGGACGGCAAGGTGCGCACGCGGACCAACCTGAGCGGCGGAATCCAAGGCGGAATCAGTAACGGAGAACCCATCTTTTTCCGAGTTGCGTTCAAACCCACGGCCACCATTTTTCGCGAGCAGGACACCGTCACCACGACCGGCGAAAATACAAAATTGAAAGCTCGTGGACGGCACGATGCGTGCGTTCTTCCCCGTGCCGTCCCGATGGTGGAGGCGATGGTCGCACTCGTGCTGTGCGACCACGCGCTCCGGCATCGCGGGCAATGCGGTAATCTCTAAAACATGAACGAATTCAGCGCCGACACCTTGAAATTTGCCTATCTGGGCGGAAGCGGTGTCGTCGCGGGATTCCTTGCCTGGAATGGCTGGCGGCAAGGCGTAGCGCGGCAGGCGATGACGCTTCTCGCGGTGACTGGGGCGTACACTGCGGGGTTTTTCGGGCGCAAGTCGGCGATGGTTGCGTTCGAGTTTCTCGGGTATCCGGAACTTTTGACGGAGGTGATCGGAGGCGTCGCAGCCGGCTTGCTCACTTATTTCGCCATCAATGCGGTAAGCCGCGTGCTTTTTCGACAGAAGAACAAGGATATCATAGAGCGAGGGTCGCGTTTGCGCTCGGGAACGATGGGCGCACTGCTGGGTTTCGCATTCGCGATGGTTCTCTTCATCGTGAGTTATTACGCGATTCGCATGATGGGCACGATCGCGTCCTCGAAGATGCACGTGATTCACGCCGAAGAGGAGGCCGCGAAGCAATTCCCAAGCGCCGTCCATGCACCTGCGGAGAAGCCGCCCGCATTGATCCGTGGGCTTGCAAAGCTGAACGAGGCGCTGAACGAAGGACGCACCGGCGAGGTCTTTCACAAAGTGGACCGCGTCCCGCCCAACGTTTACGCGATTCTCTTCAAGCTCGGCATCATGGTCTCGCGCGAGGAATCCGTGGATCGATTTCTCTCATATCCGGGAGTCGCCGCCCTGGCGCGGCACCCGAAAATCATCGGCCTGAAAAACGACCCCTCAGTCGCCGCGCTTTTGGAGAGCAAGAGCTACCTGAAAATGCTGCGCAACGAGAAGGTCGTGGCACTCGCCAACGACGCGGCGTTTGCAGAGGAGATCAGGGCGATGGACTTTGAGAAGGCGATCGACTACGCGATCAAAGGCGTGGTTCCAGCGGCGCCCGCGGCGCAATAAGTCCGTATCATAACTGGCTGCTGGTGGGGTCGCAGCAGTCAAATTGCAGCCGCCTACCAACCCGACCGACCCCTCGTTTTCCAGCGAGTCCAAAGCATCCACGCCGCAGTGGAGCAAAGCGCGGCAATCAAAACGCCACGCCAGCCGAACGGGAGGAAAGGCGGCTTCGCAGCGGTGATGATATTCACAGTGCATTCCACTGTTTTCCCCGCCACGACGCGGCATGTGTAAAGCGACGCCGGGGTGAGTTTCTCGATGTCGCAAAGCGACATATCTCCATCCTGCCGGAACGTCGCACGCACATCGGTCCAATTGATGATGGCACCTTTGGGCCCCGCCGTAAGACTCCTCATTTGTGCGCGGCGCTCCGGAAGTGCTCCGGCCTTCCACGCAAACGTGGCGCTCGTCGGCGTGGTTTTGGTTACCTTGCCGACGAGATTCGGGATCTCCGCCGCGAGCGACGGCGTGTTTGTCAAAACGGACGGCGCAACTTTCTCCGGTTCGACGTTCGATTCGATGACCGGAGCCTGCGGAACGCGCGGAGCCGCCACGGCGTCAGCAGCGACTTGCGCAGAGAGCGGGACTTCGATCCGGACGTTGTTGCCAGCAATCGAGAGCTTGCCCAGCGCAGTTCCGGCGGCCTCGGACTTGCAGAGCACGGCGATGGTTGCGGTGCTCTTTGGCTTGAGCGCGACGGAGCTCGGATCGGCGCGGAACGGGCCGTTGGCGCTGAATGTAAGCGCGATCGCCGTGCCGCCTGAATTCTCAAGCGTGATGCTGCTTTGCGCGGTGCGGTTCACCGTGACTTCGGCAAACGCGACCGATTTTTCCCTGCAACTCACAATCGGGCCCAGCGCCGGCGCAATGACGGGAACCTCCGACGACCATGCTCCGGCGGTGAATTGAAGCTTCTCCTCGATGTTACCCACCTCGCCCGGCTCCGCAAATACAGCAAGCATGTGGTCACTCCGCCCGGGAATCGACAAACTTGTCTCGGTGAGCAATTTCCCGCCGTGTTTGATTCCGACCATCACCGGCTCGATTCCCGCATTCGTGATGCGAATCTGCCCGGAACGCGTAGTCACGCCGGGCTTCGTCTTCAACTCGATGAGAGCAGGCGAAAAAGTGATCGGCGCGAGCACCGCGACGTTGAGCGTAGTGGAGACGCGCTGCCTCGCGCCGTAGGATAGTTCGGCCCTGTGCGGCCCTGCGGTGGACGATGAAAACGTGACGGTGAACTCCGCCTTGCTCCCGCCGGCGAGGCGAAACTTCGGAGTTCCATCGACTTTCCACGGCTCCGCGATGACGAGCGAACCCTCTGCAAATCCACCTCCGGCGTTCTTGATTTCCAGAATCACCGACGAAGTCTCACCGGGGCGGATGGGCGGCATTTCCATCGAAGCCGGGACGACCAACCGCGGAGGAAGGCCGGCAGGTTCGGAGATGGTGATGACGACCGGCACCGCAGCCGAGACACCATCGGAAGTGCGGACTGCGTAGGTGAATCGATCCTCCGTCGCAGTGGTCTGCTCCGGCGCGGTGTAAGTCACCGCTGCGGTGATCGCGCCGGTGATATGCACTGCCGACAGCTTCCCGTGTTTTGGGGCGGAGCGGATGACGTATTCCATCCCCTCCACTCCCGCGCCGTAGATCTCGAGAGGCACGACGATTTGCTGCCCGCGTTCCAGACTCAATTTCCGGGCCACGGGAGGCGGCGGCACACGGGGCCGCACCTCAGCCTTCTTTGGCGCTGCGTGGGATGGAGTCGCAGCGAATATCGCGGCGAGCAGGCAGGCACGAACAAGAATCGACAGGAGCAGCTTCACAGGTGCCGGACGTTTTAGCGGGCAACGCGAGTGGGGGAAGCAGGAAAACAAACTTGCGCCGCCGCGCGGACTCGCTCATTCGTGGCCCCGATGAAACGCTTCCTTTTCTCACTCGTCGCATGTGTCGCCACTTCGTTCGCCGGAGACTTCTCCGGTGATTCCGGTCTCCAGCTCTACAGCCTGCGGGATATCTACGGAAAGGACGCGGCAGCCGCGCTGGATAAAGTGAAGGCTTTCGGCGTGAAAACGGTGGAGACCTACAACACGCCAAAACCCGCGCCGGCAGAGCTGCGCAAGATGCTCGACGACCGCGGAATCAAGGCGGTGAGCGGACACTTTAGCTACGATGCATTTGAGAAAGATCCCGCCGGAATAGTAGCTTCCGCGAAGACTTTGGGGCTGGAGTATGTCGGCTGCGCGTGGATTCCGCACACGATCGCGGAGTTCGACATGGCATCCACCGAGAAGGCCGCCGCGGATTTCAATAAATGGGGCGAGCAACTGGCAAAGCAGGGGCTGAAGTTCATGTATCACTGCCATGGTTACGAGTTTAAGCCCGTCGCGGAAGGCTCCGAGAAGACGTTCATGGACGTGTTGATGGAAAAGACGAAACCGGAATTCGTCGCGTTCGAGATGGATGTCTTCTGGGTCGTCCATCCCGGTGCGGACCCCGTGAAGTATCTCGCGAAATATCCCGGTCGCTGGCAACTCATGCACATCAAAGACATGCTGAAGACAGCGCGTGTCGGTGTTTTCACCGGCAAGGCACCGCACGAAGAAGGCGTCGTCGTCGGCACGGGACGGATGGACTGGAGCGCGATTCTCAAGGCTGCATCGGCGAGCGGAGTGAAGCACTACTTCATCGAGGACGAGCATCCAAATGCGGCGCAGCAAATCCCGCAGAGCTTGAAATATCTCGGCACGCTGAAGTAACCGGCGCGTTTGT
The DNA here is from genome assembly GCA_043755735.1 of Verrucomicrobiaceae bacterium. GTDB lineage: Bacteria > Verrucomicrobiota > Verrucomicrobiia > Chthoniobacterales > Chthoniobacteraceae > SXWH01. Next base: position 9,862 of record JAYUSJ010000281.1, on the reverse strand, counting down.
CCTACCGTCGCCCCACCGTGCCGGTGCCCTCGCGCACGTGTTTCAAATCAGCGACGATGATAAATGTGACGATGACCAGCAGCGACCAGGATGAGATTTTCCCAGTCGTGACCAGTGACCATGCTTTCGTTTGGTTCGGGTAAACCCATGCGCCGAAAAACGTGGCGAGGTTTTCCGCGACCCACACGAAAAAGCCGATCAACACAAAGCTGGCGACAAGCGGCATACGACGTTCTTTTTCCACGACGGTGAAAAAGACCTGCGTGCGCGCGAACACAATGACCACTGCGGCAACGAGCCACCAACGGATGTCCGGCAGCCAATGATGCGTGAAGAAATTCGCGTAAATAAGTGCGCTTAGGGCAATCGAGACTCCGTGCGGCGGATAGCCCGTGAGCCGCAGCCGCATGATGCGCCACGCCTGGCACATGTAGCTCGCGACGGCGGCGTACATGAATCCGCTATAAAGCGGCACGCCCCAAAACTTCGTCAGCGCAGACTCCGGATAGCTCCAGGAGCCGATATGCGGTTGCGTTTTGAAAAGCTCCAGCCCGAGCCCGAGCACGTGAAACGCTGTCAGCACGCCAGCCTCGGCGAGCGTCTCGATGCGGGTGAGGATGAGTGCGGCTTGAATCGCGATGGCCGCAACAAAAATGAAGTCGTAGCGCGCCATTCCGCCGAGAGGGATGGACTTCGAGAGCATCAGCACCGCGAGAAAACTACCGGCAAAAATACAGGCGCGTGTTTCCTTCACCGTGAAAACGAAGAGCTCGTGGAGAAATGCGCGCATATTTTACTCCCCGCTAAGATCGAAGCGATCGAACAGCCAGCCGAGCCACGCGATTCCGCCGGCTGCCTCGAGCGCAAGGACAAATGCAGAAGTCCCGGCAGTGGCGGCGACTTTCCACACGAGGTCCAGCGCGAACATGCCGGAGGCAAACCATGCCGCGGCACCGAAAAACGCGACAGGCACGAATGCGATGGCGATCATCAGGATCTGAAGTATTCCGACCAGCAGGCGCAGCCCCATCACTTCCAACCCTCCCCCGCCGGCGCTTCCGGCGCCCGCCTCCCCGGGCCTGAACCAGCCGGGGAGTGCAAGCGCGGCGGCGGACGGCAGTATGGATGTGCCGAGATTAAAGAGCGGCAAAAACAACGCCAGACCGGTGAGTATCAGCGGGACCACTTCGCCGATGTTGTAGCTCTTCGGAACGATCAGCCCCACGACAAGGGCCGTCCCGGTCGCGAGCGCCATCCACTGGATCAATGTTCCCAGCACGATGGGGCCGAGCAATTCCCCGAGCGCGAATTGCCAGCCGGGGAGCGGATAGGTCTTGAGTAAATCCATGCCCGCAATCCCCTGCCTTAGCTGCCCCGCCGCCTGCTGCCCGACCATGATAAAGCTAAGCAGGAAAGCGATGTAGCACGCCGCACCGATGGAAATCGCAAGCGTCATGGAGGCATTGGACGATTCCTCACCGCGGTTCTGAATGAGCCAGAACACCCCGACGCCGAGGGCGAGAAAGAACAACATCCAGCGCACGAGCGTCTGCCGTCCGCCGATGCGAATCAGCGATTTCCAAAGAAATGCCGTCGCTTTGAATCCCGTTGCCCGAAGTTGGAAGACCGCAGTGCGGGCTTTTCCTTTCCGGGAGGTCATGCGGACCTCGCCTTTCCGCGCGGCTGCGATGAGCGCCGAGCGGCGGCGGGCGGTCTCGATGGCGGCGTCTTCGAACGAACCGTCTGCCCGAACGACCCATAAAAAATGCAATGCGAGAACACCGAGCGCCGGCCCCATCGCCGCGAGAAAACCAATACCGTCGTGCGCAAAGGATGGTGCGACCACCATTTTGAAAGGCGCAAGAATCCACGGGATTGCGCCCGTCTGGAGAAGCTGTCCGACGGAGCCCATCACTCCATCCGCCTTGCCGCCGATGGCCACCGGCCGGGCCGGCAGCGAGTTCCACGCATTCCAGACCGCAAACGTCAGCGCGGCCAGCAACACGACAAAAAGGGTGCGTCGCTTCCAATCCGCAAGCCCGCGCTCGTAAAGCCGCGACAGGGCGAACGAGGCGCCGATTCTGTGCAGGGAGAGGGTGTTCAAAATGATCCACCAACCGGCCGTCCGCATCCAGACATCACTCCCCATCCGCCAGCGCCCGGAAATCAATGTGAAGATAACGGAGATGAAGAGGAATCCGAGTTGGGAGCGGAGGATCTTAAAAACGATCAGCGTCCTCCTGCGAATCGGCGCGGGAAAAAGAAACGCGATTTCGGCTTCCGTAAACGTCAGGGCAGCGCGGGAGGATGGAAGAATCCACGCCAGCACAAAGGTGAAAACCAACAATGCAGCCGCGCCAAAATCGAGCCACACCTGCTGCTGCGCAGGCGGCATGTCGAATTGCTTTGCAGGGCCCAGTCCAATGAAGAGGAACTTGTAAAAGTAGAAGTAGAAGTAAGCCCCCGCGAGCACGGCCCCCAGCAGATACTTGGGCTGACGGAGCCGCTTGAGGCGATGGGTAATCGAATTGGCAAGCGACCGGGTGATGAGGTAGCCGAGGGCTCTCACTTGCCCGCATCCTCCCCTGCGAGCCGGACGAAAATTTCCTCCAGATCCGCGCCTTCGTGAGCACCGCGAATTTCGGCGAGCGTGCCATGCGCGACCTTCGTACCACGTTTTACGATGAGGAAGTGCGAGCACACTTCCTCCAGCAAATGCAGCAGATGGGAACTGATGATGATCGCCACGCCGCGGTCCTTCGCCTGCCGGACGATGAGTTCCTTGGTTTTGCGAATCGCGAGCGGGTCGAGCCCGGTGAGCGGCTCGTCGAAAAACATGACACGCGGCTGATGAAGAAAGCCGCAGGCAAGCGCGACCTTCTGCTTCATGCCCCGGGAAAGCTCGGTGGCGAGCAACTCGGTCTTGTCGCCCATGTCGAGCTCCTCCAGCAGCATTTTTCCCCGTTCCTTCGCATCAGCAACCTGGTACAGCCGCGCGGTGAATTCCAGATGCTGGCGCACGGTGAGGTAATCAAAAAGACGTGGCTCGTCGGTGAAAAACGAGACGACCTGTTTTGCAGCGAGCGGGTCTTCGGCGATGTTAAAGCCGTCGATCATCACCTGCCCTCGCGTCGCCGGAATGATGCCCGCAAGACAACGCAACGTCGTCGTTTTCCCAGCGCCATTCGGCCCCACGAGGCCAAGCACTTCGCCGGGATGCACGGTGAAACTCAGATCGGTGACCGCAGCAAAATCCCCGTAAAGTTTAGTGAGTCCATCGACAGCAATCATTCCAGTGCGCACACCTTCCAAGGATTCCCGCACCGTGTCCAGCGTCACGAAAGCGAAAGGGAACTTGCGCTGATGGGCCGGGCTTGCTGGTTTGGTCCCCATGAAACTCGATGCACACCAGCATTTCTGGCGTTATGACGCCGCGCAGTATCCGTGGATTCCGAACGGCTCGCCGCTTCACCGCGACTGGCTCCCGGCGGATCTGGCGCAGATTCAGCAGCCGCTCGGCCTGCATGGCTCGGTCGCGGTGCAGGCGCGACAGACGCTGGCGGAAAGCGACTGGCTGCTGGGGCTCGCGGATGCAGATTCGCGCGTGAAAGCGGTGGTCGGCTGGGTGGACTTGCGCGCGGAGACCGTAGCGGACGATCTGAAGCGTCTGTCCCGCCACCCGAAGTTCGCGGGGGTGCGTCACGTCGTGCAGGATGAACCGGATGATTCTTTCATGCTGCGTCCGGATTTCCTGCGCGGGATCTCGCTCTTGAAAGAGTTCGGGCTCACTTACGACATCCTCATTTTCCCGAAACAACTTCCCGCTGCGCTGGATCTGGTCGCGAAATTCCCCGACCAGCCGTTCGTTTTGGACCACATCGCAAAGCCCCGCATCAAAGACGGGGCGCTTTCGCCGTGGAGCGAGCAGATCCGCCGACTCGCAGCGTCGCCAAACGTGATGTGCAAGCTCAGCGGCATGGTCACCGAGGCTGACCACAGCGCGTGGAAGCCGGAGGATTTTCGCCCGTATCTCGATGTGGTGTTCGAGGCCTTTGGCCCGTCGCGACTCATGTGGGGCAGCGACTGGCCCGTTTGCCTCTTCGCAGCCGGCTACGCCGAGTGTCTCGGGTTGGTGGAGGAATTCACCGCAGCTTTCTCCGAAGCGGATAAAGCTGCGATCTTCGGCGGCAATTGTGCACGCTTTTACGACATCAAAAACTAACATGCCCGCACCCGACAATCATCCCCGCGATCCGCTCCACGGCATCACGCTGGAGACCATCGTCCGCGAGCTCCATGCACAATACGGCTGGGACGAAATGGCTGCGCGAATTCCCGTTCGCTGCTTCCAGTGGGACCCAAGCGTGAAGTCGAGTCTCACCTTCCTCCGCAAGACTCCGTGGGCGCGCAAACGCATCGAGGCATGGTACGCCGATGAATTATATTTCAAGGCCAGCGAAGAAAAAGCAGCAGCGGAAAATCCAGAAAATCAACCCCTTCCACCACAGCACTAAGTAGTTCCCGCATTTTAATCCCCCGCCCGCCGAATGGTATCCCTTGTTTCGCGGCGGAGATTCCGCTTTCACTGCGTGGATGCTTCTTTTTCCAGCAATCGATTTAATGTCAGGCGAGGTGGTCCGCTTGCGACAGGGCAAGGCGGAATTGAAAACAGTATATTCCAGCGACCCCGCTGCGTTCGCGCGGAAATGGCAGGATGAGGGCGGCGACTGGCTTCATATCGTGGACCTCGATGCAGCGTTCTCCGGCAAGCAGAGTAATCTCGACTCAGTGCGCGCGATCACATCGTCGGTCAATATTCCGTGCGAATTGGGCGGCGGGATTCGCGATGCCGACGCAATCCGGCGCGCTCTCGATGCCGGCGTGTCCCGCGTTATTTTGGGCACGAAAGCGGCAGAGTCGCTCGATTTCGTGCGCGATATGGCGAAGGAATTCGGGCGCGAGCGCATCGCGGTGGGGATCGACGCGAAAGGCGGAATCGTAAGCGTGAAAGGCTGGACCCATGAGACCGGCCAAAGTGCACTGGAGCTGGCGGTGAACGCCATCGATGCCGGAGCGGGCACAATTATTTACACCGACATCGCGACCGATGGAATGCTGGCCGGCCCCAACTTTGTGGAGACGGAACGGGTGAACGCCGCGGTGACCGCTCGCGGAGGGCAGGTGATCCTCAGCGGGGGCATCGGCAGCGCGGAGGATGTCGTGAAGGCAGGCAGGATGCCGGGGCTTTACGGATGCATCATCGGAAAAGCCCTGTACGACAATGCGGTGAGTCTGCGCGACGTGGCTGAGCGAACTAACAAACTGTAACATCACCCTTTTTGACAGTTTAGATAAGAGCGTTTAATGTTAATGATATTTATTTTTTATGCCTACAAATTCCAAATCTTCCAAACTGCGCGCGAACGCCGAGCGGCTTGCCGACATTTTCACCGTCATGCAGCGTTCGTTCGTGCTGAATCTCTCAAAGGAGCTCGCAGTGGGGAACGTCTCCTTTCCTCAGTATTTTCTGCTGTGCTTTCTGTCATTGGAGCCCGAACCGCTGACAATGACGGCAGTCGCCGACCGAATGAGGCACACGACAGCCGCTGCGACCGGCATCGTGGACCGTCTCGAAAAACTCGGCCACGTTCGCCGTGGTAATGCCCCCAAAGATCGCCGGAAAATCCTGGTTCACATCACGACGAAAGGCGAAGATCTCGTCAAACGCGTGAGAAACGACATGGCGACAACTCTCGTTGCACTGATGGAACATCTCGAACCGGAAGAACAAACGACGTGGCTGACAATTTACGAAAAAATATCTCCGCACTGCCAAAAGTGAGGCGGTGCGTGATGGCGGCACTTGTTGCCTGCTTGGGGTGGACCTCTGAGGCGGCCGAGAAAAAGCGACCCACTCTCGACGGAGACGTTTCTCTGCAGCGCGTTGTCGCGTTCGCGCTCAAAAACAACCCCCTCATCCGCGAGGCGCTTTACGAGATCCAGCGGACGCGCGGCCAGTACATCGAGGTTCGGGCTTCGGCACTGCCATCGGTTTCCGCAACCGGCAGCTACCGCCAGGAAGACAAGGATCTTTTGGAGCAGTCCAGCCGGGACATCGGGGCTTTTTCAAGCTTCGGCGCATCGTCTTCCGACTTCAATCGAGGCGGAGATAAAACGTGGCGCTTCGCCATCGAGACCAAGCAGCTCCTTTACTCCGGCGGCCAGGTGAAGAGCGCGATCACAATCGCGCTGAATTCGACCGACGCAGTCCATCTTGCGCTCCGGGACACGGTCGAAGGCGTCATCGCAAAGACGCGGCAGCAGTTCTACGCAATCCTACTCAATCGCGAACTTATCCGGGTCGCAGAGGAGAGCATCACGTTGCTCAGCGAAGAATTGAAGGATCAGCAAAACCGGTTTGAGGCCGGGACCGTTCCGAAATTCAACGTCCTGCGTGCCGAGGTGGAGCTCGCGAACGCAAGGCCGGAGCTCATCCGCGCAAAGAACAATCATTCCCTCGCGCTGCTGGATCTCGCGAAAACCGCCGGCGTCCCGCAGCCCAAAAACGCCCGTCCGCCGTTCGATGCACACGGAGAGCTTCGGATGGTCGAGCACGGCTGGACTTTGGAAAAAGCCCTCGCCACCGCAAGGAGCCGCCGCGCATCTCTCAAAGTGCAGGAGCGGAACGTCCTCAACGAGGCGGAACAGGTCACCATCGCCCGCTCGTACTACAAGCCACGCATAGAAGCAAATGCCGGCTACGAGATACACAACTCCCGCATCACCGATGACATCTCCAAGGAAGCGAACGGATGGTATTTCGGACTCTCCGGCACTTGGAACATCTTCGATTCCGGAGCGACCCAGGGCAAAATCATTCAGGCGCAGGCAAAGCTCGGCACCGCACGGGTCCGCCAGCAGGACGCCCTCCAGCAAGTCGAACTGGACGTCCACCGCGCTTTCGCGCGCGTCCGCGAAGCAAAGGAGCTGATTGCCAGTCAGTTGAAAACCGTCGAGCAAGCCGACGAAGCCCTGCGACTCGCGAAAGAACGCCTTGCGGCTGGAGCTGGCACACAGCTCGACGTGCTCGATGCCCGCGTCGCGCTGACTCGCGCACGCACGACGGAGTTGCAAGCCCGCTACGACTACAATGTCGCCGTCGCCGAATTCGACCGGGCAACCGGCGCGGATACGGTTTACGACGACACCTTCAAAGACCCCGTGCGCGAGAAAGCAAAGCTGAAGCTACGCGCGGGCAAGGCGGAGTTGCGACTGGCCGACTAGCGCTCTTTCAGTCGTCGTGTGATGGTAAGCCAGCGTGTTTATCGGCTGTGATTTGTCTCGCAAGCGGAGCCAAATCACAAATCACCATTCACGAATCACCGCCGACAAGCACGGCGGCTCGTATAAACCTGCCGCTGTGAGAGCACTACCGGCTCCGCAGGTCGGTCATCATCTTATCGATGTCCCTCGCTGCTTTGCCGATGTCCTTGAAGGTATCCAGCTTGGGCTCCCCTGCCGGGTAGCTCGCGGGGTTTTCCTGCTGCTCTTTTTTCAAGAGCTTGCGGGCTTCGAGATTCGGGTTTGTGTAGGGAAAATCCTCGGAAATCAATTTACTGACTTCGGGCTTCAAGACGTAGTTGATGAACTTCATCGCTGCGTCTTTGTGCGGCGCTCCTTTGGGAATGCAGAGGCTGTCCACAAATTGATGCGCACCCTCCACCGGCAGAACAAATTTGTATTTCCCGCTGCCTTTACTCTTCTCCCAAAGAATCGCGGCCTCGCCACTCCATACGATGCCCGCATCGACGTCGCCTTTCAGGCACTTCGTTTTTGGGCTGTCGGAGTCGTATGCTTTCACCTGCTTCAGCCAGGTCTTCACGATGGGCTTCGCTTTCGCGAGATTCTCCGGTGTGATTTCGTTAATCCCGATGCCCAAGGTCGCGAGCGCCCACGAAACGATTTCGCGGTTGTCGTCGAGCACGACGATACGCCCGCGGTACTTCCCGCTAAAAAGATCCGCATATCCCTTGATGTCGTCTTTAATCTTATCGGTATTCACCACGATTCCGACGGTGCCGATCATCCATGGGACGCTGAACTTGTTCCCCGGATCATGCGGAAGATTGAGCGATTTCGGGTCGAGATTCTTGTAGTTCTCAAGAGCCGCAGTGTCCATCGCCTCCAATTGACCTTGCTTGATGAGTGACTCCACCACGTATTCACTGGGCTGGATGAGGTCGTATTTCGCACCGCCGGCGAGGAGCTTGGCGAGCATCTTTTCGTTCGTGTCGTAGTTCTCGACGTTTACTTTAATCCCGGTCTCTTTTTCAAAGCCCTTGATGACTGCCTCCGGCACATATTCCGACCAGCAGAAGAGATTCAAAATCGGTTTCCCGGACTGTGCCTGCGCGCCCAGTGGCAAAACGGTGAGGATGGCTGAGGTGAGAATTGTGGCGATCGCCTGACGACGGTTTTTGTTCATGGTAAGCTCCTTGGTTAAATTTCGACTCTCCAGAAAAGTATCACAGCGGGGTGCGAAAGCGACACCAGAATAAACCTGCGCTCAATTATTTGACGCGCCCTTCGCCGGCTTCACCGCGGCAGCGACAGGCTTGGCATCAAAATTCCTCGCGAGATCTCCGGGAGCCATCGCGACTTTTGCGCCGCCCGTGGGGACTTCGAGTTTTGCGGACCACAGGATGCCGTTGATGACGAGTCGGCGCTGGCTTTCCACCTGCCAGTTCTTGTGCAAATCGCAGCCGGTGAATGCGAACGCGCGTCCGCCGTCGGCGCGGGTGTGCGACCATGCGACTACTTCGGCGCGACCTGCGTTTGCCTTCGCGTCGGCGGTGGTGCGCACTTTGTCGGGCACTGCTCCGGCGAGGATGGGCTCGGCGCCTTTTGCGAAGTGCAGATTGAAAAGCCAGCCGTCGAGCGGTGCGGCGAACGGCTCGACGCCGTTGAGGATTGCGTGCTTCACCGACGGAGTGAATTCCATGTCCCAGTGGCCGCGGCAGCCGATGTCTTTTGTCCACGCGCCGCCGAGCCATTCCTGGATTCTCGGGGCCTGCTCCTCGGGCACATCGACGGCTTGGTGGAGCATCACGAGTCCCGTGCCCTTTGCCATGAGCGACTCCATTTTCGCCCAGCGCGCAGCGTCGAGAAACGGGAGCTTCGGTCCGCCATCGGCGAACACCACGACGGCACGCGCGCCTTCGAAAATGCGCTCGTCTTTCGGCCATCCGTCCGCCGCGAGCACCGGCCACACCGCGCCGTTTTGCTTCAGCCAATGCGACATCAGAGCGCATCCGGCGAAGTATTCGTGCTGACCTGCTTTGTTGCTCGGACTGCCGGCGAGGAGGATGATTTTTGCGAGCTTGGGGTCGGTGGAATCGGCCTCCAGCGGCACGGTGCGCTGCTCGGCGGTGAGCTCGGCGCGGACGCCGAGCGTGAGGACGCCGAATGCGGCGACGATGAGTTTTGTCATACGAGAATGTCTTTCACCACGTGCCCGGAAACATCGGTGAGCCGGTAGTCGCGCCCGTCGTGGCGGAACGTGAGCTTTTCGTGATTGATGCCAAGCTGATGCAAAATCGTCGCGTGCAAGTCGCGCATGTGGACTTTGTTCTCGATGGCAAAGTGCCCGAATTCATCCGTCTCGCCATACGAGATTCCCGGTTTTACGCCGCCGCCTGCGAGCCACACGCTGAAGCCGTTTGGATTATGATCGCGCCCCGTGCCGTTTTTCTCCGCGTAAGGCGTGCGACCGAATTCCCCGCCCCACCACACGAGCGTGTCGTCGAGCAACCCGCGCTGTTTGAGATCAGTGAGCAGCCCCGAGATCGGCTTGTCCACCGCG
>JAYUSJ010000280.1:0-14157 GCA_043755735.1 Verrucomicrobiaceae bacterium | reverse complement strand
AAGTTCCCTTGGTTCCAACCGCCGGATGCGGAAAACCGCACGTCCGGTGGTGTGGGAGCCCTGACGGGTGCAACCCCGTCAGGGCGACCCGATCTTTTTCAAAAAACTAAACCGTATCGCTCATGAACAATCATCAATTTACCCGCCGCACATTTCTCCGCGGCCTCGGAGTCACCATGGCGCTGCCGTGGATGGAATCACGCACGGTCTGGGGCGACACGCCGCCCGCGGGTGTCCGGCCGGCGAGCGAAGCGCCGAAGCGAATGGCCGTGCTTTTTTCCGGCAACGGTTTCCACAGCAAAGAATGGTGGGCGAAGGGCGAGGGCAAAGCGATGGAGCTTGGCAAAGTCCTCGCGCCTTTGAACGACCTGCGCGAAAAGACAGTCGTTGTCCGCGGGCTCTACAATGAAGAGGCGCTGAAAGGGAACATCCACAGCTCGATGACCGGAAATCTACTCTCCGGCGCGCCACTCGCTTCCGGCGGAGAGATCCGCTCCGGCACAAGCATCGATCAAGTGCTCGCGCAACGTGCAGGCCGCTCGACGAAAGTCCCGAGCCTCGTGCTGGGCTGCGAAAAGTCGAATCCGTCGGTCCACAAAAACTACTCGATGCTCTACAGCTCGCACATTTCGTGGAGCTCGCCGACCACGCCGACACCGCTGGAACTGTATCCCGCGCTCGCATTCGACCGCCTCTTTAAAGACGAAGTCAATCGCGGCGACCACAGCGTGCTCGACGCCGTGATGTCCGACGCGCAGGACCTCCGCCGCGGAATCAGCCGCAACGACCAGCAAACGCTCGACGAGTATCTCGACTCCGTTCGCGAGGTCGAACGGCGCATCGAGAACGCCGGGAAAAAAGGCGAGCTGCAAGGTTGGCGTCCGACCCTCGACAAGCCAAACATCGCGCGCCCCGCCGACGGAATCCCGCAAGACATCGGCGAGCACATGCGGCTGATGGCAGACATTTTGGTGCTCGGCTTTCAGACCGACACCACGCGGCTCTGCACGCTGAAACTCAACAATGATCACAGCTCGCTCCGGTTCCCGAATCTTGGCGTGGACTACATGATTCACCATCTCCTCTCACACAACGACACGCCCGACTGGCTGAAAGTGAACCAGTTCTTCATCGAGCAACTCGCCTACATCGCAAAGAAAATGGACAGCATCCGCGAAGGCGAACGCACGCTGCTCGACAACACCGTGCTGCTCTATTGCTCATCCATGCTCACCGGCAGCCACGACGCCTCGCAGCTCCCCGTCCTGCTCGTAGGCGGCGCAGGCGGCACCATCAAAGGCGGACGCGTGCTCGACTACAACGGCAAGCCCAACCGCAAAATGTGCAGCATGTTCCTATCGCTCATGGACAAGTTCGACGTCCGCCTCGATCGCTTCGGCGACTCGGCGGAGCGGCTGGCAGAGGTGTAAATCTGGAAAGCCATCGTGTAGCACGATGCGGCCATTCCATTGTAGCCACCGCGTTGGAATGCCCATGAGCCTGAGTGCCAGTGGCTCTGTCACCGTTGATTTGCGACACAAAGATGGAGGGCAGAAATATCCGCTGCATTGGATTTTTCTGCCCACGCGCTCTTTTTAAAGCGCGATGATCGCAATACATCGCGCCGAGCCGACCGAATGCCTTTGGATCGTGGCCCACAAGTATCCCTCGCATCTCGATCGCCACCGCAACCTGCCAAGCGTCATTTTCGCCCATGCGATGCTTTGCCCTACGCTGAATCAGAGCGGCCCGTGCAGCGTGATCGTGGTGCAGACCCTGCCATCGTAACCTGCTCAAGAATTCCCGCACCGCATCCATATCATCGGCCCCCTCCAACACCTCCGCCACACTCACCGCGCTCACCCAAAGTCGAACCCGCCGATTTCGAGCCAGCCACGCACACGCAGGGCCGGGGCTTGCGTCGGCGATTTCGTTCAGCAGCTCGATCAGAAACGACGAATCGAGGAGCGCATTCACGCCCGTTTCCGCACCGCCAGCCGTTTATCGCCCATGAGCGCTTTTATCTCCGAAAGAAGCTCGCCTGCTGTCGTGAACGGGCGTTTCTGAATCATCCGCCGCACCAACTCACCGGTAGTCGTCCCTTCTTCTATCGCCCGCCGGGCTAAAGTCATTTTCTCTTTTTCGGTGATCCGGACGGTAAGAACGCTCATGTGCGGAAATTGCCCGAAGTCATGCAGGGCGTCAACTCGCTGCTTTGAATGCCAACGAGTCTGTCACCGCCGCTTCTGAATGTTTCTGGGTGGGTTGATTCAGCTAAAGCCAAAGCCACTTTTCTGCCCGTCATTTTTCCGCCGGAATGCCTTCAGAAAAGTTTCGGCGTTTCGTTCATTTGGAAATTCGACTAGCTACAATCGTGGGTCCTTGGGTGTTCACGCCGGTCATTTTGTCGTTCGTTGGGAGCTCGTAGATGTCCTGATTGGTGGGATTGGTGATTATCAATTTGCCGCCTCGGATAGCCCAGCGACCGTTGGCGTTTTCGTTGGTGCCGAAGAAGCTGCCGTCGGCCCGGATTGTGAGATTCGTTCGGTAGCCGGAGTCAGACACTACAGACCAAGTGCCGATCACGGTAATCCTGCCAATGGCTTCGGCTATTTGTGCTGCGGACTGTGAATCCTTGGTCTTGGTCGCGCGGCGAAGCCGTGCCTGCAAGGAGGCCAAATGCTTCGCGTTGATTGATTCCGTCGCTGCGGCAATAGCACGGTCCCGCTCGGCAGTAATCTCCTGCAACTCGCGTTCCAAGTCGGCTGCTGGAACTTTGGTCTTTGATGCCTTGAGTAGTTCCGGTGCAACAAAGTCGCGAAGACGAAAGCGATAGCCGATACTCCCCGACTCCGGCACAGCCACCCCGCCGGAGTCGCCGAAGGATGATGCACCAAGCGTGAATTCCGATGTGTCCAAGCACTGTGAAGGGATGGAAAAAGAGAAGGTATTCTCGGAGTTCTTCGTGAACGCAGGCGTATCGCTCTGAGCAAGAACTCGGTCGCCCCGACGCACCACAAGATGCGCGACGACGAAGCGAGGCTCACGGAGCGTGAAGACGACCGTGAAAGCGATCATGCCGTTTTTATCTTTGGCGACTTTGACGGAGAATTCATTGCTATGGGAGCGGACATACTCGGGAGTGATGTCCTGCTCGCTGCTCAAGGCGACGACTGCTGGTGAGGCAGCGAATACAAGTGCGGTGACGAGGAAGAGTAGTGTTCTCATGTTCTGTGTGACGTTCGGTTGATTGTAATCCTTAGTGTTCGCTGGTTGTCTGTCCCCTTGTACGGGGAATGACAATGAGAAGCTCGGGAGCAAACGAGCGCGATTGAAAAGCCGGACCGAGAATCTAAAGTCTGGACTGCCTGCGCATTGGTTACCCTTGCAACAGCCTCAACAGGTCGCGTTGTCGCAACCGGGTGGCGGAGTTGAAGTCGAGCAAGCGGGCGGTTGTGCGACCAATCGGTGTTGTGCCTTCGATGCGGGCATTGTTCTTTAGGAAATGATTTTCCCAAGTGTCGGTTCGCGGGTGGAAAAGGCGCGATATTTCCTGGGTCGCGGGGTCGAATGAAGCGATGTTTGGTCCTTTGAGGAAATTGCAGTCGGGGCAGGCAAGTGCAAGGTTCGAGTCGTCGTCGCTGCCATCGTGCTGTCGAGCGATGATGTGCTCGGTATGGAATGTCGCGAGGGAGAATTCTTCGGGCGAGTGGCAGTACTCGCAGCGATGCGCTGCTCGCTTGCGAATGGCTTCGCGGTTCACGCTGCGGCTTTGTCGCGGAGAGAAATTGAGGCTTCGATTTTCAGGATGCTCACCATCCGGTTTAGCGCGACGAATTCACTCAACTCCACACGTTCGGTTTCCGTCAGCGTGCCCTCGGTGTTGCGGGATGCGAGCGTTTCGTAGCGAGTTTGTGCCTCTTCGCTGAGGCGCAAATCTTTGAGGGCGACGCCAAGTTGCGATGTGAGTTTCTCGCCCATAGGACGAAAGACGCTCGTCCAATCGAGTGGTGATGCAGGAGTTTGTTCAGCCATACGGAAATGGTAGTTGAGGTGGATGGATTTGTCGAGGTTCAGCAACGCCGCCGAAATTCTTCGCACTGGGTTTTCATTTCAGCGTAATTCGGGGGGGGATTCCGGGCACTTTGAGTCTGTCAAATGGGGCGCGCCACTGGGACTGTCACTGCCGTTCCTCAGTCCTCAACTCGCGTGCAGCGGCCATAGATGCACTTGGCGGTGATCCAGCCATTGATGAGGCCGCGGTTGTTGCCGATCTGAAACTGATCTCCCTTCAGGGCCTTGATGATGTGTAGATACTGGCGTCCTTTGACCTTGCAGAGGACGATGTCCCCCACCTCAAGGTGTTCAGGCTCCACCGGCTCAACGGTGCAGAGCTGACCGGACTCAATCCGGCCCGTCATAGACTTACCGTGAGGCCGGAACTGTGCCGTCTCTCCAGCCTGTAGCTTTGCGATGTATGGTGTGGCCCAGCTCATGTTCGAGAATTGCGGACGCTACTTTGAGCGTGGTTCATTATCGTTAGTGGGTGCGGTTCTTTGTGACTGTAGGGAAGTAACCTGCATGGTCTCTAATATACTGTGCTAGAAGCTGAAATGTCGAACCTCCCAAGCGGATAAACCGCCCGTCAAGCTCATCGAACTCATCCGGCGCACAGGCGGCCCCCTCACTGGGCGGGTTGAGGAAATCGCGCCTCATTTGGTAATCTAGCTCAGGGCGATCGAAAGGAAACATCTTGGCCGTGGTCTCTATGCACTGTGCTGCCTCCGATGCCCCAATCCCCCTGAATGCATCCCAAAACACGGAGTAAGGTGGGTTCTGGGGCCAGTCGTTCCCGTAGAAATAGACGAAGCCGCCGTTGTCGATGATGCCCTGAGCCTGTTCCACCGCCCAGACTGTGAGCAATGGCTCGGGCAGTAGATAGGGACTCCAATCAGGAGATTCCTGATGCTGGAAAACGTCCTTGGACGCCCAATCGATAATGTCCAAATCCTGCTGAGAAATCTCGAACGAGAGCATGGTGCGCTACTTTGAGTGTGGTTCATTGCGAATTCTCTCTGGCCGCTTGGTCCTGTATTGGGCAAGCAGTTGCTGGAACTCTTCGTATGCCGCAGTCTCCAAATCATAGATCAACGAAGTCTTTCCGTCGTAGAGCACGATCTCGTGGCAGCCGAAGCAAATGAGTGCGTAATACTTCACTTTCCCAGCCTGCCACGAGATGCAGAAATCCGGGTGGTATCCTCCGCAGAGCTTTGGCCCTGCATACACCGCGAGGGAAGCCGGGTTACTGAGGACTTTCCGAAGGTCATCGGCGTTGGTTGCTTCGATGCTCGGCGTGTAGAACGGAAAGTTCCATATCTCGGTGGTATCCTTGCGTTTGAGCTCGGTCGCGAGGAGAACGGGTTCCACGCTCTGATGCGGAAGTCCCTCGAAGACCAAAAGCGACTTGGCGGCAGAAACCGTGGTTCGATAAATGGCCGAAGCTTCAATTGGCGACGCTTTCATCAGCAGCGCCTTTGGGAAAAAAGCCAAAAAGAGCGCATACGCCGCTGCCAATAAAACAACGAGCGCAACGCCGATGCGGCGGATCTTTTTGCCGACAGACGTGCTGCTTTGCGTCGTGTCTTTTGCCGTATCCATCTGTGCTTATGGTGTCGGCGGCGGCGGCGGCGCTGGCGGGGTTACGGGCGTTTCCGTCTCCTCTGGTTCGCCGGGGCGGGTGGCGTAGAAGACTCCCCATTCGCGGGCGCGGCGGCGGAGGCTCGTGGCTTCGTGGGTGCGGAGGTTGAACTCGATGGTGTCCCACATGTCTTTGATGAATGCGTCCACTTCTGCGTCGAGCGCGGTGGCTTCTTCGTCTTCGATGTCGGCTTTTTCTTTGGCGCGGAGTTGTTCGGCTTCGGCGGCGGTCAGCGCGTTGAGGGCGGCGTTGATTTTTGCGACGGTGGGCCAGGCCATGGGGCCTTCGCCGATTTGGGCGGGGTCGTTGCTGCCGAGGCGGTCAGTTTCTCCTTTGGCGATGTGGCCGGCCCAGAGGCGTACGTCGGCAGGGGTGATGATTTCGGGCAGTGTGTCTTTGTTGGGTGGGAGTTGGTAGTGGCCGCGGACGAGTTCGGGCAGGTCGCCTACTTCGATGGCGCTTTGGATGTTGAGGATCGCTTTGACGACGAGCAGCCGGGCGCGGTGGGCGAGGGAATCGCGAAGGGTGGTGGCGTCCACCTGCTTGGCGCGGGCCGGGGCGATTTCGCCGCATTCCTTTTTGTAACGGCTGTGGAGGGAGGCGGGGTTTTGGGCCGCCTTGTGCGTGCACAGGTTGTGTGCGGAATTGCCGGTTTGGGTTCTGCGGGTGCGTGGGTTGACCGGGCTGCTTTTCGCCACGATGCCGGGGGCGGTGTGGGTGCGCTGCTTGGATTGGGAGTTCCGCGCTGTCAAGGTGGTGCGCGGTTGGTATTAGGATACCGGGGTGGGCGGCAAGTGTTTTGTTGCAAAAGTAGGACAGGTTTCCAACCTGTCAGCCGCTTGCAAGCGAGAGCGGTCCTTGATTTTTGCGGGAGCGAACCGAGACGGGGTGGAAACCCGTCTTACTTTGAACCGGAGTAAGAACTGGTGCGACGAGGAGAGTTAAGAACGGGCGTGCTTCGGGATTCTATACCACTGAAATGAACACACCATCCATCTTCCTCGCCGCACTCGTGGTCGGAACCGCATGTGCGGATGATGGGGTGGCGTTTTTTGAGAACAAGATTCGGCCCGTTTTTGTAGAGCATTGCTACAAGTGCCACAGCGCGGAGGCGAAGGTGGTGAAGGGGGCGCTGAAGCTGGATACCAGGGAGGATTTTCTAAAGGGCGGCTCGGATGGCGTGGTATTTGTCGCGGGCGATCCGGACAAGAGTGCTCTCATCAAAGCTGTGCGTTATGAGGACGAGGATTTGCAGATGCCGCCCAACAAGAATGGCGGAAAGAAGCTGCCGGATGCCGCGATTGCGGATCTTGTGCAGTGGGTGAAAATGGGTGCGCCATTTCCGGCTACGCCTGCACATTTGCTCAAAAAGCAGGAGAAGCTCTGGGCGCTCGAACCTATCGCCAATCCACCGCCGCCGAGCGTGAAGGACTCGGCTTGGGGCATGACTTCGGTCGATCCGTTCATTCTCGCGAAGCTTGAAACTCTCGGCGAGAAGCCCGCAGCTCGCGCGGATGCTCTGACGCTGATTCGACGCGCGACTTTTGACCTCACAGGCCTGCCGCCGACGCCGGAGGAAATCGACGCTTTCACTGCGGAATCTCTCCGCGATCCGCAATCCGCATTCCGCAATCTTGTCGAGCGTCTGCTTGCTTCGCCGCACTATGGCGAGCGCTGGGGGCGTCACTGGCTCGATGTCGTGCGCTATGCCGACACTGCGGGCGAGACGGCGGATTATCCGACGCCGCTGGCGTGGCGATACCGCAATTACGTCATCGACGCGTTCAATGCGGACAAGCCTTACGATGAGTTTGTGCGCGAGCAAATCGCGGGCGACATCATCGCGCGGCGCGGTCCTGCTGCGAAATATGCGGAGCGCGTGACGGCGACGGGGTATCTCGCGATTTCGCGGCGGTTTGGGTTCGACTCGGAGAATTACCACAACCTCACCATCCAAGACACCATCGACACGCTCGGGCAATCGGTGCTCGGCCTGAGCCTCGGCTGCGCGCGGTGCCACGACCACAAATTCGATCCGGTCTCGG
Source organism: Verrucomicrobiaceae bacterium (assembly GCA_043755735.1). Classification (GTDB taxonomy): domain Bacteria; phylum Verrucomicrobiota; class Verrucomicrobiia; order Chthoniobacterales; family Chthoniobacteraceae; genus SXWH01. The sequence goes on along the minus strand of JAYUSJ010000280.1, from coordinate 6,414 downwards.
TGGGCGATTATTACGCGCTCTACGGCATTTTCGACAGTACGCGCTACGCATTCCCCGGCTCGGAGCAAAAGCAAAAGGCGCGAGCGATGATGCCGCTCCAGCCGCCGGACGAGGCACTGCAAAAGTGGCGCGAGTTTGATATTCGTGTCGCCTCGCTCGCGGGTCGGCTCGAAAGCCAGAAACAGCCTGTACCCGGCGCGGTGCTTCGCTCGCTCACGGATGGCGATGGCGATTTCGAGATGCAGGCTCCGGCTGCTGGCGGGAGCAACGGCGTGCTCGTTCCGCCTTGGATTTACGAAGGCAAAATCGCCGTGACTACTGCGGCGCAGAGCCCTTTCAAAAACGTGTATCCGCGTGGAAGACTCGGCGCAAATGTGTCGGTCGGCGCGGCGGGCTATCGCATCGCGCAAGGGCTTCATCCGCGACGCACGAAGGACAATTGCAGGACGCTTTTTGTGAACCTCGATTTCCGCGTCGCGGCTCCGAATGCGGCGGCTCCGGGTGCGCATCGTTTCTGGGTCGGCGGACGCGCGGATTCGCCTGCCGTCGAAGTGCTCATCTCGTCGCAAACTGTCTCGTTGCGAGCGGGCGACACGGTGGAAGTCATCCGCGCGCTGAAGCCGAATCAGTGGCAGAACTTGCAGCTCGCGCTCGACCTGCAAAGCCGCACGTTTTCAGGAACTGTGGGCGCGCCGGGCGATGTCGTCGCTTTCTCGGGAAAGAACATTTCGCCAGCGTGGAACGGCGGGATTGAGTTTGCCGCGCTCGATTCGCGCAGCGAGCCGCAGTCCGCGCTGCCGACGTTGGAGGTCGATAATTTCTGTGCGCAGGAGACGCCGCTTTTGCCTGTCACCACGGCGGTGCCAACGCTCGCGAATGCGCCGGACATCGCGGCGCTGAATGCGGAATTGCAGGCGGTCACGGGGATCGACGGCGACTTGGAATTGCAAGCTGAGAGCACGCCGCCAGCGGCTCCGTGGCATGCCGGTCCGAACAGTGTGGTGAAATTGACCGCAGCGTCGCAGAGCCCGTTTCGCAATATCTACGCAGCCGGAGCGCTCGGGCTGCACATGCCAAATCGCGCTGAATACGACGGCTTCGGCCAGACGCTCGTCGGCGTGAAACCGGATAAGGACGGGCGTTTATTTGTCGGCTTCGATTTTCGCCCCGCGAGCAAAGTGGCGGGCGGCGATGGCTCGTGGCGATACTACATCGGGCACGGGCCGGGCACCTCGGCGGCGGTTGAATTGTTCTTTAACGGCGCCGAGTTTTTTCGCCGCAGCGCGGATGCTCGCGAGGTCGTGAGCGCACTGAAAATCGGCGAGTGGTATCAAGTGCAAATGACCCTCGACCTGAAGGCGAAGACCTACGCCGGCACGCTCGCGTCGCTGACCGGACGCACGGAGTTTTCCGGCACGCTCGCGAGCGGCTGGGATGGCACGATCGACTACACATTTATCGACAGCTACGGCCATCGGCCCGGTGTTCGTCCGGCGCTGGATGCGGATAATTTCGTCATCCGCAACACCGCGCTTCCGGCGCTCGATGCCGCGCCCGTGGTCGCCAGCGAGCCGCAGCGCGAGAAGATCGCGGCGATTCGCAAGCAGCTCGCAACTATGGATGCGGAAGTCGAGAAGACCAAAAAGGAACTCAACGCATTGCTCACCGACGGTCCCGGCGAAATGACCTACGGCATGTCCGAAGGCACGCCGCAAGATGCCCGCGTGCAGGTCCGCGGCGAGATGGACCGACCGGGCCCTTCGACGCCGCGCGGCTTTATCAAAGCACTCGGCGGCGGCCCGCTTCCGGCAGACACCGAAGGCAGCGGGCGCCTCGAACTTGCGGAATGGATCACGCGTCCGGACAATCCGCTGTTCGCACGCGTGATGGTAAATCGCATCTGGCAGTATCATTTCGGCAGCGGTCTGGTGAAGACGCCAAACGATTTCGGCGTGCGCGGACAATTGCCGACGCACCCGGAATTGCTCGACCATCTCGCGACGCAGTTCATCAAGAGCGGTTGGTCGGTGAAAGCAATGCACCGGCTGATCATGCTCAGCGCGACGTATCAGAAGGGCTCTCCGTCGTTCCCGCGCCGCCGACTCACCGCAGAAGAACTCCGCGACTCGATTCTCGCGATCAGCGGCGAACTCGATTTGACGCCCGCTCGTGAGCATCCGTTTCCAAATCCGCTGGGTTGGGGCTACACGCAGCACGGACCGTTCAGCGCCGTTTATGAGAGCAACAAACGCAGCGTCTATCTCATGGTGCAGCGGATAAAACGCCACCCGTTCCTCGCGCTCTTCGACGGCGCCGACCCCAACGCGACCACACCCGAACGCCGCGCCACGACAGTCCCGACGCAATCGTTGTTTTTCCTCAACGATCCGTTCGTCCACGCAAAAGCGGAAAAGTGCGCGACACGCCTGCAAGCAGCGCGCTCCGACGAAGCACAGCGAATCGACTACTTGCATCGACTCGCTCTCGGTCGCGCTCCGACCGACACCGAACGCGCAGACGGCGCATCATTTCTCGCAACATACCGCGCCGAACTCACCGCCGCCGGAAAACCCGACACCGCCCTCGCCGCATACGTCCGCACGCTTTTTGGGAGCAACGAGTTTCTGCATTTAGACTGACCTATTCGCCATGAACCGCTTTTCACACTTCGATTCTACTCGCCGCGGCTTTCTGCGTTCCCTCGTCGGCGGGTCGATGTTGCTGCCGGGTGTCGTTGCCGAATTGCTCGCTGCGGGCTCCGATTCGCTCGCGGCGAAGGGTACGCATTTTCCGCCGAAGGCAAAGCGCGTGATCTTTCTCTACATGAGCGGCGGCGTGTCGCATGTCGATTCCTGGGACCCGAAGCCGAAGCTCTTTGCTGATGCAGGGAAGACGACTTCGGTGAACGAGTACCAAGGGCGCAAAGGCGACTACAAAATGTTCCTCAAGCGTCCGCAGTTTGAGTTTTCGGCGCATGGGAAATGCGGCACCGAAGTCAGCTCGCTCTTTCCGCACATGGCGGAATCGGTGGACGATTTGTGTGTGATTCGTTCGATGAAATCCGACCACACAAATCATTACGAAGCGACGCTCGGGATGCACACTGGGTCGTTCACTTTTGCGCGGCCCAGCATCGGTTCGTGGATGAGCTACGGCCTCGGAACGGAGAATAGCAATTTGCCGTCGTTCGTCGTCATCGCGCCGCAGACGCCGTATGCGGGCGGGCAAGTTTGGGGTAGCGATTTTTTGCCCGGCGCACATCAAGGAACGCTCGTCGTGCCGGGCGCAGAACCCATCGCAAATATCCAGCGCCGCGCCGCCACGAGCAAGCTGCAGGAGTTGGAACTCGGAGCGATGGCGCGCATGAATGAGCGTCATCTCGCCCAACGCGTCGGCGACCCGCTTCTCACCGCGAGGATGCGCTCTTTTGAAACTGCTTTCGGGATGCAGATGGAAGTGCCGCACGTGTTCGACCTTTCGAAAGAATCCGATGCCACGCTCGCGCTCTACGGATTGCAACGCGGGCAGACGAGCGGCTTCGGATGGCAATGCCTCATGGCCCGCCGACTCGCCGAACGCGGCGTGCGTTTCGTGGAACTCATTGACGTCGGCTCATCGAACAATTGGGACGCGCACGGCGACATGCTCACGCACAAGCCGCTCGCGAAGAATGTCGATCAGCCCATCGCCGGGCTTCTGCGCGATCTCAAACAGCGCGGGATGTTGGAAGACACGCTCGTTGTGTGGACCACGGAATTTGGCCGCACGCCGTTCGTCGAATCGGCAAAAGCCGCCGGACGCGAGCATCACCACTGGGTCTTTTCATCATGGCTCGCGGGTGCCGGTGTGAATGCCGGAACCGTGTACGGCGCGAGCGACGACTACGGAATCAACGTGGGCCGCGACCCGGTTCACGTCCACGATTTCCACGCGACGATCCTGCACCTCATGGGCCTCGACCACGAGCGACTCACGTTCCGCCACACAGGCCGCGATTACCGCCTCACCGACGTCGCGGGGAACGTGGTGAAGGGGATTCTTGCGTAAGTGTCCTATGAATCCGAACGCCGCTTCTGAACCGCAGATTGCGCAGATTTTGTGGGCTATGCGTCATTCGAGAGCGGGACAAAAACGTCCCAACTCGGAGAGACTTCCAGTTCTGGAAATCTGCGAAATTTGCGGTTAATCAATCGCGGCATTCGGGATGAGTGGAGAGTTGCAGAGAATCTGCACGGCGGTAACGCGGTTTCAGCGGGGCGCTCAGCCAAGCATCGTACGAATCTCCCGGCAATGTGCTGCGATGTTGGGGGATTGGAGGATTCCGCTCACGATAACGACCCGACGCGCTCCAGCGGCAAGGACTTCGGGGAGTTTGCTGAGCTTGATTCCGCCGATGCAAAAGATCGGGATTTTAACGAGTTCGTGGACGCGGGCGATGTCGGCGAGGCCGATGGCGGGACGTCCGGCTTTCGTGGGTGTCGGGAAAAGCGGGCCGAAGCCGATGTAGTCTGCGCCTGCCTCGGCGGCCGCTATGGCTTGCTCGACGGAGTGGGTGCTTTTGCCGATGATGGGGAGCGGGACTTCGCCGGCGAGGGCTCGTCCGGCGCGCCATCGGGCGTCGGCGACTGCGAGGTCGTCCTGGCCGACGTGTGCGCCGTCGGCACCGACGCTCGGGACGAGTTCGGGATGATCGTTGATGATGAATGGCACGCCCGCCGCCGACAAGATCGGCTGGATTCGGTTGGCGAGTTCCTCGATGAAATGCTCTTCGTGGCCCTTCGCCCGGAGCTGAATGATGTCCGCGCCGCCTTCGCACATGTGCGCGGCTACGCGCTCGACGTTCTCTGCGGAAACGTAGCCGAGATCGATGATGCCGTAGAGCCTGGCTGCGGCTAGTTTGGAAACGGTGGTTTGATCCGCCATTGTATGACTGTGACTGGTGACTCGTGAGGTGTGACTTGTCGCAAGCGAGGACGCTCAAGTGTTCTTGTAAATGCTGACTTGCCGCTTGCGACAAGTCACATCTCACAAGTCACCAGTCACAAGAAACTCGACTCAGCCTACGACTGCTGCCGCGGGTTCTTCGGCACCGGTCGTCGTCTTGAAGACGAGGCCTTCGGGCGAGGATGTCACGTAGGCGGTGTCGCCTGCTTTGACGGTTCCCTTGAGCAACTCTTCGGCGAGCGGGTCTTCGAGATATTTCTCCACCGCTCGGCGCATTGGACGCGCGCCGTATGCGGGATCCCAGCCTTTTTCGATGAGGTAATCACGCGATGCCTCGTCGAGCACGAGCTTGATTTCCTTGTTCTTGAGGCGGTCGTGGAGCTTCGCGACTTCGAGATCGACGATCTTGTGAAGGTCGGTTTTCACGAGCGAGTGGAAGACGATCATGTCGTCGAAGCGGTTGATGAATTCGGGCTTGAGAGCCTTCTTCGCTTCGCCGAGCACTTTGCCTTTGAGCGTGTCGTAGCTGGCGTCTTCCTTTTCTGCCCCGAATCCGAGCGCCTGTTTCTTCATCGCCTCCGCGCCGATGTTCGACGTGAGGATGATGATCGTGTTGCGGAAGTCGATCTTCCGGCCCATCGAGTCGGTGAGTTTTCCCTCTTCCAGAACTTGCAGCAGGATGTGCAGCACGTTCGGGTGCGCCTTCTCGATTTCGTCGAAAAGGACGACGGAATATGGACGGCGACGCACCTGCTCCGAGAGTTGGCCGCCTTCGTCGTGGCCAATATAGCCGGGAGGCGAGCCGATGAGCCGCGAGATGGTGTGCTCTTCGCGGTACTCGGACATGTCGATCTGGATGAGCGCGTCTTTCGCTCCAAACATGTATTCGGCGAGAGTCTGCGCGAGGTAGGTTTTTCCCACGCCGGTAGGGCCGAGGAAAACGAACGAACCGATTGGGCGGCGCGGGTCTTTGAGGTCCGCACGCGAACGGCGCAGCGCTTTCGCCACGGCGATGACGGCTTCATCCTGCCCGATGACTTTGCCGCGCAGTTCCGCTTCCATGCGCAGGAGTTTCTCCGTATCGGCAGTTTCCATGCGGTGCAGCGGCACGCCGGTCCACTTCGCGAGAACGATGCGCATGTCCTCTTCGGTCACGACGACATCTTTTTCCTCACGCTTCTTTTCCCACTCTTTAATGACGGCGTCCTTGCGCTCCTTGGCCTGCTTTTCGGTATCGCGGAGCGAAGCGGCTTTTTCGAAGTCTTGCGCTTTGATCGCGCCTTCCTTCTGCGACTTGATCGCGTCGATTTCTTTCTCGATGTCCTTGATGTCCGGCGGGCGCGTCATGGACGCGATGCGGGCGCGGGCACCGGCTTCATCCATTACGTCGATGGCCTTGTCCGGCAGGAAGCGTCCGGTGATATAACGGTCGCTTAGCTCGGCTGCGGCTTGCAGCGATTCGTCGGTGAA
>JAYUSJ010000279.1:0-14190 GCA_043755735.1 Verrucomicrobiaceae bacterium | reverse complement strand
TCCGAGCCATCGCCTACCTCAAAACCGCCCGCCTCGACCTCAACCTCCCCTCCCTCAAACCCTCATGATTTTCCCCACACCGAACAGCGTAGAACCCTGCTTTGTCGGCCTCCTTGGCTTTTTCCGGCGGGGTGGGGGAACTGCCGCCGCCACTTCCTGCGGAGCCGCCGCTGTTGATCATCACCATGGTTCCCTTGATGAAAATGCCGCCGGGATTGATATCGATGAAGTTTCCGCCGACCTTGAGCGAGAGTTGCACGCCGGCTTCGATGATGACTTTCATCCCGGCCTTCAGGTGGATCTCCTGGCCGGCATCGAGCGCCGCATTCATTCCGACTTTTTCCTGAAGATTCTGCCCGATTTTCAGGCTGTGGCTTTCGCCGACTTTTTCATTACGGCAACCGGTGATTTCGTTGTGCTCGTCTCCCTTGACGAGCTTGAACCGGTCTTTGCCGACCATGAGGTGTTCGTTTTCGCCGATGAATTCGAGGTTGTCTTTTTTCACCCGCAGGTCGCGTTGCTTTTCCGCGTGGATGAAAACTTGTTCGCTGCCTTTCTTGTCCTCAAATCGGATCTCGTTGAAACCGCCGCCGCCTTTGGAGCTGTTCGATTTGAACGTCGTCTTTGTCTTCTCGTCGGGCAGCTTATACGGCGGCATCGCGCTCGCGTTGTAAACGCTGCCGATGATAATCGGAGCATCCGGATCGCCTTCGATAAACTGGACGATCACTTCGTGTCCGATGCGCGGGATTTGGATGGAGCCCCATTGTTTGCCCGCCCACGGAGTGCCGACGCGTAGCCAGCACGAGCTGTTGGCGTCCGCAGCGCTCTCGCGGTCCCATGGGAACTGCACTTTTACGCGGCCATACTTGTCGGTGAATATTTCTTCGCCGGGCGGGCCCACGACGATGGCCGTTTGGACGCCCATGATGCTCGGCTTTGCCGTGGTGCGTTGCGGGCGAAATGGGAGGGCGTCGGGGATGCATGTGAAGCTGTTCGAATATTCGAAGGGCTCTTCGCGACCGCTCCTGTAAGCGTTTCCGCCGTGCGCCATGTGGTGAATGGCGGTGATGACATAGCGCCCGTTGGCGTCGAAATGCTTTTCGAGTGTGAACTTGTGGCCGGAGACGAATTGATTGCAGTTCGAGCTTGCCTCAATCACGAGTCCCGCGAGCGTTTCCGCCTGCATCCGGAGCCCGACGGTGCGGGTCGCGTCGGGTGAGATCTTTCCGAGTTCCGCCGCTTGTTCGCCACCGCCTTTGTCGATGCCGTCGAAACGTTGCGCGACTTCGCCGGGGAAGTCGTAAATCTCAAATTTCTCGTTTCCTGCGACTTCGAGTTTGTGAGTCACAGTGCCCACGGCCACGCTGCCGAGGGTGTTTTTCTTGGCCTCGAAATTGTCGTTCGGGCGCTGGAACGACTGGTCCCACATCGCGAACTTTCCGGAGCGCACATCCTGCAACTTCACCCAGTCGTGGATGTGCTTGGACTCGCGTTGCGCGCCATCCACGACGTCCCACTGCACCTTGCTCACACCCGGCACATCAGCATGCACGCGGGCGGAATTGGCGATCACCATTTCGTGGCCGTCTTTGTTGTGCTTGAAGAAATAGAAGATGCCTTCCTCTTCCATGAGACGGCTGGCGAAATTAAAGTCAGTCTCGCGATACTGGACGCAGTACTCGCGCTTCTCGAAAGTGCCATCCAGCTCGTAGGTGACCTTCATTCCGGCCAGGACCGTCTTCAAAATGTCCGGCACACTTTTCTGCTGGAAAATACGGCTCTGCGCGGTGCGCGTGGTGAGCCAGAACATCGGAACAATTTCCGCGCGATAGGCGGTGAATTCCTCGTCGCGCTGTCCCTGTGCAAAGCGGCGGCAGATGCCTCTGAAATAGCGCTCCTTGGGCTCGCCGCCGGGGCTTTCATTCTCGATCAGCATCGTGACTGCGAGTTCCTTGCCGAGCAATTTGTCGAACTCGATTTTTGTGGCGTTCTTCGCCACCAATTCGAGTCGAAAATTGAAAATCCCGCTAATCTGTTCGGTGCCATCGAATCCAATCAGCAAGAGCTTATCCGGCCCGAGGGGCGTGGATACCGTCATCTGTCGCGTTCCTTGTTTGTAGTCCGCCATAGTATGTGGATGTTGTGGGGTCAGGCTATCCCGCTGTGCAGCGCCGGAAGAACCACCTCAGTGAATCAACCGTGCAGCCTTTTCGATGAATCGCAATCCTTTTGTTGAGGCTAATTAGCCCAGCAATTCGGCAATTTTTTCCTTCAGCAAATCGCGCGGATTTTTCGAAGCCTCGACATCCAGTAATTCCACAAACGCCGCCACTCCGGAAAACGCCATCGCCATCGAAATCATTTCGTCCGGCGGACGGAATGTTTGGAGGCAGGATGATATGACGACGAGCGGGACATTTCGGAACTCAGGAAGCACCTCCGTCTTCACTTCGTAGCGCAGATCCGTCAAAAGCTGCGTGAGCCCCGGAGCCAGTCGCAGGACCGACTGAAGGACCAGCGCATTCACAATGAACTGCCGCAGCACCTCCGGGCGCGCGACCTCTTTGCCGTTCAGGGCGGCGCGGAGCTTCCCGATGCTGAATCCCGTCTTGTAGTTCAGCACCCAGCGGGCGGGGTTCGTCATCGCCACCTCCTTGTCTCCGACCATGTGCGTGTATTCCCACGGCAGCAGCTCCACCGCCGTGCCCGTGAGCGAAAGCCAGTGTGTATCGAAGTCAGCCGACAAGTTCACCGGCTTCCCCGCGAACGGCGCATACTTCTCCTTCAGTCCGGAAAGCGCGAGCTCTGACGTCGGCGCATCCACTTTACCTCCCGTGTATTTTCCGAAGAATCGCTCCGGTGCGTAAAGCGGACGAAGGGTCTCCAGATGTGCGGCGAGTTGCTGTCGCAGAACCTGCGCAATATCTTCAGTCTTCTCCCGTAATCCGGGTAAATCTTGGAGGGAAATCACTGGTGGTGTGGATGACGTCATACCGACCGTGTAACAGCCGACCCGCTACGGCGCAACGCAGATTTGCCGCTCAGTGCTTGCCCAGGTGAATGCGCCAGCGGGGACGGGTCACTACGTATTGGGGAGGCTGGCTGCTGGAGTAAGGGGGATGTTTCGAGTCCACGGCTCAGATACTTTCGTCCCACTCCATGATCGCCTCGTTTTGGATGCTTTTGAAATACGCGATCGCCGCTTTCGCCTTGTCAATATTGCCAAGCCGGATGTATGCGCACATATCCCGGCCCGCCCCTTTCAGGCCTGCGACCCGCTCTCCATAAATATCTGCACGCGCCTTTTGGAAATCGATCTTATCTTCGGATTCTGAAGCAGTATTGGGATCGTCCGATCGGTCATTGGGGCCCCTCACAATATTATTCGGCTTCCAGCACATCTGCGCTTCCCAGCCCGCCCCAGTTGCGAAAGTGTTGTTTTTGATCTGGGTCTCCAATTTGCTCGTCGACGGTTGGGCGGGGCCAAACAACGATAAATAGGCTCGCGCCGTGAGATACTCTTTCTTGGTTATTAATTGGTTCCAAAAGGCCGCAATAATATCCCATCCGACTACGTGATGGCATGCCACGGGTACCGTGGTCGCAGCGGTTGCCCCGTTAGGACCGCCAATGTTAAAATACTGACTATTTCTCAGGGCCAGGCTCCCGCACTGCACTTCGGGGATGTTCCCGCGGCCGTATGGAGCGCCATCAGGCTGACCCACTCGCGGTGCATTTGGATTCACTATTAGTCCATTTGGAGCAAACATACGCGAAAATAAAGTGCGCATTCTCATCAATGTCGAGTCACGGGTCGCCCGTTTTTTATACACAGCGTGCTTGACACTACTCGTGGAACAATCCTTGGTCGCGCGCATGATTTTACGTGGACAAGACGCTTGCGATCTCACCGGGATTCCTTTACTCCACGCGGAAGCCTTTCAAGAGGTTGCTGATAGCACTTCCAACATGATTGCCTGCCGCGCAGTCGGTAAATTCGCCACTGGCCTCATTTTGGAGGGCTACGCCTCAAAAGGCTTTCACAACAAAGCCAAATCCTGCAACTGGGGCCCGATGGCCGGCCTCGTCCTGCGTGACCCCCGCTTTACCAAAGCCCCCGAGGTGGACAAACAAGCCAAGAGCCTCGCCGATGCCGCACACTGCGGTGCCACTGAAGTCACTGTTATCATTAGCGAGGCTCGGAAAAAGTGGCTGCTTCAAAACAACTGCATGAGCCCCTCCAAGCTCGGCGATGCTGATACCGAATACTATTTCTCAGCATCTCCGCACGGCGCGATGCTCTACTTCGCACTCCGCCGCACCAACGGAGTGCAAGGTGCAAACGGCCAACAAATGTGGGCAGTCAACTACGCACTCACCGAAGGGCGCATGACCTCTGCGGACACCAGCAAGACCGAAAAATCTGCGGTGGGCAGCGGCTATCTCCCGGTCCTCGCCGTCCGCGACCCGATGTGCACCATCCCTCAAGCCGATTTCCACTCCGCTACGACTGGAGATTACGATCTTCTTCGCCATCTACGCCCCGAAAGCCGGCTACCTCCCGGGCAGCGCCGACAAACGTATGGTCTCCCACGCCACCCTTGAAGCCAACATTAAATCCAAGGCGGCTGTTACCGGTGAAGACCAACACCTTGGCAACATGACCCCTCGCATCGCAGCAGTCCGCGACGCACTCAACACCGCAATCATGCGGCGCGGCTACACCGGAGGAAACATGATCCACCATAGCGACGAAGGCGGACGCCCATTTGTCGACGAGATTGACCTTCCTGTTTTCGCCGTCATCCCCAAAGTCAAAGAGCCCTACGCCCTATCTTCTGTCGAAGACCTCCGCCAGTTCATCACCGCCGAACTTGGGGGCAACTACGCGACCGTGTTCAGCCCAGGCTGGATGAAGCAACTCAGCTCCATCAATAAAGCCAAGCTGCCGCCGCTCAGAGGCTAGAGAAGGGCGTTCCATCGGCGCAAAGGCCGAAATCGCAGCGTAACATCCTTTGAATCGATGAGAGGCGGGGCAAAACCTCTGAGTTTGAATCACTCGCTGTAGACCCAAATTAGCACGGATGCGGCTTCGGTGCGCTCTGCGGGCGACAAGTTCTTGGCGCTTTCCATCAGCTTCGGCGGTCGCTTTTTTGTTTCTGGAATATCTGTCAACAGGTCCAGGAGGAGCTTGCTTTTCATCGCATAGTTCACCGACTGCGGCGCATTTCCGTTGTCGATAAATGCCACTTCGTCCTTCAGGACGCTCTGAACCACGCCTATCACTTTGCCATCCTTATTCACCAACGCCCCGCCGGAATTCCCCGGTTGAAGAGGGAGGCTCACCTGAAACTGCTTAGGGTCATCTTTCATCCCTTTGAGGCTCCCGACTTCGCCGCTGCTCAGCTTTGGCGAAATGCCCTGCACTCGTGGCCGCGGGAATCCCACCGTCCGCACCGAATCGCCGAGTCTCACGCCATCGCTACTGACCACCTCCAGCGCCGGGAACTCGCCATCCGCCTTGAGCACCGCCAAATCGTTCGGCGCACTGGTGCGGACCACCTTGGCGGCTAGTTTTTTGTCGCCGATTTGGATTTCAAAGCGCTTGCCGCCTTTGATGACATGATGATTCGTCACCAGAAATCCGTCCTCGGAAATAAAGAACCCCGTCCCGCTACCCATTGGCCTGGCCCCAAGAATAAGTTTAATCGCGTTGGCCAGCGCACCATTGGCTCCGGCTCCCGCCGCATCCGGCGCTGCCGCAATCGTCGGCTTGGCGCGCTCTTTCACGTGCGCCTGGGCGGTCGCGAGCTGTTCCGCAGTGAGCTTTTTCCCAAGCGCATCCGCTGCGATTCGCGCCGATCCGATCCCCTCGACAGCAGCGATCGACAGCCATTCGTATCCTTCCGACTGAGTTTCAGCCTTCTCGCGCAGTAAAAGACCGAGCCGGTATTTTGCAAGCAGGTCTCCCTTCTGCACCGCGAGCCGATACCACTTCGCAGCGTCCGCCGGATTCTTCGAAACACCCCGTCCCTCCTCCAGACAAGCCGCGAAAGCAATCTGGCCTGCGACATCCCCCTTGGAAGCCAAAGCGCGATACGCCTTTGCTGCTTCTTCATCCGTTTTTGGTGCACCGCGCGACTCCATCCCGTCCAGCGTCGATTCCGCAAAGCGACTACCAGTCTTGCTGGCACGCGAGAGCCACTTCATCGCGACCACCTCGTTCCGCGGAGTGCCATCGCCATTCACATAGCAAAGCGCCACCGTCGTCATCGCATTCACATCGCCCTGGAGTGCTGCTTTTTCCAGCCACACAAGCCCCTCCACGATGTCCTGCTCCACGCCGTTTCCGGACTTGAAACGCTTACCCAGGGCCGCCTGCGCCTTCGCATAGCCTTGCTCCGCCGCCTTGCGCAACATGCGCACGGATTCAAATTCATCCCGCAGCACGCCCTGGCCAGTGCTCAACGCCTCCGCGTAGTGGAACTGCGCCTCCGCCTCGCCCTTCTCCGCACGCGTCTTCCACTCGTCCACATCCACCCCAAACGCGCAGTATGCCAGCCCGAAAGCCATCATCCAAAAGTGCCTGAAATGTGCCCGCTTATTTTTCATATTTGATGCGTCCTTCCACCTTCAGCTTATCCCAAAGCGTCACCAGTCGCAGCGCCGGCTCTCCCTCCACCACCTGATACGTCGTAAAGCTCCCCTTGCCATCCCGAACGCGCACCCACTGCGGCTCAAAATTCACCAGCCCGATCTCCCCCTGAAGGTCCGTCGAAAACGCCAGCCGCACCCACACCTCACTCCGCTCCGCCCGGCCAAACTCCGGATGCCGCTTCGACTCCTTCTCCTCCACCTCGCCATCCACCGCAATCTCCACCGATCGATCCGTGAGAATCTTCTCCACCCGCTTCTTGAGATTCACCGCCCGAAACTCCGGCAAATTGTCCATCCGCCACTTCTCCGCCACCGCCCGCGTCTTCTCCTCCGAGCTCTGCTGCCACTTCCCCCACGCCCACACACCGCCCCACACAAACAGCCCGCCCCAAAGCAGCACCATCGCCCAAATAAACAGCTTCGTTCCACTCTCCATCGCCGGCTTCGCCGCAGCCACCGCCTTCGGCCTCGCACCCGCCACCGCCACCGCCACACGCGGCACAGCCCTCACCGGCGCAGTCGCCACCTGCGTAAACTCCGGATACGAATCCACCGCAAAGAACTCCGCCAAATCCGCCCGCCGCACCAGACTCTCCCGCCGAATCACCCCCTGATGCAAAGCCGTCACCATCTGCGCGTGAGAAAACGGCCCCGCCTCCGAGCCGTCCGCAGACATCGTGTAATAGAAGGCATTCATCCGTTATTTGAAACCGAAAGACTACGGCGCAATCCCCCCGCAATGGCTCAGCTTAAACGACACCTGATTCTTCCCATTGAGCGTCGAAATCCGCTCCCCGCCGATGTCGATCTTCGAGCCGATACCCGCATTCAGTCCCGCCGACACCACGCACTGCGAGCCCAAATCCACCGGGATGCCATGCACATAAGCACTCTTCGCTGCATGAAGGTGATCGCCGAACTCACCCGCCAGCATCTTCTCCAGCAGCGCCTTCGCAAACGCAAACGCCACCGTTTTGACATTCGTCTTCGACCAATCAATCCCCGTATTCGTCTTAGGCGCACCCTGCGCCTCCAGGCCCGCCGCATTGTTTTTCAGCTTCACATTCTTGCGCGCCACCGCATCCGCCCGCCCCGAGAGATCATCTTCTGCAAAGCCCGACAAATTGCGCTGTGCCAGCCCCTCAGCGGCCGAATGCTTCATGTGCTTCTCATGGAAATAGTTCCCGCTCGCGATATTGAACACCTCCATGTAAACGAGATAACTCTTCGCAGTCCCAAAGTCGCTCGAAACGACCCAGGCTTGATACCAATCATGATCCTTAATGGTGACGCTCATAATCGTAGTTCTTTCTCTTGCTTCGTTGTTTGTCCGTTTGAAATCGTTAGCCCCCTACACCGGCGGCAAAATCACCAGAGACCGCACCGCACTCGTCCGCGAGTCGATGATGACACGAAGCATCAGGCTACTTACCGACGGCGTCGAAAGAGTTTCGGAATGGGCGGGAGTTGTTCCACTTACGGGGTGCGTCAGATCGAAAACGTGCAAAGCCGGTGCGAAAAAAGGCTCCGGATACAACTCCACTTTTCCCGCCATTGAAAACGGCGAATCGGTCAAAGTGCTGCGCTGGGATGCGGTTTGCATAGTCCGTGGGTTGATTTTCTTTCGGCGTAGCACTCCGGGGCGGGGTTGGCAAGGGGAATTTGATCTGGATCAAGGTTTTAAATCCAAAATATATTGTCCTTGGATAGCAACCCGAATCGATTGCCCAGTTTGGATGGAATTCTGTGCTGTGGCTAGGGCCTGTGCCTTGTAAGGATGGACGGTTGCGAGGTAGTATGGAGCAGCCTGCTTTTCAAAGGTAAATCGTATGACCCCGGCCGACGGGATCTCTGTAACCCAAAGGACTTTGTCTTGAGTGTAAGCAGTTGCGTCTTTCGGGATGGCGGCGCGAATCACTTTTTCTGTCACGGACTCCGGCAGTTTTGGGGCGCTCTTGACGACGGCTTCAGGGAGTTCTTGTGGAAGCTGGTCGTCAATTGCGACGATCTTGGTATTGTCGATTCGGTCGAGCCGGAAGTGAAGCTGAGCGCGTTGGTCGAGTGCCCGTTTGACGGTGGACAGCAAGTCCGGGGATGAGCTTTCGGGTAGCGTAAGGGGTGGGCGACCAGCGCAGAGGATGGACCATCCGGAAGCCGTTTTCTTCAGCGAAATTGGCAACGCTGAGGTTTGATTTTGTTCGTCTTTGGCGTCCATAGGAAGGCTAAGGCAGATGAGGCACAGGAACCACTGGAGGAGGCAGCGATTTTTTGGGCGAGATTTTGGACGCAAGATTGGGGTCGGGGTCGGTTTTTTCTCCGGCGGCGACTTCGCGTGTGCGCTGTGCATTGTCTTTTGTGGAGTCTGCATATCCGGGATCGGTCGCGACTTTAGAACCGTCCGCAGAGGTGTAGTAAACGTCTGCCGGGGTGTCCTTGATTGCGCTGACTGTGCCGCTTCCTTTTGAGAGGTCGATCCATTCATCGGCAGTGAGGACGCTTTTGCCCCCCAGGGATGGATCGATAACATACTGCGTGGGTACGCCCATGGCATTGACGCCGGGGACGGTGGGTGCCACATGGTAACCCCAGGAAATGGACGAGCTTTCCAATGCGCCAGTGTAAGGATTAATGCTTGTAACCGCGCCGGTGGCGGGCTGGAGGTTGCCGTACACAAATTTTTTTTTGACATCGATTCCGAACTGTTCTTTGATCATGCGACTCATTTCGTGGGCGCGCGCGTAGCATCCGTCCTGTGCATGTTGAAAAGGGATGTGGGGCTGCTGGGCGAGGTATTGGTTGAGCCAGTTGGCGGCCGCCTCTGCGAGCACGGTGACGATGCCCATGTAAAAGGTGTTGGAACTGGTGGCGGTGACTGTTCCTCCAAATGTTACGGACCCTGTATGAGCAACGGGATTCCCATTGATGAATGTCTTTAGGTAGCCGCCGATGATCGCATCTTTGGGCTCCGGGCTTCCGTGGCCGAGGCATTCGCCAACGTCTCCGAAAGTGGCCGCTTTTTTCCCGTTTATTTTGACGGTGCGTTTGCCTTTGACGGTGACCGGTCCACCGACATGGGGGATCGGAGGGGTGACGGGTTTGATGAAAGCACAGACATGCGGATCTTGCTCGGTCGCTGCGGGAATTGGCACGGTCAGTTAATGGTTGCGAGTGGTGCGTCGAGGGAGATGCTTGCACTGCCTTTGATAGTGATGTTGACGCCCGAAATTTCGATGGTGCCGTCTTTTTTCAGCACGATACTGGATGCTCCCGATTTTAATGAAACTTCGTCTTTGCCTTCTAGAGAGATGTTATTTGTTGCGGTGACGGAGAAGTTTTTCCCGACGAGGATTGTTTTACTCACCCCGATTTCTTCGGCACTCCAGCCGCCGACTGCGACGTTCATCGCTGCTCCTACTTCGATCGTGTATGCCGCTCCGACTGTGAGGTTGCAGAGGCCGCCGACTTGAGTGGTCTTAGCTGCGCCGACAGTCTCGCTGGATGCGATTGCCACGGAGAGATTTTTGTTTGCGCCTATTGTGGTGGCGTCGTTTGCATTGACCGTGGTGGTACGGTTTACACCAACAATGATGGTCTCGTTCGCACCGATCTTGGTGTCGCGGTTGGTGCCGACGTCCCGGGTTTCGTTGACGCCGATTTTTACGCTCTCGTTGTTGCCGACTTCGCGGGTGCGATCGACGGCTACTTTGCGGGTTTCGTTGTTGCCTACGGTGTCTTCGCGGTCGTTGCCGACGTTGTGGATTTCGTCCTTCTGGGCTTTCATGAAGAGGCCTTCGGCTCCGGCGGCGTCGTTCATGGTGATTTCGTTCGACCCGCCGCCGCCGGGGGTGCTGCTGCTCTTAAATGAGGTCATCATGGCGGCGGCTTTCATGTCTTTTGGGCCGGGGGTTTTGCGTCCGGCGTTGGAGGCGTTGGGCATGTTTTTAGCGTTGTACACGCGGCCGGTGATGATGGGGCGGTCGGGGTCGCCTTCCATGAATTCGACGATGACTTCGTGCCCGATGCGGGGGATGGAGACGGCTCCGAAGCTGCCGCCGCCCCATGCCTGGGAGACGCGGATCCAGCAGGAGCTGTCGGCGTCGTGCTGGCCTTCGCGGTCCCAGGGGAATTGGACTTTTACGCGGGCGTGTTTATCGACGAAGATTTCTTGTCCGGCGGGGCCGGTGACGGTGGCGGTCTGGACGCCGATGATGGCGGGCTTTGGGGTGATGCGCTGGGGGCGAAAGGGGAGGGCGACGGGGATGCAGGTGAAGGTGTTGCTGTAGTGAAAGGTGTCGCTGGTGCTGCGGAAGGCGTTGCCGCCACTGGCGCGGTGGTGGACGCTGGTGAGGACGTAGGTGCCTTCGGCGTCGGGGTGGCGTTCTAGGTGGAATTTGTGGCCGGGGAGGAATTGGGGGCAGTTCGATGAGCCGTGGATGCGGAGGCCGGCGCAGGTCTCGGCTTGCATGCGGAGCTCGGCGGTGCGGGTGTTTTCCTGGAAGATTTTTTTGAGCTCGGCGGGGTTGTCGCCGCCGCTTTTATCGACGCCGTCGAACCATTTGGCGTAGTCGCCGGGGTAGTCGTAGATTTCGAGGTCTTTGTTGTTGGCGACGTTGAGCTTTTGTTTGACCTTGCCGACGGGGACGGAGTCGAGGGTGGTTTTGGTGGCTTCGAGGCTGTCGCCGGGGAAGGCGAAGGAGTGGTCCCACACGGTGAACTTGCCGGAGCGGACTTCCTGCCGTTTGACCCATTCGTGGATGTGGGCTTTTTCGCGTCCGGGGCCTTCGACGACATCCCAGCGGACTTTGGCGGGGCCGGGGACGTCGGTATGGACGCGGGGGCTGTTGGCGATGACCATTTCGTGGCCTTTCGCGGTGTGGCGGAAGTAGTAGAAGATGCCCTCTTCTTCCATGAGGCGGGCGGCGAAGTTGTAGTCGGTCTCGCGGTATTGGACGCAGTAGTCGCGTTTTTCAAATTTGCCGTCCATCTGGTAGTCCACCTTGAACGGTTTGAGGACTTTTTTGAGGATGTCGGGGACGCTGAGTTGCTGGAAGATGCGGCTGCGGGCGATGCGGGTGGTGAGCCAGAAGTGTGGGACGATTTCGGCCTGGTAGGAGGTGAATTCTTCGTCGGAGTTGCCCTGTGCGAATTGGCGGCAGATGCCGCTGAAGTGGCGGACTTTGGGGTCGGCCCCGGGGGCTTGGTCGTCGAGGATGCGGATGGTGACGTGCATCTCGTTGCCGAGGAGCTTGTCGAAGTCGATCCGGGTGCCGTTTTTGGCGAGGAGTTCGAGGCGGAAGGAGTAGAGGGTGCTGAGTTCTTCGGTGCCTTCGAGGCTGGTGATGAGGAGGACGTCTGCACCGAGGGGAGTGGTGAGCGTCATGTGGCGATTTCCGTGTTTGTAGTCGCTCATGGGATGGCGGTTTTTTTAGGTGGTGTAGCTGGCGAGGAGGGAGGCGATTTCGTTGTTTTGTCTCCAGCTCGAAAGGCTGAGTGTGCGGAGGCGGAGGATCAGCAGGTCGATCTGGCGGAGCGGCTCGGCGTAGATAGTCTGCGGGGCTTCGGCGGGCGCGGCGGCGAGGTCTGCGCAGAAGCTGAATCGGCCGAGGCCGGGAAAGAAGCGGACGATGAGTGCGAGGACTGGCACCCAGACTTCGGCGGGGATCATGTCGGCGGTGGCGTCCTTGAGGACGTGTTGCGGGCCGAGTGCTTCGAGCCAGCGGGGATCTTCGGCGAGGAGTTGTGCGACGGTTTCCGGGAGTGTGCCTTCGGTCTCGGTTGCGGCAAGCGCTTTGCCAAGGCTGAGCATGGCGTCGAGCGATATGGGGAGGGTGACGGGTGCGCCTGCAAATAGGATGCGGAGCGCGAGGACGCCGAGCGAGTAAAGGTCGCACGGGCTGCTGAGCGGCGGGATGACTTCGTAAGGGACCTGGCTGAAGGGTGTGCCTTCGTAGCTTTTGAGGGTTTGCTGAAGTGCGGCGTCGAGCTCCATGGGGATGGTGCGGAATCCGGTTTCTCCAGGCGCCAACGCGGCGGAGGGATCGATGGTGCCGGTGAGGGTGAAGGTTTTGTTTCCCGCGAGCGGGAGCTGGACGCGGAGAAGTTCGTTGGTGCCGATGGGTAGGCGGTCAAGGGCGACGAGGGTGCCCTCTGCGACAATGCCGGTGCCGGCGGGGGAAAAGATGCGCTTGATGCGGACGTTGCCGCGACCGTTGCGGGAGAGCCCGAGTTCTTCCGGGCGGAAGATGGATACGGAGGCGGGGCCGCGAGTGGTGAAGTAGGTGGTGCGGCTGCCGGGAACGTCGATTGCGAGGGCTTCGCCGGGGCGGGAGAGTGAGACGTGGGCTGACCAGCAGTAGGGGAGTTCGCTCTCGGTGGCGGCAAAGCTGACGCGGAACGTGGAGGCGTCGATGTTGAGCAGGGGGAGCGTTGTGCGGCGCGATTCGTCCGACACTTTGCGGATGCATTGGCGGAGGAGCGTGAGCTTTAGGAAGAGGGACTCGGCGAGGCGACCGGCGATGTCGTGGCGGGTGGCGAGAAAGTGCCGGCCTTTGGTGCGGATGGCGGCTTCGTCGGAGAATTCGCGGTAGATGCCGTCGAGCCGGAAAGCTTTCTTGGAATTGGTGAGGCCCGACCACGCTTTGCCGCCGAGGATTTCTGCAAATTCGTCGATGGCCATCGGCGCGAATCGGCGAACGATGAGAGCTCCAGCACTTGGGTTCAGCGCGACGGTGCCGGCAGTGGCAGGGAGCGGTTCGCTGCCGGAAAATGCGCACGCAGCCTGGTTGAGCGCGAAGAACTTATCCGAGCCTTCTGCCCGGCCGAATCGCGCAGGCGAACCGGAGTAAGTCGGGAGACCTGCCGTGGAAAGCGCTTGATCGTCTGTGCTGAGTGAGACGGCATCACTGCGGGGTTGCCATGTTTTAGTATCGAGAACCACGGGCTGGGGCGGCACGCCTGGCAGCGAGTAGTAGGATTCGGGCTCGGACTGCTCGAGCGTGGCGGAGAGTTGCGCCCACTGCTCGTCGCGTGTGGCGTTCAGCATGTCGTTATCGACTTCCTGATACCAAAGTTCGACCCACTGATGGATGCGTCCGCTTGAGTCAGTCACCGCGCCGAGCAGCACGCGCGCGTCCTGCGTCTGCCGCAATAGCACGAAGTTCCCGGAGGCCGGGTCCGCCACTTCGCGAACGACTACGCAAACCCGGACGGATGCAGCGGCCTCGGAAGGTGAGATGGGAGCGCAGCGGAAGCCGGATTCGAGAGTGCTCTGAAATGCCATGAAAGTGTGTGAAGTGAAGTCGTTGTTGCCTAGGCCGCGCCGATGTATGCGGTCCAGAGCTTTCGCGCGGTTTCCCGTGCGATGGCGGGGATGTTAAAAGGAATCTCGGTCGCGAGCGGTATCGATTTTCCGCCGGAGCGAATGCACGCGAGATGTCTCGGAGTGAGAGGTCCGGCGATGATGTCGAGCCACGGTGCGTCGAGTGATGCGAGGAAAAATTGAGGGACGGATTCGGGGAGGAATGCCTTCAT
>JAYUSJ010000278.1:0-14197 GCA_043755735.1 Verrucomicrobiaceae bacterium | reverse complement strand
GACACACCAAAACCAACCATGAAACTGTAACCAAAGTCCACGGCAGGTGTTACCCATGTCCTGAACCACATGTGTTACCCATGTCCTGACCCACGCCGTGCAAGTAGGTACTAATCACAAATCACCAGTCACAAATCACAGCCGATAAACACACTGGCTTTCCATCACACGACGACTGACAGAGCACTACCCCGGAGGACGCGCAACCGCAGCATCGATCCGCCTCTTCCAGTCCGATGACTCTTTCCGACGTCCTGTAGCGTTGAAATACAAGTAAATGCGTCGAGTCGCCGCAGTAAAGCGCGCGCGATCTGTATCATTCGTCGGAGCCCCGAGAGCCTCAATCGCGGTTCCCGCCGCACTCAGCAATCGCTCGGCTTCTGCGTCTGCATTTCGCTGGAGACTTGCCTCTCCGAGTAGTGCGTGCGCTTCGACGAGCGGCCATCCTTCAACGCCGTTCCCCATGCGAAGCTCGAGACACTGCCGGGCGCTTGCCTCAGCGTCCGCAAATGCTTTCGCTGCGAGCTGAAATGTCGCAAGCGCCGCGAGGCTGTCCGCGAGTGTCGTAGTCGCGGTGCGCTGGGTAATCTGTAACTGCTCCTTCTCCGCCTTCGTGCCAGCTTCCATCGCAATCCTGGATTTCTCAGCGGCTTTCTCCGCCTCGATTCGCAGCCGCTCGGTTTCCTGCGCTGCGGATATGGCGGCGTCGCGTTCCTGCTCCGCTTTTGCACGAGCCTCGGAAGTTGTTTGAGCTTCGGTCTTCGCTTCGAGGGCAAGCGCGTTGGACTTTTCCCGATCTCGGAGCGACTCCTCGGCGGCCGCATTCGCTTCTTTCGCGGAAGCCTCCGCCCGGACCCGCGCGTCTTTTTCAAAGTAAAAAACCACAGCGAGGGCCCCGACCGCCAGGGCCATGAGCGTCGCGCTACCCCACGCAAAAGTCACCTGCCGCTGAAGCTGCGGAGGAAGCGCGGGAAATTGCATCGCGGAAACCGGCACCAGCGCGAGCGCCGGAGAATCCTTCGCGCTTTGCTCCCGTGCCAGAATTGCAGCCTCAATGCGCGCAGGCGGGTTCAGCGCCGATTGCGATGGTGCCGCGGGGGCCGAGGCCAGTCGCTCCGAGAGTCGCTCTTCCACACGACTCCGCATGGCAGGATCCGCGGCGCACGCTTTGTCGAGATACGCTGCGCGCTCCTCCGGGTCCGACATGGCTGCGGCAGTCGCGAATACGGTGAGATCGTTCAGTGAAACACCGGGCTTCGGTGCTTCAACTTCCGGTTGCGGTGGCGAAAATGGACGCGGTTTGATGAATGGTTTCATCGATGCGATGTGCGAATAGCAAAACGCCGCGCCCTGTCGAGGACGCGGCGTTGAAATTATTGAGCGAAGGGTTGACTCAGAGTTTGAACTCCACCGGCACTCCCGCGCGCATCGCTTCGTGTTGCGCATCAGTGCATGCGCTGTTGAGCGGCACATTCACAGGTGCTTCGTTCTTTTGAACGATTCCGTTTTGGAGTATCCATGCTTCCAGTTCCTCACCCGAAATATCCGGGAGCATGACGCCGTTGATTTCGAGCGTGGGCTGCTTGTCCTGTCCGGACTTCTGCTCCATCTCCCAGCGGAATGCATGATTTTTGATGATGTCCTTCTCCTCGTAAACGAGTTCGTATTTCTTGAGTACGGCGCGGACGCCATTGCTCCATCCACAAGAAGTCTTCAGCCAGGCGGTGATAGTCGGTGTTTCCATAGTGCGATATACAATGCCACAGCCTCGCAAAGCGGCAAGGTTTTCGTGCAAACTGGCTTGAATAACCGTGGGCGAAGCGCTATGTCCGGGATGCATGAATCTCAGAGTCCTCACTTTTCTTTTCAGCGCCGCACTCCTTGCGGGCTGTGACAGCCCCAAGGAAAAACCCGCCAAAACCCCGGACAGAAGCCCCGTCGCAAAGCCCGAAAGTCCGGCAAAGGAAGAGTCCGGCGATGTGGCATTTCAAAGCTTCGTTTCGCGCTTGCGCGAGGCTGTGGCGGCCCACGATTTACCGACTCTCGCCTCGATGATGGCGAGCGATTTCGGCCACCGTTGGGACACCGCGCCGCAGGGCGAATCCCCGTTTGATTACTGGGATAAGAACAACCTTTGGCCGGAATTGCAGACCGTTTTGAGCTCTCGCTGGACTCCTCATGACGGATTCATGGTAGCGCCTCCGCAGATGATTCACGACCCAACCTATCCTGGGTTTCGCGCTGGAGTGGGGATGGTGGACGGGAGCTGGAGATTCTCTTACTTTGTCCCCCGCCCTCCCTCGGAATAGCTACTTCCAGATACGTGCAAACTCTTCCCTGCGCACCCATCCTGCGCGGTCGCCTTCAGCGCGCACGTAGAGATAGTTGCCGCGTTCCTTTTCCACGCGGGCGGCCTCTCCGGCAGGGAGTTTCACGAGTTCCTCCCCTTCCCGTGTCGGCGTCAGTCGGAGTGCCGTCGGCTCCTCCAGTGCGATGCCGAGATTTCCACGCCGGTTCAGACCGAAAAGCGCAGGGATTGTGAGAAGGAATGCCGTCAGCATCAGCGCCGCGATCCCTTGGTGCCAGTCCGCCCGGCGGGCCCCGAGCAACCGCGGCAATACGAGCAGAAGAACACCTCCCCAAAAGCCCAATGAAGCAGCAGCAAGCCAGACGTTTGGCGAAAGCCACGTGGAATAGCTCTCATGCCAGGCAAGCGTCGGAATCGGCAGCTCCGCTTGATGACGCGCAAACGCCAGATTGGCAGCGGTATTTGTGTTGTGGGGATTCATGAGCGCGGCACGTTCCCAAGCGAGAATCGCGTGACCGGGCCGCGCAACCTTCCATTCCGCGTTGCCGAGATTGTGCAGCGAGCCGTGCGAGAATTCGCCGTCCGCAACCAGTTCGCGAAGCTGAAATGCGGCCTCGCCATAATCACCGTCGCTGATCGCGCGGTTGGCTTTGTCGAAGCGATCATCCGGCGCTTCTGCAAATGCAGCGGTGCATGCGAAGAGAAAAAGAAGAAATGTTTTCATCAGGTTTTGGCGCTGAGCCGGGCAAGGGTGTGTTCGAGATCGGACATGAGCGCGTCCGGTTTCAAGGTTCCATTCGCTCCGTAGCGGTGGGCTTCGGCATGCTCAAAAATCGCCTTTGCGGTCTTCGATGCGCGTTCGTCATTGCGCAGAATATGGAGGACTTCCTCCTGCGTAAGACTGTCCGCCTGCGCCGTATCGAGAGGCGCGGCAGCCTCGCGAATCGCCCGCGTGCTTGCCGCCAGAAACGCGCCGGAGTCTCCGCGTCGCGCAGCCGTACGGGCATCGCCGAGCGCGGCTCGCGCTGCGACACGGGCCTTGCGACGGCGGATGATTTGCGGGTTCGCAGCGAGGTGCTCCCGACGTCTCCGCCAGAGCCAGAGAACGGTGATGAACGCGATGGGGAAAAGTTGCGCGGCCAGAAACCAGCGCGACCAGAGCGCGGGGCGAAGACTGTGCGTCCACATCCCCGATGTTTCGGCGAGACCGGTCAGCGCGGGCTCGATGGGCTTCGGCCCTTTGACTTCCACCTCCTCCTTCGGCTTTTCCTCGGCGACCGCAGCGGGCTCCGCGACGGCGGGAGCGTTCACTTTCACCGGCTGCGGAGGCACGGTGATATCGACGTACTTGCCCTTCACCGGATCAAAGAAACTGAATGGAATCACCGGCGTTCCGCGCGCAGTGACGCGCTTCGGAATGAGCGTGTAGGTAAACGTCTTGGTAGCCAGCAGCGGAGCCGATTCATCGTTTGCCGCGGTGAGATCGGTTGTCGGCTTGAAGGTTTGCCAATCCGCATTATCAGCCGGCAGCTCTGGCGCGTAAACACCCGAGAGATTGCCCTCTCCCGTGAGTGCGATTGAGAGAATGATCGGCTCGCCCATTTCAACCTCGGTCGCGGAAACCTTTGGCGCGGACAAGGCAAACTGCCCGATTGCTCCGGTAAAGCCCGGCAAACGTCCCACGGTGGGCAGCGGAAGCACTTTGATGACCGTGGATGGCACATCAATGGTGCTTTGGACCTGCATCGCAAAACCCGGATTCCCCATCCCACTGATATCTCGCTTTTGGACGTGGACGATCACCTGGCAATTTACCTCGGTCGCGCCCTCTTTGAGCGGTGTAATCTGGACGGGCTTTGCGATAGCGCGGCGCTTGGCTCCATTGACTTCGACCTCCACCGTGCGGTGCATGTTTTCGACGCGGAAAACGACCGTCCCACTCGTCTTGGCGACGTGCTGGACATAAGTCGGGCTCTCATCCGGAGTCTCGATAAACAGGAGGCGCGCCGGGATTGTCTCGCCCACGAAAAAGTCGCGCTTCGGCATCTCGATTGAGGAAATCACCGGCTGGTAGCGAGCTTCGCCGGGCTGGGCCACTGCGACTTCCAGGCGGGTTTGCGGAATCGGAAAGACCCTGCCGCCGGACGCGTAATCGAACCCCGGCACGACGAAAGTTCCCGCGCGGCTCGGAATCGCGATGAAATTAAAAACCATCGCCCCTCCGCCCGTCATCGTGCGGCCCGCTGCCTGGAAGGTCATGCCTTCCACTTCGGGGATCTGCGGCGAATCAAGAAATCTAGTGCCCCCAATCACAGTAACCCGAAATTGAATCGGACGACCCACTCTCGCGATCCCTTCAAATGATGCGCTCGCACCGCCATTCGCCGGCACCGGAAATCCCGGATCGTCTCGCTGAATCTGCACACGCGGCATCACCGGAGCCGGAGGCCGGATAATGTCATTGCGAGGCGCAGGATTGGCCTGCGGCAACTGGAGTTGGATGCTCGGCGGAAGCGGCGGCTGCGGGACAGGATCGCTGGCAATCGGCGGCTGCTGCGCAAATATCGGCGCGACCGCGATGAGGTTGAACAATATGCGTTTCACCAGTCCCTACCTTTCTTTCCTTTTGGTTGTTGCGGCTCGTTACCCGGAAACCGTCCGTCGCGGCGCGGCTGCCCCAGCGGATCAGGCTCATTACTGTCGCCGCCGCCCGCCGGCTGGCCGTCAGGCCCGATATTCATCGTGCGTTGCTTCATCGTTTCCTTCAGCCACTTTCCCATCTCCGGCGAAATTTCGCGCTCGCCGCCGATGCGCTGCTCCTGCTTGTCGCCCGGCTTGTCCTTCGGCTTCTTGCCCTTCTCTTCCTCGGAGTCTTCGTCCTCTTCCTCGCCGTCACCTTCCTGCTTCAGCTCATCCGGAATCTTGCCCTTCAGCTTCCCCATCATCTTCTTCAATTCGCCCCGCATCTTCTCCACCTCGGCCGCCTGCTTTTCCAACTCCTCTTTAAATTTAAGCAGTTCCGCAATGTGACGCTCGACGACGTCCGCATTATATGTCGCATCCGCATCCGAAGGCTCCAACTCGGACGCGCTTCGAAAATCGCCGACCGACCGCCGCCATTTCGAGAGAGTCGTGCCGAGCAAATCGAACGCCCGCGTATTGGCATCATGCGCCAGACGCAGTTGCTTCCGCGCCCCCCGGCCCTCCATATAGGCATCGACGAGTTCCCGGACGTTCTCGCTTTGTTCGGCGATGGGTTTTTTCGTCCGCAAGACCTCCTCCGCCACAGCCACCGCCGCCGCAGAGCTATCCAGCAACTGCTGACGGTTCCCCTCCCCCTTCAGCGTTTCCTTTCCCTGCGAAAAGCGGACATGCCCCAAATTATAGAGCGCCGGAGTAAGGATGCGCTCCTGCCCGGAATTCGCCGCATTGCGCAGCAGCGTCTCCGCTTCTTTCAGGTCGCCTTCGCGAAACTTCGCGATCCCGCTGTTATACTGATCGCGCGCCGTCTGTGGCGCAGCACAAAGCGTGGACGTGAGCAAGGAAGCGATGGCGAAATTACGAAGCATCTTGCCGCGTAATTACCCGCTCTTCGCCATCCTGCCAACGCTTTTAGCAGTTCCAAAACTTTTTCATTTGCCAGCCACGGGTCCATAACATACACGACATTCCAGCTTTCCAACCATGCCCACCGACCTCCAACATCGGACGAAATTGCTCAGCGGCCGCCCAACGCCCTCCGCTCTCAAATACCGTCCCCGTAAATCGCCCGCCACCCACGAACCATTCCCACTCCCGCGCACCGATTTCTTTCCCTCCCCGTCCAGTTTTCCGCACCCGAAGCCAACAACCCCTTACTACACCCACAAAACCGGCCACTTCCCGAACCCGCTCCCGCACTCCAAACCCAAAGCACCTCTCTCCATCACCATAACCGCCCGAAATTTTCAGCAATCAAGAATCCACAAATCGCCTTGGCCACGCGCCATCAGCCCCGCCCCGCCCGCCATCGTCACCTGCTTCGAAGAACTCATCGGCATCGAAGCCCGAATCAACCTCCACCGCCGCCGCCAGGAAGGAGCCGGGCTCGAATCCATCACCACCGACAAAAAAACCCTCCGCCGCATCACCTGCCAGACCATCGCCGTCGTCGCCGGAATGATCCAATCCTTCGCCAACGCCACACCCGGCCAGGAGACCACCGCCGCCGCCGCCGATACCAGCTTCAGCAAACTCGAAGACGGCTCCGACCAAACCACCGCCAACGCCTGCGCCGCCATCCTCGCCCTCATCACCGCCGAAAACCGCCCCACCCTGGCCACCACCTACGGACTCACCCCCGCCCTCGAAGAAACCGCCCAAGACCTCCTCGACGAATATGCCGACCGAATCGGCGCCCCCCGCGACGCCCGAATCGCCTACCGCACCGCCGGCCAGCAAATCACCCAAGCCATAGCCGAAGCCCGCACCATCCTCACCAAACGCCTCGACCCCCTCCTACGCCAATACACCCTCCCCACCGCCACCCCCGCCCAACGCCAATACCAAGCCACCTACACCGCCGCCCGAATCATCGTGGACCTAAAAGGCACCCGCAGAAAAAAGAAGCCGGCCAGCGGCACCGCCGGGAGAGGAATATAAATCCCCAAACACCAAAAATCAAACGTAACTCGTAGCCCCCACTCGCACAATGACATCAAAACAAATCGACCCGACACAACTTCCGCCTAAATTCCTTAAACCGCCGCTGGTGGATTTCGGAAGACTATTCTACCCTTCATGGAAGGAGGAAAATGGGGATTATGGTTTTTTTTCTACCGACAAAACTGCAATTCCACATGGGACTACCTTGCTCCTTTCGGGCGCTCCCGGTGCCGGTAAAACTCTATTCGCACTGTCATTTATTCGCTCTCTTTATGTTGGGCAGTTGCGGACATGGGGTGCTGAAACAACTGACGGAGGACTTGATCAGGAAAGCAAGAAAATCCAATGGGCTAAAATTCCAATACTTTACTATGTCAGCTTAGAAATTTTCCCCCAAAAACTAAAACAAGCAGTCAAACCTTTCGGGTGGCTTGATGATGAAGAAGACTGGATCTTTCGCGAAAAGGAAGGCAGGCGAGGCATTTTTGAGCGCCCCACTGTCAGAATCATCACGGCCACACCAGAAGTCGATCGTCCAGTGCCGGGTGCCGAGGAGTTGTTGAGTAGTATTTTTGCACAGATCGCACGAGCACAGGCCCGAGAAGAGGAGAATCGTCCCGTCCTTGTGATCATTGATAGTCTTACAGCACTCATCCGCACCCGAAACGACTACAGTGAACGGAGGCGTCAGACGCATGAAACCATTTATCGCCTTCAAAAGCTGTTTCGTCCGGGACAACTGCTTTTTACAATTTTGATAGCGGAAAGGGAGTCAGGTCATGCGGAAGGTTCCGATACCGGGAGCATGGTCGAAGAGTATCTAGCGGATATGGTGTTTCGACTTTCCACTCGCATACTGCCCCTTGGACGTAGATTACGAACTCTTGAAATCCCGAAGACTCAAGGCATGGCGATTACTATCGGTGAGCATACTTGGATGATTGTTACTGACCAGACAATCGAGAGTTACTTAGACGAGGATTACCTCAAGGCGCGAGTCAGAAAGGGGGCAGGGATGCCCGCAACAATAGCAGAGGGGGCAAATTGGCCTCCATTCGGAACCATCACAATTCATCCACGCCCAAGAGGATTCTCAAGAGGCACAAAAACTAATCCATGAGCACTGACCCAAAAGAAACCACCCATTCAACGATCCACTTTGGCACGCTAGGTCTTGACGCGATGTTGGACTACGAAGGCGAGAACTGGCTTACTGAAACACCGACCGAGAAGACGCGAGGGAATCTCACTTTGAACTCGACCACTCTTTTAATCGGCCCAGCCGGATCGGGGAAGAGCGGAATTGGGCTACAATTCCTTTTTCAGTTCTGGAAAGAAGAACATAAATGGTTCTCCAGCGAGAATCCATCTGAACCAGTGCTCGTTGCATTCGATTATTCTGCCAGCGACGTAACAGGAACAATCACGCGGCTATGGGAAAAGTGGCGCAAAATCGACGCTTCCTTGAAGGATATAAAAAAACCCGTGAAACAGCTTCTCTTTCGTCAGGCTCATATCGATCCGAATTTAGTCGTTGCACAAGTCCGGCAAAGTATCCTTGGGGACGGAAAAAATATGCCAACTCGACTGATGCTTGACGGTTTATCGGAATGGCTTTCGAGTTTTGAGGGAAGTCATCGAGAGCAGGTCTTGGAGGCGCTTCTGAATGGCATATTTGACGCTCGTAACGAAAGGAATACTGACGGCGCTAAACTTCCACTGACGCTGATGGTGAGCTACGAGGTGGAGAAGGCGGATCCCTTAGAAGTGCCAGCCACATTCGGAATCCCCGCAGAAAACATTTTTGTCCTACAGCCAAAACAACTTCAAGACACTACAAGGCGGCTTATTTACGTTGCAAAAGCAGCCGGAATGAAGCATGATAGGTCGGTCCGGGAAGTTCGGCGAAACTCAGAGAATGGAGATCTGCGTGTGGTGGCGAGTCTGGATGAATTTAAGCGTGTTTTGTCGCACAAAGAAGAGAAAGCGGATGTTTCTCTTCAATTTTTTGCCGAAAACGACTCAGAGCACACATGGAATAAATGGGCTATCGAGCATCTTAAGGGGGTCTATCCGCTTGAATACAAGCTGATGCGCTTTGATCGCTCTGAAAACAGCCGGACTTTTGAACACTCTGGAGGCATGGGAGATTCTCCTGAGCTTCGACTCATCAGTGTTGATGAATGGTGGATTCATAGCCAAATAGAGAAAAATAAGACGAACGGAGCCACGAAGGAGGAAAGCGGGCAAAAGCTCCCAATGTTGAAGCTGACGAACCTTTGGAGTGGTAATTCTCCGACTCACCAGGGATTGGAAGGAAGCTGGAGTGACTATTGGTACTTTGAGGTCGAAAAGGCGATTCCAAAGGGAAACGACAATTCCGCTACAAAGGAAATGTATGCGGTCCCTGCTTATATGGACTTCAGCATGTTCTGCGTGAATTTAGAAAGAGTCGCCGAGTGTCCAAAAACTGGATCCGAAAAGTGGGGCACTGTGTTAGGCCTTCCACCGTTGGCGAAACCTCCGCAACGGATGGCCATAATAAAGCGTGAACGAGGCTCGTCCCAGCGCCCATTGGACGCTATAAACGAGCCTATGCGACTCAAGCCTAAAGAGATTAGAGCGCAACGAGATACGTGGAGAAACCTCCTTGATATGTTTCCAAGAACATGGGTGCCTAGTCCACTGACAGATGAGGAAAAGAGTAAATTGCAAACTCGCCTTGCGGAAACACAAGATGCGGCAGAGAAACTCATGATTCAGAATCGTCTGGATCATCCAAACGGCTGGGTTGCAGGCGAGGATTTTTTCACATCAATGACGGAAGTTAAAGATTGGAAATTAGCCCCATCGGCTGTTGGCAGCTTGTTAGAGTTGCTTCCGTTCAGAAAGCGGGGGGACCGAGAGAAACCGGCCCTGTTTGCGGTCGATACAAGCACACCAGAAACGCTTACCTGCGTTTGGTTTGAGTTGGCATGGGCATTTGGAGCTTGGTCGGAGTTCTTGGAGGTAAGAAAACGGGGAGGGACTGTTCTTTCAATAGATGATCTGGAAAAGCTGCCGGAAACACAAGCGCTAGTTTTTTTACAGGAATTAGTTTTACGTGGACTTATGCCGGCACGCGCGACAATCGAGAAAACATCGGAGGCTCTATTCTCGCGGCAATGGGGAAGCACAATAACCTATTTGAAGCGAAATTCGAACTGCGAGGATACCTTAGTCGCGCTCCCTTTTTGGCCTGTTCGCTCCGATGATGCCGAAACATGGGTATATTCTCTTTGTGAAGCGGCTGCGCGATTTGCGAGAACCATGGAAAGGCTGAAAATAGCTCTTGATGCAGTTACGAATGATAAATCGTGCGAGGCTCTACTGAATTGGAAGAAAACAATTGATTCCAAAATTAATAAAATACGTTCGGGCATCAAGCAGTTAGACCCTGCTTGGGAATCACAATCGAAAGTTGCAAGACAGGGCCGCTGCTGGAACACAATACAGGCTTCTGCGCAGAGTCTTGTGGATTTGCTCGTTGAGGAAACAAAAATATTTCAAACCCATCTAGATTCTCCAGAGTTGAAACGCCTCCTGCAAACTCCGTCTCCAGCGGCACAACGCAAAAATAATGCCCCCTCTCATTTTCCTGACTATCGAGATATGGTTGAGATATTCCAATCGCACACCCTCCGAATGAGAATGCTTTTCGGAGCTTTACTCGACAACCAAGCGACAGATGACGAGAAAATAAAGGCAGATGGTGCTGCCTCCGCGACATCGGAGGGGGGCACGACAGTTGACGATAAAAGAAGGGCAGGCGGAGGGCATTTCAGTTCAGTCCTTCGACGCTGGAGTGGAGGGCCGTATGATTTAGGCATTCCGAATAATTGGAAGCTGCCAAGCGAAGCAGAGTTGAACCGCAAAGGGGAGGCAGGACGAACATTTACTCGGACGCTTGCAGGGCATAGCACATCGGGCTCATGGCTTTATTCCGTCCACAACCGTAGTTTGGGTCTGAGCCTTGCAAAGCCGCTATTGGAGGAGTTGACGTCGCTCTATGCAGCGGAGCGGCGCTCTCGATTGGGGGCTGGATTGCCCTCAAGGAAAGACTTTTACGCAACTTCAGGGGACGAGTATGTTCCGTATTGCGCAAATCTGACTTGGAGTGAACTGCTTCGATTTGCTGGCGCTCGCTGCCGGAAGCGTACCCAAGTCGTCGCAGGCGATGATGACATCCTTGCTCGATTTCACCTCATCGCGGAACGATTGCTCGACTGTCTGCAGCGTGCATACGATGATCGCCCTGATGATATGAGTGGGATGGGCGGAAAACTTCAGAAAGCCAAAAAGCGCGCCGCAGAATTTGTCCAAGAGATACTTGAGAGTCTTCCTCAATCTAAATAGTCATGAAACTTATTCCTATTACCATTGTAAATTACGGGGACGCCTTCCATATTGATTATGTTGAGCCTACAGGCAAATCGGTGCAGCAGGTAGATATCCATAAATCTGTGGGAGGAGTATTGCTTTTCGCGCATATATTGAAAGCTGCACCGCTTGCTTTGTCTGGGCGTGATTTGAATATTGTAACTCTACCAAAGTCAAACGAGAAACCTGTCCCTATGCGTCTCTCATATTTTTTGGGCAGGAAGGAATCTAAGCCGGGGAAACCCCTAGAGCCATTGCTTATGGCTGACGCGGCATATCGAGCAGGAATGATCGAAGTACGCAAGGTGAACCCGTGGACTTTTTCTGCCGCCCCCGATTTGACTTCCATACCCAAGTCCTGCGATGTCTTTTTTGAACGAGTCACTGAATGGTCTGACAAGGCTCCCCATCCAAAGGATATTCCGAAGTCATGTCACCACTGGCTCCGCTGCGTGAGTCCTGTTCAAAGTAATTGTCAAGTGGTAGATGCGTTAGACTTTGCACCGAACATCACCGTTAATGGAGGCGCATGTGTGATGGTAAATGCCGTTCAAATGGCTGCACTAATGCGTGTGCGCCTCCAGTCCTCCTATGAAGCGATGGTTGTGGATTTGGTTCGTTGGTGGGATTGGGAGACAGTTGAGTTTCGTACAAAAAATTTCAAGAGTCTTTTTGGGCGCAGGGACACAGCCTTCTGGCGAAAAAATCGCCCGATTTATGTAATCTGCCGACTCCCCGGTGGAGGCTTGTTTCTCTACGGTGGATTATGGCCGGGCGACAAAGAAACGAAAGCGAAACCGCAGATCGCTAAAGCATGGCTTATCTTCGATAAGGATCGGCCAGCAGACATCCAGCAAATAGGAGGGGGTAGAGCCAAAGGGACGGGGATTTTCGTCGCGGCCTGCATTGCTGAGAAGCTATGTTCGACAATAGGTAATGGAAGAGCTTCTGGGGTAAGTGAAGCAGATGATTTTCGTGACAAGCTAATCGAAGGTGCCGAAAAGGCGCTCCATGTAACTCACGCATACAGGAACAGAGGTGTGGAGTGTGTATTACAAGTAGCGACATCAAATGAGTCTCTTAAGAAGGCCTTAGAGGCTCCAGAAGACCCATTAAAACCTGATATCACGGTCCAGAAACTTGAATTGGATTTATTGAAAATACGATCCCGAGAAAATCTGTGGTCGATGGCACAGCAGACCCTCAAAATAAACACAAAGGTTAAAGAGTTCATCCTCAAATTATCCCAAGAGGAGCTTGCTATCTCTCGCCCTGGGCCGTCTTTGGCTCGGCAAGCAGAACCCGACGACGCATCGATTTACGAGGCAGCAGGTAGAATTCTGCTTGGCTCAAAGGAAAACGGAAACGAGGTTTCTGATGCGATTCCGGCGGTCAGGTTTGGTGCATTGGACCTCATTGACCGAGAGGAAACCCAAGACTATCTCGCGATCCAAAACATCCTGCTGAACTACGTAGAGAGTAAACCCAAGATTCCCCTCAATTTAGGTGTCTTCGGTCCTCCCGGCTCCGGTAAGTCTTTTGGAACAAAACAGCTACTTGAGCATTTAGGGAAAGATTCTGATTTTTTCCAAAAAAGCCCGAGCGAATTTAATCTCTCCCAATTTCGCAGTTTAGATGACCTCGCACAGGCACTACACATCGTGAGAGACCAGAGCCTTCGTCAAAAAATGCCTGTAGCATTCTTCGACGAATTTGACTCGTCATTTCAAGGGCGTCCGTACGGGTGGCTACAGTATCTTTTAGCCCCAATGCAGGATGGAAAATTTTGGGACAATAATCAGGAGTACGTGCTGGGGCGTTGCGTTCTTGTCTTCGCTGGCGGGGTCAATCGGCGATTTGAGGAAATGAACGGAAGGCTTCGCGACCCAAATTTTTGCGGCGCAAAAGGACCGGATTTCATCAGCCGACTCCGTGGTGTTCTGAATATCAAAGGAGTAAACAGGCCGGAGGAACCTACGGATCAAGGTCGTTATCTTTTGCGGCGGGCAGTTCTTTTACGAAGCATGGTGCTACGAATCCACAAAGATGCAGGGGCTCCTCCCCCCTTACAACTTATGGATGCAACGACTGCGAGAGCATTTCTGAAAATTGATGGATTTCGACACGGGAACCGTTCAATGGAAGCGATTCTTCGGATGTCTCATTTGCAACCAGGTAGAACGCTGCGCTCATCCGATCTACCTCCGCTTGAGCAGCTAGAGATGCACGTAGATGGAAAGCACTTTAATGATTTTCTAAAAGAGGGACGTGATTTAACGGAATGCTAATAAAGGCATCAACGGGCAACGATAATTCAAAGCGAAAACTCATCACCTTCAAACTCACCTGAGCAATGGCCGCCTCAAGCATCGAATGGACCGAACTCACATGGAACCCGACGACGGGTTGCGATAAGATTTCTGCGGGGTGCAAGCATTGCTACGCGGAGATCATGTCACGGCGGTTGCAGGCGATGGGGGTGCCGAAGTACGAGGACGGGTTTGCGGTGCGGTGGCATGAGGATGCGCTCGATATTCCGCGTTCGTGGCGTAAGCCGAGTGTGGTGTTTGTGAATTCGATGAGCGACCTGTTTCACGACGCTGTGCCTCTGGCTTTTATCCAGCGCGTTTTCCGGGTGATGAACGAGTGTCCGCAGCATGTTTTCCAAGTGCTGACGAAGCGGGCGGAGCGGTTGGAGAAAATCGCGGGGAAGTTGAACTGGACGCGGAATATCTGGATGGGCGTGAGCGTGGAGAATGATGCGGTGACTTGGCGAATCGACCATTTGCGCAATGTCCCGGCGGAGGTGCGGTTTCTCTCGTGCGA
>JAYUSJ010000277.1:0-42600 GCA_043755735.1 Verrucomicrobiaceae bacterium | reverse complement strand
CTTCATGGGCGTTGAAGCCGCTCATGAGGACGACGCGGACGTCGGAGCGAATGCGGCGGAGCTCAGTGAAGGTTTGCGCGCCGTCCATGTGGGGCATGGTGAGGTCGAGGAGGACGAGGTCGAAGCGAGCGGGCTCGGCGCGAAAGAGCTCGACGGCTTCGCGTCCGTCGCAGGCGATCGCGGGGCTGAGCCCGATCATGCGCATCATTCTGGAGGCTGTGCTGCGAATGGTTTCCTCGTCATCGACGATGAGCACGGTACCCGCAGCGTGCCAGGCTGCTTCCGTAGTGGCTATCGAACCAGGGGCATCGGAGATGCCGTTGGCTGCGGGGAAGAGGAGTTTGAAAGTGGTTCCACGTCCAGATTCGGTATAGACCTTCAGGGCACCTTTGTGGCCGCGGACGATACCGAGTACGGCTGCGAGGCCGAGGCCGCGGCCGGTGAATTTGGTGGTGAAGAAGGGGTCGAAGATTTTTGCTTTGGTCTCGGGGCTCATGCCGCATCCACTGTCGGAGACTTCGAGGAATACGTAGTCGCCTTCCGAGAGATCAGGGTCCATGAGTGTGCCTTGGAGGTAGTTGCGATCGATTGTGGTGAGGCCGGTGGAGAGGCTGATGACGCCGCTCTTGTCGCCGATGGCTTCGGAGGCGTTGATGACGAGGTTCATGATGACCTGGCGAATCTGGGTGGCATCGACTTCGACGGGCGGGATTCCTTTTTCCAAGCGGAAACGGAGCACGCATTTCTTGCTGATGGAGATTTGCAGCATTTGCGCGGTCTGTTCGACGAGTTCGCCGAGATCGAGCTTTTGCACGACGAAGCGGCCGCGCCCGGAGTAGGCGAGCATTTGCTTGCAGAGATCGGCTGCGCGCATGGAGGCCTCGGTGATTTGTTCGAGGCAAACCGAGGCTTCGGAGCCGGGAGGGATGTCGAGGCTGGCGATGCTGGCGTTGCCGAGGATGCTGGTGAGGAGGTTGTTGAAGTCGTGCGCGATGCCGCCGGCAAGGACGCCGAGACTTTCGAGCTTTTGGGTCTCCTGCATTTTCCGGTCGAGCAGGTCATGCTCGATTTTCGCCTGCCGGGTTGCGGTGATGTCCTGAATGAAGCCGTCGATAAAGAGGAGTGTCCCATCCTGCCCGTAGGCACCGGTGGCGCGCTCGGCGACCCAGCGCTCATTGCCGTCTGCGTCCACGATGCGATACTCGTTGGAGCATGGGGTGCGGGCGTCGAGGGATTTCTGGCACTTGGCCCAGAGCCATTCCCGATCGTCGATGTGGACGAGGTCGGCGTACGCAATCCGTGCATTGTTTTCCAGATCTTCGCGCTTGTAGCCGGTGACTGCCTCGCAGCCGTCGCTGACGTAGGTCATCGTCCAATTTACATCGTTCACACAGCGGTAAGCCATGCCGGGCAGGTTGGCGACAAGCGTCTTCAGTCGGCGCTGGCTTTCGTGGAGGGAACGACGAAGCTCATGGCGCTCGATGGCGAGGCTGGCAAAGTGGGCGCCGCGCTCGATGGCGGCGATTTCCTCCGGTTTTGGGGTCGCAGGCTTGCGGTAATAAAGGGCGAGGGTGCCGAGGACCTTATTCTGGGAGGAAATGAGCGGCACGGACCAGCATGCTTGCAGTCCGTTGGAGAGTGCCAGATCGCGATAATCTTTCCAGCGCGGGTCGGTGGAGATATCCGTGACGATGACCGTTTTCCGGGTGAATGCAGCGGTGCCGCACGATCCCACGTTGAGCCCGATTTCGACCCCGTCCACCGCATCGGAGAAGGGTTCGGGCAGGCTGGGGGCCGCCCCGGTCCGCAAGCGGCGACCGTCGGGGTCCATGATCAAGACGGAGCATAGCATCCCCGGAAACGAGGCCTCGTACGCCAGCGTGAGGCGTTCGAGCACTTTGGGCAGCGGGGCTTCCGAGGTGAGCAACTCGAGAACTTCGCGTTCGCCACTGTTCCGGGACTCTGTTCGCATCCGTTCGGTGACATCATTGGCGAGCACCACTCTCGCTCGCCGTCCGTCGAAGTCGATGGTGTGAGAGCTGATCTCCATGTCGACCATCGAACCGTTTCGCAGACGGTGGCGCCACACGCCCGACTTTACGATTCCATCGGGGGCCTGGGCAATGTTCGCAAGCAATGCGGGCACATCCTCCGGCGCGCGAATATCCTTGATCGTTATCGCCAAAAACTCCTCGCGGCTGTATCCGTAGTGCGTGACAGCGGCGGAGTTTACGGCGAGGAAGCGGAGCGTCTCCAAATCATAGACCCACATGGGATGAGGGTTTGCATCGAAAAGCTCACGGTAGCGCTCTTCGCTCTCGCGGACTGCGAGTTCAGCTCTTTTGCGATCGGAAATATCGGTGATACTTCCGCGAACAGCGGGGCGCCCGTTGACTTCGATCTGGAGCAGTCGGACTTCGCAAGAAATGTTGTTCAGGTCGGAATCCCTGTGCGTCCACTCGAAAACCGGTGACTCGCCGTTGATGGCCCGCGCGATGTAGTCCGTGCCCTTCTTTCGGGAGCTCTCGCCATCCGGTTGGAACTCGGGGCTCATATCCATAGGCCCTACTTTCAGGAGTTCCGCAGCGGAGAGCTTGAATAATCGTTCTGCGGCGGAGTTGGTCTGGACGAGTCTGCCGCTTTGGACGTCGAGAATGGTGATGGCTTCAGGCGCGTTTTCGACCAGCCTGCGGAAACGATCCTCGCTTTCCCGGAGAGCCATTTCGGTCGCCTTTCGCTTTGAGATATCCCTTTGGATTCCGATGAAGCCGGTCACTTTCCCTGTCTCATCTTTCACGGGTGATACGATGAGCGCATTCCAGAACGGCGTGCCATCTTTCCGATAGTTCAGGATCTCGCCGTCAAAAAAATCGATACTCGTCACCGCGCTCTTGAGTTTTTGAGCGGTTTCGGACGATGTGCCGGTTCCTTGCAAAATGGCGCAGCTCTTTCCGAGGAGTTCGGATTCGCGATAGCCCGTGAGTCGTTCGAAGCCTTTGTTGGCGTAGGTGATTTTTCGGTCGAGCCCCGCAAGAAGGACGCCGAGGGAGACGTCAGTGAGCGCCTGCTCAAAAAGCTGCTGGATGTCGGTCGCGTGGATACGGGCTGTTTGGATGGCGGAGATGAGCCAGGCCAGCACAGCTCCTGCGGACATATAAATCCATAGCACCGAGACTTCGCGGACCGGATCGTTCTTGTAAAATGGCCCGTGCTGGTACGCCGTCCCAAAGGCCGCGCCGACGGAGATAAGGATCAGCGCAAAAGAAGTCCCAACCGTACCAAAACGCAACGCTGCCCAAGCGACAAATGGAAGCGGTAGGAACGCTAATGCGAGAGCCTGCCCCGGCCCTCCATCGTTTGCCACGAAGACGCCCCAGGTCGTCAGGCTCGTTGTGGCCAGCCACATCACAAACTCTGGTTTGCGACGAAGAATTGCATGGAGTTCTCCCGTATTAAAAGTGAGCACCAGCGGCGCGGCAAGGATGACTCCGAGCGTATCGCCCCCCAGCCAGGTGAGCCATGCCGGCAGAGCCGCGCCAGACGGAATCACAGCCCCTAATCGAAGACACATGACGCCGAGGCCGGAGGTGATAAACATGCCGGCAAGCCCGCTTGCAGCGAGTAGAAGAATCTCCCGGGCACGCGAAAATGTAGGATGGAAATGAAAGCGACGCAGCAACCAGACTGTAGCCACAGGCCCGAGGGTGCTGCCCACCGTGATGCCGAGCACAACAGGCAATGGCGTTCCAATCGCAAAATTAGTTGCGATGGTTCCAAGCGTGACGCCCGGCCAGCAAGCAAGGCCGAACCGAAACAATACGGCGACCGCGATTCCTGTTGGGAGCCATATGAGTGTGATCGTCGAGCCAAATGCAGGAAGCATCAAGCCCAGTCGTCCGGTAACGAAATAAGCAACCGCGAGAAGTAGTGCGGTGACGGCTGTATTGAATCGACGGGGGCTTTGTCCCATAAAATAAGTAATGCTGTGTGTAGCAGGGAGCAAAAGCGTCTGTAAACCTAAACATCACTAGTTGAGTCGGATCCTCGCACAAACCCCGCGAATCATGTGGGAGTCTTTCATATCCGCCGGGCCTCTTCTCTCGGGATGCAAGAGTGTATTTTACTGACGGCGTTCAGCGTAAGCGCGGACGTGATGCCCGGCATCGGAAAGCTTAAGTGAGATGGTGGGATGGGTGGCTCCATTTCCAAGATCCAGAACGCGAAATCCTTTTTCCGGAGCGGTGTATGCGCCACCGAATACATCGAGCGTTGAATCGAATGCGGTGGGAACCAACTGATCCATCGGCGTGGGCGTCGGCGTTCTCACCTCCAAGCTCCTCTCCCATTTCGCCGAATGGCCCACGATGATTTCGCCGGCTTCGATTTGTGCGGCATTCGGGTTCAGCGCCGCCGTCGGCGTCTTCTTTGGCTTCTACCCGGCCCGGAAAGCTTCGTTACTCGACCCGATCGAAGCGCTGCGGTACGAGTAGTGGAAGAGGCATCTGTGGACTGGGTGCCATTTCAAAGCCGACGGAGTGATGCACTTGCAGGTGCTCCAGTTACGTCAAGGGTTCGCAGCTTTTGCGATTCGCATCCTTGCAGTCCAGCGACACTGGGCCATCTGGAATCACTCACTCAGGCAACGTCCAGATCGCCCTTGCGATTTGCCGAAATCATCACCCGGCCCAAGCGCGTCTAAGAGTTCGCCGCGGGCTGTGCCGGGCGCTCTTAGTCCACCGCGACATAAAAAGGCTCCGCCGAATCAAACAGTTTTGCCGCATGACTCCCATAGTTTTCCGGTACATACCCGAGGTCGATTTCGTTAAGCTTTCCTGCGGCGGCCTGCGCAACCAGATTCAAATCATGCGACAGCACCCGGTCGCGCGGTTCCATGAGCACCAGTAGATGATACCCTCGCCCGCCCGGCGGTTCGGGCTGGCTTTTCGAACGCCCAAAAATCCACGCAGCCCGGAAGTTTTTATGCTGCCGCAGGACCTCGAAAAGCGATTGGACGATATTCGTCGGATAGTCCGACGGATCGAGTATTCGCAATTTCGCTTTCTTCGTTACTGCGATTTCGTTCGGCGCTAATGCGCTACCGTCCGCGATGTCCCGCATCATGTCCGGGCCGATCATCGTGGAGCCCGTCTTGCACCCGCGATTCACAGCCGCTCGTACTTCCGCTTTTCCGAGGATGTGCATCAAAACCTTTGCCTCGACTGCGGCGGGGGAATACGTCCGCCCCAGAAAACGCCCGTGCTTCATCGCTTCCCGCGCCCGCTCGAACGACGAGAAAATCGCCACAAACGAGCCCTTCTCATCCTCAAACTGCGAAAATGGCATCTGCATCCCGGTCTTCAGCTCCATCACCGTATTCTCCACTTCGGGATGCCATGGGACCAACGTCCACAATTCCCCTTCGGATAAACACCGCATGAAGTCGGGCAGCGCTGCATGGCTCTTCGCCATCAGCACGACTGCCCGGTCCAGTTCATTCATTGAATCGTTGCTGCTCATTGGGGTATTCACGTGGCCGAGATTTGGAAGATTGTCCAGCGTTCCGCGTCACGAATGAGGGGCTGTTTTCGGCGGTTCCAGTCCGTCTTCCTCCGGTATCCGCTACGCAGACAAAAAGAGAGCGGCGGGCTTATGGTTGCCGCCGCTCTCTTGTTTTGTCCGTGATGGACAGGGTTAAATTACAGGCTCATGTGCTGCACGGCATCGCTCCAGTCCGAGTAGCCCGTCGAGCCGCCGACAGCGCGGATTTGGAAGACATACATGGTGCCAGGCGTGAGGCCATTGACAGGCATGCTCCGGCTGTTGGTGATGAGCCCCGCGCTCTGCCATGGGCCGGGTGCGCCGCCCGCGCCAATGGCGGCGAAGCGCACTTCAAAGCAGCGGGCGTTTGGGATAGGCGTGCCACGCAGAATAAGCTGGCCGCTGTTGCCGTTGAGGATGTCTTTGATGCGGGGCTTATCCAGCGGCGAGCTTGCGCGGCTGGTGCTTACGGCTTCAAATCCGCTGGAGAGCAGGACGGCCAAATCATTGCCGTGGTTTTCCTGCACATAGCCGGCGAGTTGACGCAGGAGGTCGATAAGGGCGTCGCGCATATTGTTTTTGTGCGCGGTTGCGGCCGTGCCGCCTTGAACTTGGGCAGCGATGGATTCGGTGAGAGCCGTTAGCCCCGCCTGTAAATTCGGCTGGGTGACGGGCGGGGTCGGATAGGCCGGTTTGCCGTATAGATTATCTGATACCGCACCGGCTGTTTCTTCGAGTGTGTGGTCGGGTGCATTCGCAAACCCGAGATTGACGCGTAGTTGCATTTTTTTTGTTTTGTTTTTTGGTTCTGGGATGTTTCCGCCCCAGACAAGTCCAGGTTGGTCCCATCTGAGAGGATTGCCTTGGGAGTCAGTCCCATCCCAAGTAGCTTTTGTTGGTGGCATAAAATTGAGTCGGTATCAGAGGGGGTGATGTCCGGGGCGGAGGGGCCAGTTTCAGGGCGGAAAACGGTCGTTTTCTCTGTAGAGGCTCCAATTTTCTCTGTGGATGCAACTCCGTCCGTATTGGACGGAACTCTCTCCACGCCGGAGTAAAGTCCCTTCGCACCGAAGGTAACTCCCTGCGTTCCAGAGAGAACTCCATCCGCTTCAGAGAGAACTCTCTGCGCTCCGGACAATACTCTGTCCGTCACGGAGAGAGTATTGTCCGGAACGAAATAACCTTGTTCGTGACGGAGAGAGTATTGTCCAAGCCGGACAGAGTTGCATCCAAAGCCGAGAGAGTTGCCTCCTGAGCGGACAGAACTCCCTCGATTGGTCAAAAAACGGGAGACGAGGCGACGGTGATTCGCGCAGCTCGGGAGTGAGGTAAGGCGAGCTGGAAGACTGTAGCAGATGCGGTTGGTGCAACTCAGGCGCATGGCAAATGACTACAAGGAGCGGCGATGCGATGGCAAGCGGGAAATTTGCGTAGGTCGGCGATGGACGAACGCCGAGAATCAGCGGTTCGAAACACTCATCACATCATTCTGGGTGTTGCTTTTTGCGCCTTGCCTTGCCTCCATGCGCGCGAGTTCAGAAGCCTCGCTTTTTGAGACGCCAAGCAACAGATGATAGGATGCAGCGTAGCGGTTGAACTCTATGGTATCCTCCGGGATCTCGCTGCAAAGATAGCCCTCCTTGAATTGAAGCATCGCGTACCAATCGACCAGATATCGGCGAACCTTTTGGAGCTTGTCGCGTTTAGCCGTCATGGCACGAGCCTGATCACCGTCGCGATACTCGGAATTCGCCTGAAGCGCCTGTTCTTTCAGTGTCGTTTGAATGACAGAAACCAGCTTTGAAATGAACGCCCCCTCTTCCGGGCTATTGCGGATTTGCACGCTCAATTCTCCGATAAATGGCAAGGCAAGCGAAAGCGAAACAGCGCATATTCCGGCTCCGATTCGGGAACGCTCCCAGCGGACGATCATGAAGACAACCTCCGCGCCGGGGCAGGTCGCGACCGCGGTGCGGGCGGTTCCACGGAGAGCGGCGTCGTCCTTTAATATCCGACGTCTCCCCAGAATATTGAGGACCAACGCGATTACGGCTAGTGAGAAGGCTAAAATCATAAATTTGGAGTACCCTCGGGGCTTTCCTCATTGAGGTCATGGTCGAAGCGGAGGAAAAACACAAAGCCCGTGAGGACAAAATACGGGGCATTCTTCAATAAAGACCACAGAGCGACACTGAAACCCGCGTGGATGGATGCCGTGACTAAAACAGCAGCGGCAAGCCCGGTTAGGCAAATCACCACAGTTGCGCCGAGAAAGAGTTGATCCGTAAAACGGTCGCGCCACCGTCGAAGCTCCATAAAGAAGAGCTTTGAAACAACCAACACGCTGACAACGCTAATCCACGAGAGGGATCGCACCGGCTCGATGCGCGAGAATCCATCGTAAATACCGTGCGCAACAATGACTGCGGCAAGGGTGCGAAGAAACGGAATCAACTTCGGCAAACCGGAGCGGAGGACATTGCAGAGCGCGGCACCGGAAAGCGCCGTCGTTGCAAAATGGAAGAAATTCGCTGTGAGTAGCCGGCCAAATGCGTCCTCAAGTCGCGTGACCCGGCAAAACTGGAGATTCCCTTCCAACGCAAACCCGAGCCCGATGGAACCGCAAACGATCAGCGTTTCCAAAGGATCCCTCCTCGACAGCAATGTTGGGAGGAAAGGCAGGAGGAGCACTAGTTTGAGAACTTCCTCGCGCGGAGCCACCACGCCGGCAAAGTAACCGAGATCCGCGAGAAACACTCCGGTTTGCGAAACGCCGAGGAAACTATCCTCCCACGCCGCGACGAAGTTCACGACCAACGCACCGGCGGCTCCCACGCAAACTGCCATCAACGGCACCACAGTCCGGTAGCCAAGCACGCTGTGCGGTTGCCCGCAGTGAAGCCCGACGATGCACCATGCGAGCCCGGCAGCGAGCGCGAGGATCAGCGGAAGGGATGAAATTGAACGGATCTGCGCCTTGACAATCTCCGAGGCAACCAACCGCCAATCCCGCTGGTGCAACGCAATTTTCAGCCGTAGCTCGAGCGGGAAATGCGGCGAAAACGCTGGATCGGAAAACAGCGAGGCGAGTGCGCTCAAGTCACCGTCACGAGCAAGAAGCGAGATTAACTTTGCACGAAGCGCCTCGGACGGATTCCGCTCCAACTCCCGACGGTAGTAGTCCTCCGCCCGGCTCACCTTTCCAAGCCGCGCATACAGGTCTCCGATCGCTTCATTCGCGGTTCGCAGAGAGTTGACCTGATATGCGAGAATGAGGAGTTCGGCGGTTGGCTCGGCGGGATCTCCTCGGAGGCTTTCACACACTGCAAGGGCGAGTTCCTTCGCCTTTTCCGGAAGCGTTGAACTCACAATCCCGTCAGTCAGCATTTTCGAGGGAGCCGTGTGCAGCGAGAGAATGGAGTGGATCAGCGCGTCGGCATTTGGCGACGGCGAAGCGAGCAACAGCCTGATTTCTTCAGACGGAGCCTTTACGACGGGCTCCACGTAATCAACGCCACGCATCGCCCATGCAAGGCCCGCCGCCACGGCCATGACTGCGGCAATGAACATGGCCAGAAGCCGGAGATCACGGCTCATGAAATACAGTCGTTCGTTGGAGCCGCCGAGATTTGCAACCGGCGCATCGCTACTGCCGGGTTTCTGAGTCTGCTGGAAGTAAGTAGGCATCAATAGTTCGTCCTTCCTTCCAAAGCAGGCGCGGTACCCCGCGCAGTGGTTATGATTCCGTTTTTGCGCTTCGGGACAACGCTGCAAGCGTGCTTCCCCACGGGACATAAACTCATGCCGGGTGGACTGCCGCCCCTCTTGGCGAGGGGCGCGCCGCGCTCCGGCATTTTTATTTCTGCTCCTGATGGCAGGAACGACGCTGGCCCTCACGGTATTTGATCGCCAACTCACTCGCATCGACGAGCTGTTGCGCTCCAGCAAAGTCGAGCCGCTTTTCCTCCGGCTCAGGGTCGAGCAACTCAAGGTCGATGGCTGCGATCCCTTCTTCGCCATGGTGAAGGACTGTAGATATACCGCGTTGTTGATCACGAGAATGAGAATTCTCTTCTGGCTTGCCGCCGTCGCGTCTGCCCGCAACGGTCGGGGGATGATGTATTCTCTTTTCGATAAATCCGAGGCAGGCGGCGGCGCAACTCCTTCGCGGGCCGATGCGCGCGTGGAAGATACTTGGGACCTCACGCCGCTCTTTAAAGACACTGCTGGATGGGAACATGACTTCGCGGTTTTGCAGCGGCTTTATCCTGTCATCGAGCAGTATCGCGGGCGGGTGGGGGAGTCTGCGGCAACGCTCGCGGAAGTGCTGAATTGCGACAAGAAGCTCAGTCAGCTCATCGAGAAACTCTATCATTACGCGTCACTGCGGGCCGCCGAGGATAGTTCGGATGCTGCGAATCTCGCCCGCGAATCCCAGCTTCAGAATCTCCTCACAAAAATTGGCGAGGCATCGTCGTTTGTGATGCCCGAGATCATGGCGCTGGACGACGCTGCGTTTGCCGCTTACCTCGCCGAACCCGTGCTGGCCGAATGGACGTGCCGGTTGGGAAAATTGCGCCGTTTGAAAGCGCATACGCTCAGCTCGCCGGAGGAGCGGCTGCTCGCGCTCGGGCACAGCGCGATTGCCGGGCACG
Source organism: Verrucomicrobiaceae bacterium (assembly GCA_043755735.1). Classification (GTDB taxonomy): domain Bacteria; phylum Verrucomicrobiota; class Verrucomicrobiia; order Chthoniobacterales; family Chthoniobacteraceae; genus SXWH01. The sequence continues at coordinate 32,407 of JAYUSJ010000277.1, read as the reverse complement.
ACGAAGCATTCTCCCAGCTCACGAATGTCGATATGAAGTTCGGCAAGCTGGCCGACGACAAGGGCGTGGAGCGCGACCTCACGCAATCGAGCTACTTGTCCTTCCTTCACAAGCGTGATGCTGAACTGCGGCATCGCGCATTCACGCAGTTTTACGCGGAGTTCGATGATCATAAATTCACCCTTGCGGCGACCCTTTCCAATTCCGTGAAAGCCGATGTTTTTCGCGCTCGCGCCCGCAATTACCCGAGCGCGCGGGAGGCCGCGCTGTTCCAGGATGATGTTCCGGTGGCCGTCTATGACAATCTCATCGGCAGCGTGCGGGCAAACCTCGCGCCGCTTTTTCGCTACTACGCGCTCCGCAAGCGCGTGCTGGGGCTCACGCAAATCCGGCAGTGCGATACGTATGTGCCGATTGTGCCGAATTTCGAAAAGGCGACGTCGTTCGACGATGCCGTCGAGCTGTGCCTGAAATCGTTCGCGCCGCTCGGGGGCGAATACGTAGCGACGCTCAGCGACGGGCTGAAATCGAAGCGCTGGTGCGACCGGTACGAGAACAAGGGGAAACGCAGCGGGGCATTTAGCAGCGCGACTTACAGCGCGCCGCCTTACATTTTGATGAACTATAAAGAGGACGTATTCAGTGATGTCTTCACGCTCGCCCACGAAGCTGGGCACTCGATGCACTCGTGGTATGCAAATGGAACGCAGCGCTGGCAGGATGCCGATTACCCGATCTTCCTCGCCGAGGTCGCGAGCACGTTTAACGAAGAGCTGCTCACGCATCACCTTCTCGAAAACACGAACGATCCGCAGATGCGCGCGTATCTCATCAATCGCCAGCTCGACGACATTCGCGGCACGGTTTACCGGCAGACGATGTTCGCGGAGTTCGAGCGCGATATTCATGCGATGGAGGAGGCGGGCGAGCCTGTCACTCTCGATACGATTCGGCAGACTTACCGCCGCCTTCTCGATGCGTACTTTGGCCCGGAGTTCACGATTGATCCGCAGCTTGAATTGGAGTGTCTCCGCATTCCGCATTTCTACTCGGCGTTCTACGTTTATAAATATTCCACAGGCCTCAGCGCAGCCGTCGCGCTCAGCCAGCAGGTGCTGAAGACCGGCGACGCGACGAAGTATCTCGGCTTTTTGAAGAGCGGCGGCAGTCGTTTCCCGATTCCTACGCTCAGCGAAGCAGGAGTGGATATGTCGCAGCCAAAGCCCGTCGAAGACACACTGGCGCTGTTTGCCCGGCGCGTGGAGGAACTCGAAAAACTCCTCGCCTAGCGGATGCAATCTCAGCGGGGTCTCGCACGCCCGCTTGCCAGCGACAGCGTCTTCCCCTTCATTCATCCGATGATCCTTGCCCGCTGTTTTCAAATCGCCGTCGCCTGTGCGTCCGTCCTCGCTTCGGCTCAACCCGCACGCTGCGCTGATGCCCAGCCGAAAGACCCTGCCGTGACCACTGCTCCGAAACACACCAACCGACTCTCGAAAGAGAAGTCGCCGTATTTAATCCAGCATCAGCACAACCCGGTGGACTGGTTTCCGTGGGGCCCGGAGGCTTTTGAAAAGGCCAAAAAGGAGAACAAGCCCATCTTTCTGAGCATCGGCTACAGCACCTGCCACTGGTGCCACGTCATGGAGCGCGAATCCTTTGAGAACGCGGCGATCGCGGAGATCATGAACGCCAATTTTGTCTGCGTCAAAGTGGACCGCGAAGAGCGCCCGGATGTGGACAAGGTCTATATGACATTCGTCCAGGCGACGACGGGCAGCGGCGGCTGGCCGCTCAATGTATGGCTCACCCCGGACCTCAAGCCGTTTGTCGGAGGTACCTATTTTCCACCGGAGAATAAGGGCGGACGGCCAGGCTTTCCCACAGTGCTCAAGCAGATCTCCGATGGCTGGAAAAAGGACAGCAAGGAAATCATCGCCCACGGTACGGAAGTCGCGAAGCAACTCGCCGAATACACGGCGAGCACGCCGAGCAAAGTCGAGGTGGTCGCAAAAACCGCGCTCGTTGCCGGCCAGAATCAACTCGCGAAATCATTCGACGCCGACCTCGGCGGCTTTGGAGGCGCGCCGAAATTTCCCCAGCCGAGCAACTTTGCGTTTCTCTTCCGGATGTCCGTCCGCAAAGGTCTTGGCGAGTCGCCGGAAGCGGAGGAGCGCGACCGCGCAATCGCCGGAAAGATGGCGCTTCTCACTCTCGGCAAGATGGCTGACGGAGGTATGCACGACCAACTCGGCGGCGGCTTTCATCGCTATTCCGTGGACCGTTTCTGGCACGTCCCGCACTACGAGAAAATGGCATACGATCAGGCGCAGCTCGTCCGTGCGTATCTCGATGCGTTCCATCTCACCCGCGATGCCCGCTGGGAGAAAACAGCGCGCGACACTCTCGATTACGTCATCCGCGAACTGACTGACAAGGAAGGCGGCATCTACTCCGCCGAGGACGCGGACAGTCTGGAGGCTGGTCATGCCGAGAAAAAGGAAGGCGCATTTTACGTCTGGACCAAAGCCGAGATCGACGCAGCCCTGGGCGAAGACGCCGCTCTTTTCTCCACCGCATACGGAGTCACCGCCGAGGGGAATTCTCCCGCCGGGAGCGACCCGCTTGGCGAGTTGAAAGGGAAGAATACCCTCATCATTCGCAAGACGGTCGCCGAGCTCGCGAAGGACTCCGGCAAGTCCGAGGCTGATGTGGAGAAATCGCTCGCTGCATCCCGCGTAAAACTTCTGGAGATTCGCGCCAAGCGCCCTCATCCGCATCTCGACGACAAAATTATCGTCGCGTGGAACGGCCTCATGATCTCCGCATTCGCCCGTGCCGCACAGATCCTCGATGAGCCCCGCTACATGGCGGCAGCGCAGGCCAGCGCGCGATTTATCAAAGCCAAATTGTGGAAAGACGGAGCGCTCACGCGCAGCTATCGCCTCGAGCCCAGCAATGCCGCCGGGTTTGCCGACGACTACGCGTCGCTCATCGCCGGGTTGCTCGACCTTTACGAGACCGACTTCGATGTGCAGTGGCTTCAGTGGGCCGTGGAGTTGCAGGCGAAAATGGACGCAGTGTTTTACGACAAAGCGAATGGCGGATATTTCCAGACGCCCGCTGATCAAGCGGATATCCTGTTTCGCTCGAAGGAGAATCACGATGGGGCCGAACCTGCCGCGGGCAGCGTCGCGGCGCTCAACCTCATCCGCCTCGCGCAGATTGTCGATTCCAAGGAACTGCGCGAGCGGGCGGAGAAGACCATCGCGAGCATGGGCGACTTGCTCGCCAAAGGCCCGAGCGCGGTCCCGCTGATGCTCTGCGCGGTTGATGCCTCGATGGCCAAAGGCCGTCAAATTGTCATCGCAGGAAAGGCCGGGGCCGATGACACGAAGGCGCTCATCAAAGAAGCGCGCGCCAAATATGCACCGAACCAAATCATCCTGCTCGCCGACGGCGGTGCAGGTCAGGCGTGGCTCGGCAAGCACAACGGCACAATCACCGACATGGCCCCGCAGGGCGGAAAAGCGGCTGCATTTGTCTGCGAGAACTTCACATGCAAAGCGCCCGAGACCGATCCCGTGAAACTGCGCGAGCTGCTCAAACAGTAGCTCGACATTCCAATGTCGAGTGAGAGCGCGTGGAGTAGCGGCGCGTTTTCTTCATAGAAAACGCATGAAGTGGATGCAGCTCACCGAAACCGCGCAATCAGCGCCACGGTATTCAACACGATCAGGATCGCCAGCGGGCGCACGGTTCTCGGTGCCGCTGCCGATACGACGTCGCGTTCCCTCATCGAGAAAAGAACGAGCCACGGCCACAAGAACCAGGCCGCCCAGGCCCACACGTGAACGCCGCTGACGTTTCTCGGGGTGTCGAGATACCAGTCCCACCAGCCGCGGGTGTGCCGCGCGGTCGGCTCCAGATTTGCAATCGTCGCCAGCACGAGCAGCGCGGAGTAAAGCGACACCAGCGCGTGGCTGAGTCGCGGTTTCATCCATAGCACAGCCTCGCGCGCTGCGATGATGATCGCCGTCCAGAGCAACGGCCAGCCGAGCGGCACGCCGAGAAACTTGCCGCCGAGCCCGCTGCCAAACGACATCCCGCCGAACGGAAGATGCGTCGTGATATTTAGCACTCCGAGCACGAATGCGCTGCCCGCCGTAAATCCGAGCCACGCCCGCGCAGAGCCGATACCGTTTGCCGCGGTGACGACGAGGTGGAGATTCACCACTGCGAGGCCGAGCCAGAGCAGGTCGGCATTTCGGGCGAGGAGCAGCACCGCTGTCCGAAACCCGGCATTGGGCGGCGGCTCCGCTCCTTCTTGATGTGAGAAGCCGAGCGTCACTTCATTGATCGGCGCCAGCCACACGACTGCAAGCCAGACGCTCGCAGCGATGAGCAGTCCCCACAGGATGGCGACGAGCGGTTCGAGCGAGCGGGAGAGGAGCGTGCGCGGCATTTTAGGCAATCGGGAAACGCCACACTTCCGGTGTCCACGCGGCGGTGAGCCAGGCATCCGGTGTCGCAAACTCGCGGGCGACGACCTCCTTGTCCGTCACCTGGAAATACATCAGCGCCTGCGTCTCGCTTTTGAAATGGGCGGAGTTGTCCGTATTGAAAACCGCGATTCCTTTTACCGGCGGTGCGTCTTTCCCGAGCTTCGGCGTCGAGCCGTCCCACGGGAAAATCTTCCGGACATGCGTGTGCCCGTAAAGGATCGCCGCGATGCGATACTTCGTCAGCACTGCGTGGTAGGCCCCGACATCGGCGTAGTCCCATTCGTTCTTCGACACGAGTTCGTCGGCGAGCGGCGCGCAGTATCGCGCGATATCGATATGGTGGGTGATGACCACGGGCCGGCCGCTGTCGCCCACATGCTCTGCGAGGTCGCTGGTGAGGAATGCGAGACTATCCAGCGATGCGTAGCGGCGCGGGCGCTCCACATCTTTCAGCGCGCCGACGATGATGCCGACGTTCACAAAATGCACACCGTTCCAGTCCCACGAGAAGTGCATTCCGTTCGCAGACACGTTCACGTTTTTCCGCCGCGCATTGCGCTCGCGGAGTTGCTCGATGGCGTGTCCCTTGCCCTGCGGCCCGTCGTGGTTGCCCCACACTTCGCGCACTGGATGGCGCAGTTTTCCGTCGCCGCCGTTCAGGCCCCAGTCTGCGGTAAACGCCGACCACTCGGTCTTCTGCATCGCTTCATGGACACCGCCGTTTTTGTCGCCGGTATCAATCAAGTCGCCCGAGTGGATGACGCCCTGCACTTCGCCGACGGTGCCACCGCCCGCCTCGGCAGGGATTGCAGTTCCGGGTAATTTGTTCAGCCATTCCACGAGGCGCGCATTGATATCTCGGGAGGTCTCGTCCATCGCCGAAGGGTTCTCCTTGTCGGCGAGATAGTGCGTATCGCTCGCGAGGAAAAACGACGCACCATGCCCCGGCTGCGCGTCCACTGCATCGGCGGCGAGGAGCGGACGAAGAGCGAAGAGACCAGTGGCTGAAGCAGAGAGCTGGAGAAAATGACGGCGGTTCATGCGCGGGAGAATGGCGAATGGCGGTGCGTGATGGCAAGCTGTCCATTTGTGATTCCCCCAACTCCCGTGCTCGACACCCTGCCATGTCCGCATTTACCCATGCGGGCCATGAGCGCAGATTCGGAGACACCTCCGCCACCACCACTGGAAGCCACCGCCTTTAAAGAGGACGACGTGCAAGCCATCGAGTATTTCAAGAAAGCCTACGAGACCCTCCGGTATCAGATCGGAAAAGTCATCGTCGGCCAGGACGGCGTCATCGACGAATTGCTCATCGCCATCTTCACACGCTCGCACGCGCTCCTCGTCGGCGTGCCGGGCCTCGCGAAGACGCTGCTCATCTCCACGCTCGCGCAGGCGCTCAATTTGCAGTTCAAGCGCATCCAGTTCACCCCCGACCTCATGCCGAGCGACATCACCGGCACCGAGGTCATTTATCAAAACCCCGAGAGCGGCGAGCGCGAGTTCAAGTTCCTGCCCGGGCCCATTTTTGCAAATGTCATCCTCGCCGATGAAATCAACCGCACCCCGCCCAAGACGCAGGCCGCCATGCTCGAGGCCATGCAGGAGCGCAAGATCACCGTCGGCGGCACCGACCACATTTTGCCCGATCCGTTCTTCGTCCTCGCCACGCAAAACCCCGTCGAGCAGGAGGGCACTTACCCGTTGCCCGAGGCGCAGCTCGACCGCTTCATGTTCATGATTCACGTGGACTATCCGAGCGCCGATGAAGAACTGGAAATCATGCGGCGCGGCACCGGCGGCAAGGTCGCACAGCCGCGTCAGGTCCTCGGGCTCGACCACATCAAGTATCTCCAGGGCACCGTGCGCCGGATGCCCGTGGCCGAGCACGTCCTCCGCTACGCGCAGAGCATCGCCGCCTCCACCCGCGCCAAGAGCCCGCAAGCGCTCGACTTCTGCAAGAAATGGCTGAGCTGGGGCGCAGGCCCGCGCGCATCGCTCAACCTGATCCTCGCAGCGAAAGCGCACGCCATCCTCCGCGGACAAATCTACGTGGGATGCGAGAACGTCGCCGCCGTAGCCCCGAGCATCCTCCGCCACCGCATCATCCCGAACTTCGCCGCCCAGTCCGAAGGAATCACCAGCGAAGACATCACGCGGATGATCCTCGGGAAGATTTCAAAGACGGAGTAACGGCGGGTCGGTCGCGAGCGATGGGCGCGCAGGATCGAAAAGCGACGTGCAAATCAAGGAACGCGTAAAGGAGCGGCGAATTTATTCGCCGTCATGATCTCCCGCTCCGCCGTCGCCTGCGCCTTGGCCGTGCGGTCCGTCGTCCCGATCGGATTGGTCCGCCGCCACAAACCATGACGCACGCTTCACGTCATTGGGAACTACGTCGAGATGCTCATTTTCCCTGGCAATTTTCCGGAGCCGCTCCCGATGTTGAATAACACCCTTCGCCGCGAGGGCTGACACTACTGCGAAACCAATGGTAACTACTGTTCCGATCATTGTGGCTGAGTTGTATCAGCGATCATGGTGCGTGGCGAGAACTGGATGCCTGTCCTCCCGTATGTATCGGAGGAAACGACGGCTTGGACGCGACCGATTCCGACGTGCGTATCGTATTACGCCGAAGGCGTTGAATCATTCAGCCCAAGGTCGCGAGGAACGAGCCACCTTGGGTGATTCCGCGAAGCGGCATATACCCCGAAGGGGTTTCATCCGTGGCGCGCGATTTCGATGAAACCCCTTCGGGGTATATCATGTGTGGACGGGCGGACCCAAGGTAGATGCTCGTTCCTCGCATCAACCGTTGGGCTGAGTGATTCAACGCCTTCGGCGTAATGCTTTGAGTGTGGTTCATTGTCGGCTTAGTTCGCAGGCGAAAGTAGTCACTCCCGACGAGTCGGGCTCGAGCCGCCGCTAAGAGAAAACAGGAACGCTTCGCAGAATCGTCCGATTTAGCAGACAAAGTACAGTGGCATTCTAGCCTCCGCAGCGCGGCCAATCAGTCCCGATAACCGACGAAGGAAGTCGCCAAGTTCTCTATTGCAATGGTTCTTCAGAAGTCTCTCGACAATTATTGTCGCAGTTGGAAAGTGCGCCGGTAACAGCCATTCCGCTTCGTAGTCGTCAATCCGCGTACCACACGCCTCGTTAATCGCGGCGAACAAGCCGATATCCCAAAGCTGTGAGAACAGGGCACCGTCGGTGATCGCAAGATATTCGACCGCCACAGACTCATCGACATCCCAGTCATTGATTCGCTGGGCGACTTCCGGGTTATGTGGCAACACTACGCCGCGTCGCCAAAGTTCGGTCGGTTGCATGTGCAGGTAAAATCAAATGGCATAACGTCGTTCATGTGGCAAAACTGTTTGTCTGGCAAAACTGTTTGTCTGTCCCTCTGTCCGTTAGTGCGTTAGTGCGTTAGTGTGCATTGATGGAGCGAACAACCGCAACCCCCACGATGATGAACAGCAACAGAATGCCGTCGGCAATAAGTAGCCCCCGACGAAACCTCTCTCGCTTGAATCCGATGACGGCCCAGACGATGCCAAGCAAGAGCCACAGCGGGGAGAGGAAAACCAGATAGAATGAGGTCGCGTAGAATGGGTCGCCTCCCGTTTTCTTGTCGAACGCGAGGCCGACTGCAAGCACCACAAAGAACGGAAGGACGAGTGCTGCGACGATGCCAAGGGCCTTACTCATTTAGGGCTACTTTGAGTGGCTTTCATTGCGTGCTCTTTGGTCGCTTGGCCTCGTAACGGGCGAGCAGTTGTTCGAACTTTTCCATTGCCGCAGTCTCCAAATCGTAATTCACAGAATTCTTTCCGTTGTAGAACACGATCTCGTGGCAGCCGAAGCAAATGAGCGCGTAATAGTTCACCTTCCCAGCCTGCCACGAGATGCAGAAATCTGGGTGGTATCCTCCGCACGACTTCTGTCCTCGATACACGCGGAGCGAAGCGGGGTTGCTGAGAAGTTTGCGAAGTTCATCGGCGTTGGTCGCATCGACGCTCGGCGTGTAGAACGGAAAGTCCCATATTTCGGTGGTATCTTTGCGCTTAATCTCAGTGGCGAGGAGTTCACGGTCCCACATTTGGTGCGGAAGTCCCTCGTAGATCAGGAGAGACTTGGCCGCAGAAACCGTGGTGCGATAAATGGCCGAGGCTTCGATCGGCGACGTGTCCATATCGCGGTACTCCTTCTCCTTTGATCGGAATGTCAAAAAGAGCGCGTACACCGCTGCCAATAAAACAAGAAGTGCAACGCCGATCCGACGGAGCTTTCTGCTGGGTGACGAGCCGCCTTGCGTCGGGCCTTTTGCCGTATCCATTTACGCCTATGGTGTCGGCGGCGGCGTGGGCGCGGGCGGGGTGGCGGGCGTTTCGGTTTCCTCCGGTTCACCGGGGCGGGTGGCGTAGAAGACGCCCCATTCGCGGGCGCGGCGGCGGAGGCTGGGGGCTTCGTGGGTGCGGAGGTTGAACTCGATGGTGTCCCACATGTCTTTGATGAATGGGTCCACTTCGGCGTCGAGCGCGGTCGCTTCCTCGTCTTCGAGGTCGGCTTTTTCTTTCGCGCGGAGTTGTTCGGCTTCGGCGGTTTCGAGGGCGCTCAATGCGGCGGTGACTTGGGCTACGGTGGGCCAGCTCAGCGGGCCGGGGCCGACGTGGGCGGGGATGTTGCTGCCGAGTCGCGCAGTCTCTCCGGCGATGATGTGGGCGCCCCAGAGCCGGATGTCGGCAGGGCTGACGATGTCGGGCAGGGTGTCTTTATTGGGCGGGAGCTGGTAGTAGCCGCGGACTTCGACGGGGAGGTCGCCGGCTTCGATGGCGCTTTGGATGTTGAGGATGGATTTGACGACGCGTAGCCGTGCTAAATTGGCGGCGGCATCGCGGGTGATCGTGCTGGCTACTTGCGCGGCAAGGGCGGGGACGACTTCGCCGCACTCTTTTTTGTAGCGGCTGTGGAGGGAAACGGGGTTTTGCAAGTCGAGCTGCTGGCCCTGGGCGTTGGTGATGAGGATGACGCCGGAGCTGGATGCGGCGAATTTTAGACGTCCTGCTTCGAATGCGGTGAGGCGGGTGTCGCGTGAGAATGGAAGGCGGCGGAATGGCATGGCTTTGTGGTAGTTATGTAGTTGTGTTGTGTTTTATGACTGAAATAGGGCCGGTTTTGTCGGAAAACCGCTGTTTTTGCTGCGCAATGGCAGGGAATTGGCGGAAAACATAGGGCTGTGCATGCACATGGGTAGGGTTTTGGAAAAAAATGCAGGGTTGTGCATGCACAAGGGGGCTTCGGAGGAGTTTTCCGGTGCCCTGTGTATGCACAGGGATGCTCTGAATGATTTTGGGCTGGGGCTGTGCATGCACAGACACGATGTTTTTTTCGCGGCGGAAGGCTGGCGGGAAATCGGTGCGGGGAAAATGAACCGGCCCACGCTGCCGGGGGCGGTGTGGGTGCGCTGCAAAGATTGGGTGATCCGCGCGGTCATGTTGGTGAACGCGTGATATATGTCCGGGGGGTGATAGGCAAGCGATTTTGAGGGGCTTTCGGGGGGCTTGGAGGGACCAAAGGGACTCAAAGGACCAAAGGGACGGTGTCCTTTACGTCCCTTTGGTCCCTTTGGTCCCTCACGCGCCGCGGCTACTCGCCCGGTGGCTTTACCTCGCGCGTGGCGGCGCCGTTGGTCTCGCTGAGGATGAGGATGCTCAGTTTCTCGACGTTGCCGAGTTCGGCGGGTTTTAGCATTTGGTAGTCGAGTCCGTTTTTGGGCGCTGCTTCGGCTGGGCCGGGCTGCGGTTGTGCGCCGCCGCCGTTCAGGCTGGCGTAGTCGAAGCGGCCGCGGAGGTCGGTGTAGCCGTCTTTGTAGAAGCGCACGGTGCCGTTTTTCAGGCGCGCATAGACTTTGATGTAGGCGCGTGCTACGGGCTTGTCGGTGGCGGTGTCGCGGGCCTCGATGCGGCCGTAGTTTTCGGTGAGGGTGAGCTTGAGCGTGTTGGCGTGGTAGGCTTGCGCTTTGCGCTGGCCGGCGCCGACGATTTCGATGAGGACGTTCGCTTTTGCAAACTCGGCGGGCAGCGGGATGTCGAGCGCGTCCTTGTCTTTGGCGAGGGCCTGGACGGCGGATTTGTTGGGCTTGATGATGCTGAAGCGGCTGGCGTCTTCGCTGACGAATGGGTTGCTGCTGAACGAGAACTCGGGGTCCATGAGGTAGTAGTTCACCGTCACGTCGCCGAGGTTTTTGTAGTTCATGGAGATGGTCTGTTTCTCCACTTTGAAGTCGAACGTGGGCTCGGTGGCGGCGAGTTCGGCCTGCTGTTTTTCGCGGTCGGGTTTGTCGCCTTTTCCTGCGGGCGCTTTGCCTTCGATTTCGTCGAGCTGGCTGGTGACTTCGCTAAAGAGCGTGCGCCAGCGGGTGACGGGATGCGCGGCGTATTTCGCTGCGACGGTGCGGGCGTCGGCGAGGTTGCCTTCGTAGAAATCGGCGTAGCAGCGGAAGTAGTCGTGCTGGATTTGGGTGGGGAGTGTCTTGGCATCGACGCTGTGGAATCGCCCGAGTGCTTCGTCCACGCGGTCTTGCAGGAAGAGGTGATACGAGACGGTCATGGTGTCCATCGGGTCGAGCGCGGGTTTGTGCGCGAGGATGTCGAGGAAGCGCGTGTATTGGCTGCGCACGGCGGGGTTCGCGATGCGGAAGTCGTTGCCGAGCTTGTGGGCGCGCTGGTTGACGAGCGGGGAGTATTCGAGGTGCTCGTAAGCGCGGCGCTCGATGGGGTCGAGGAGCACGAGCTTCGAGGAAAGGAATGGTCCGCACTGCGAGACGAACGCGTCCTTGTGCTTCAGCCATTCGCGGAGCGCGGCGGCGTCGTTGTGGACGAGCGCGTAGCTGTAGATGGTCTCGTCCCAAATGTGATGCGCGCCGAGGAAGGCGGTGAGTTTTTTAAAGAACGCCGCGTCTTTGCAGCGCCACGCGATGCGAGGCATGGCGAGCGAGGCGAGGTTATTTGCATCGAGGAACGCGAACACTTCGTCGTCGGTGCCATATTGCGAGACGTAGTCCCACGAGGCTTTGTCCACCTGCGTGAGCTTGCTGACGACGTTGAACTCGAACGGCTTCGCCGCGCCCGCGACGGCGTTCTTCACGGCGGCATTCACGGGGAAGTGCGGGAACTTTTTCCCCTCGGCTGCGGTGGCGGGGAAGTAGAAGTAATACTCAAACGTCTGCGTGGTGTACGGTGCGAGCTGCACGCGCTTTGAGTCGGTGGCCTTGCTGCCGCTCACGGGCAGTGCGCCTTGCGGGATTTGCAGGAGCACCTCGGCCTTCGAGGGCGATGATGTGGGATTGGTGACTACGACGTTTGCGCCATAAACCGCGCCGACGAGGAATTCCTCCGTCACGTATTTCTCGAACTTCTCGTTGCCCTCCTGCCGATAGCGATCGCTCGCCCGGAAGAAGCTCTGCGAGACGAGTAACTGCCCGGCGTCGGCTGCTGCTGCGCCAGCCGGTTTGATTTCCTTGTGATACACGACGACGGGCCCGCCCGCTGTGAGCGAGAATTTTCCAGCGTCCGTCTTGCTCGCGTGCTCCGGTGCGTCGAACGGCAAATCGAGCACAGCCAGCGCGAGCATCATCTCGGTGAAATTGTGTGAGGCCTCGGCGATGTTGCTGGAAACAAATGGCGTGGCTTTTCCCGTGTCGACATGCGCCGCGTAGTCGCGCCAGAACGCGTTCACCGGTACCAGCGATGCGTTTTGCTCCACGATCCGGAGCTTGTAGTAGTTATTCTCCGCCCACTCTTTCGTCGCGCCGAGCGGGCGGAACATTGCGCGGTATTCTCGGGTGACGGCGCTGGCGGCATTCACTCCGAAGTAGGCGAAATTTTCGGCAGGGGGATTGGAACCGACAGTGCCACCCGAGGTGAAGAAGCCTTTGCCCGCAATCTCCCCACTGCTGATTGCAGCCCGTCGGCGCACGGCTGATTGTTTTTTCTCTTCGAACCCCAAACTCACCACGCCGTCCCCATCCATATCCGCGAGCGACTCCAACTGCTTTGCGTCCATCGCGATTCCATCTTTCGCCAACCTGCCGAGCATCTCTACGCCACGGCTCTTGTCTGCGGCTATACTCAGGCGGTCCACGCCGGGCGCTCCCGGCTTCGCTGCCGGGGCGGCCGCACCTGGAGGCATCGGCGCTGCGGTTGCCGCATATGACTCTTCGAGTCGTTTCTCAGACTGCAACATCTTGAATCGCGCTGTCCCTCCGTTGGCAACACCTCCAGCCTTGCCTCCGCCTGCTGGATCCGGGGTGACAATACCGAGTCCCGGGATTCCTGCTTCCGACTCTTCCATTTCTCTTCCACGCAGCGCCGTCTCGAAGAGCCGGTCCTGTTCCTCCGCATTGGGCGGGATGAGTTCCCATAGCTCGCGGAGGCTGCGGGAGATGTCGGAGGCGTTGGCCTTGATTCGCGTCGCGAGCAGCGCACGCTCGACGGCGTTCAATTGTGCAAATGCGGTTGCATTGAGATATTTCGCCATATCCGCGCCGAGGAGGAAGTCGTCCATGAACGTCCTGTCCTTCTTGTTCGCGAGATAGGGCTTCACGACTGCGTCGAAAAACGCGCCGTCTTTCCGCGAGAGGAAGAAGTTCAATTCGTGGCAGGCAAACTCGCTGTATTTCGCACGCTTCTCATCGTCCTTGAGCTTCGGCCAGTTGAGCACCCATGCAAACTCCGCGAGATGCGTATTATTGCTCAATGTCGTGAACAGCGAGTGGATTCCGCCGAGCGTGTCGTAGGTCTCCAGTTCGCTCGTGAGAATGTCAGCGAGCGTGAGCTGTTCGCCCTTCGCGAGGACGCTTACTTCCTTGCGCTGCGTAAATAGCTTCGCGGGATCGAGCGCTTTCGCCAGCCGCAAGTCACCGAACTTCGTCGCGGCTTCCGGCAGTGCGAAAGTGCGCCACACGGCGTTGCCGAGGTCTTCCGCATACACCTGCACATGCTGCCGGTCGCCGAGCCGTTCGCGCGGGATTTTGACCGTTCCGTCGGCTTCGGGGATGAGATTGAAAATCACCGCTGCCGAACTGGCGAGGAAGTCGAGGTTTGTATCCGCCGCAGCGCCTCCGGGAATTCCCTGTGGATCCATTGCCGCTGGCTCAGCCTCCGCCTTCTTCATTGCGCCGCCGCGACCGCCAGCGGTGCTGCCGGCTTGCTGGCCTCGCTGCTGCGCGAGTTCGTTCAGGTCGGTGTCCCGGACTTCCCACGGATTCAGCAGCAGACCGGGACGCGTGAGCATGTTTCCGGGGAAGAGCTTCGCGTACCGGCGGTCGAGGATGTAGCGATACTCGTCGCCGATCTCGCGCCCTGCGGAGAAAAGATTCGGATTCCGCGCAGGCACACCTTCCGCCGCGCCGAAGCGCGCAAACCCGCCGAGCCCCTGGAAAATGCCGCGTCCCGCCTCAAAGCGCGTCGCCGCGATGTGGACGCGGGTGAATGGCGTGACGTTGGCGAGTTTGATGGTGATGAACTTATCCGCATCCGGCTCCACGAGTTCGCCGTTGGCCTTTACTCCCCGAGCAGCCCACTCGCCTGTGATGCTGATGATTTGCAGCGGCGCTTCCGCCTTCGCCTGCAAATTGCGCGCAGCTCCGAGATACCAGCCGTTGCTTGCTTTTCCCCCGCTCACCTTAATGGAGATGTCGAGTGCCTCGTCACGAATGCGCAGCGAATAATCGCCTGGAGCAAGGTCTTTGATGAGGAAAAAGCCGTCGTCCGTTTGCACCTTCGCACCGTGGTCGGCGGTGAAAGTGCCCGCGTGAACTTCCAAAAGAGAAACCTGCTCGCGAAAGGTAGTCCACAGCATCTTCGCCCGATACTGCGGAGGAAGCGGCACGCGCACCACCTGCCCCGCGCCCGTGTGAATCGAAGCAGCCCAAGTCCGCTCAAACCCGTCCAGCTCCCAGCGCGCATCGCGGCCATTCGGGGCTTTGGCGTGGAAGCTCTTGATTCCCCCGAGAGCGCCGAGTGCGACACGGCCTTTCTCGTCGGTCTTCAGCGCGATGGTCTGCGTGCGCGTGAAGCCGTGATGCTTAAAAGTGAAGACGACCTGCTGGTCGGCGATGGGCTCGCCGTTCTTGCCGAACAGCTCATACACGTAGTCGTTGACGAACTTCGAGAGGTGCCCGTCGTTCGTCGCGTCGGTCTTGTCCATCCCGTTCACGTTCCACGAGTGCGTCGTTGACACCGCGCGCTTCTCGCCGCCGTTGCTGAGGACTTCCACTTTTCCTTCGAGCACGGCAGTGAGCGTCGCGAGACGCTCGGGCACGGTGATTTCCTGCGTGAGAATGGAGCCTGCGCTGAGTTTCAGGTCTTTGAATTCCTTCGTGGTCTTGATGCCGTCATGCGTCGTCGATGTAACTGTGAGCTTTGTGTCCTTCAACATCTCCGGCGCGAGGTGCGACTCGCCGAGCATCAGAGCCACGCGCACGCCGAGCGTTGCAGAGCGGCGCGAAAGCAGTTGCTCGCGCTCGATGTGAAACTGTGCGTCGAGCACATGAGTCTCTGCGTGATGCTCAAATTGCGTGAGCGTCGCAAACGTCCCCGCCGGGTCGCTCACGATGAGCTGTTTTGCGCCCGGTTGCGCGGTAAAGGGAACGACGATCCGCCCGCCGAGTTTCTCATCCGGCACGAGCTTGCGGCCATCCAGCCAAACGACCGCGTCCTTTACCTGCCCGCCTTTTTCATCGAGCACGGTGAGCAAATCGCCGCCCGGCGACACCGTCTGCAAGACCTGCCACTGGCCGACACGAACAAGCGCACGACTGCTGCGTCCACCGCCGATAAACTCGACGATCCACGCGCCCCGCCGGCCTTTGAGCTCGGGGAAGGTGAACGCCTTTGTCGTGCGCACAAAAGGCCCGCCATCAAATACCTCTGTGCGCTCGCTGTTGGCCACGAGGCCGTCGAGATTCATGTCGGTGTTGAGCTGACGCTTTTGGGACTGGAAGAAGTTCAGAGCATTCAGCTCGTAGATCTTCACGATGAGCTTCGGCGTGTTTTTCAACGTGACGTCGAACTTCACCTCATCGCCCGGCGCGAACTGCTCGGAATTCGTCCGCGGGAACTCGATGTCCACGCGCTCTTTCAGCTTTTGGAAAGCCTGCGGCGAGAGCAGGGAGGCCCAGTTCTCAGCCTTGCCGTAGCCCGCTGTGATCAGTGCCTCTGCGAGGACCGGTTTGAGCCACGTATCGCGCACATACTCCATGTATGGTTCGCCTATACGCGCAGCGCTCTCCTGAACGCCGAGCGTTAGTGCACGTTCCTGAAATAGATGGATGAAATAATCCCGCACAAGTTCCTCGTCATTGCCGATGGGCCGCGGCCGCAGCAGCGGCTCTGCGAGGTTCGCGTTGACATCCCACAGACCCACTTTTTCACGTTGCGAATCCAGCCACTTCGGGTTCACAAAGCCGGAGCTGCGCGGCAATTTGAGATACTCGACGAAGCGCGCCTGATCATAGACGCCCTTCTTCCGGTCATGCTCCAGCCGCCGAAATAGGATGTGCGCCTTCACCGTATTGAACGCAGTCGGCAGCGTCTTTGCATACGCCCAAACGCGCTCCAGCCACGCCTCGCGCTCCGCCGCATCTTGCTCGATGTCCACATCCGCACCCGGTGCGAGCTTGCGCAGTTTGGTGAAAACGAACGCTTCTTCTGTGGCGAGGCGCGGGATGAGTTTTGCCAGAGCATCGAGCTGCTCCGGCAGGAGCGCCTTGTGGATGGCAAACTGCCCGAAGCCAGCCGACTCCTTCATTTTGAGCTCTGCCGCGATGAACTCCACAATGTTCACTACATCGGGCCGCGTAAGCTTTCCGAGCGCGGCACGATGCTGCTGTTGCGAGAGCGGCGTCTTTGCAATCACGAGCGATTCCACCGCTCCCACCGACAGCGATTGCAGTCCGGGATCGTTTGCGAGTGTGTCCTTCAAAAACACCTCACGCGCCACGCGTGCAGCATCGAGAGCGACCGGCAGATTCGGCTTTTTGTCCCGCGCTTCCTGCTGGTGATTAAACTGCACGCCGAGCCGCTCTTTCAAATAAGCGAGGGTCTGCTGCGGGGTCGCGTCGTAGTCGAGCAGCGCTTCGCGATTGAGGATGATCCGGCGTCGTGCGTTCTCGTTCGGCGCGCGGTCCGACCAGGCCTTCAGGATTTCCGCGAGTTTCGCTTCGTTGCGGGTGTTTTGATAATGAAGCGCGTGGAAGAAGTAATAGTCCTCGGAGCCGGGAACGAGTTCCGAGAGAGCCTTCTCGCGATCTGCAGCGAGGGCGAATTTTTCGATAAAGCCGACTTCATTCTCCGCCCAGGAGAGCGTCGGAAAGGTGAGGACCGCAATGAGAGCGGCTGCGGACTGGAAGCGAGTTTTCATAGTGATGCAGGAATCTAAAACAGGCTGAACCCGCAGACCGCACGATGCAATCCCGGACCCCGCCGTTTTGTGTGACGGGTGAGGGGAGGGATTTGTTAGAACGGATTACCACCGCTCGTTGTTCGACGTCCGCCAAACAGAGATTTGGGGGTTGGCGCAATGGTTGCAGCAACGAGAATGTCCTCTCGCAATCGGCTTCTCCTCCGTTCAACGCGGTTCTTATTTGCCCGGCCGCCAGGTATTGATTGCACCCGTTTGCAAAAATAGCCGTGGCCGCAGGTAGTTTTTTTCCTTCCGTCGCGGATGATTTTCAGACTGCTTCAGCGGATGAAGATTCTTTTCGCCAGCCTTCTCCTCGTCGCCACCGCCAATGCTCAAGAGTGGACGCGTTTTCGTGGTCCGAATGGTTCCGGGCAGGGGACTGCGAACCTGCCCGCTCAATTGACGGAAAAGGATATCGCGTGGACCTGCATGCTGCCGGGGACGGGGCACTCGTCTCCGGTGGTTTGGGGCGACCATGTATTCGTCACGTGCACGCCGGATTCCCGGCAGGCGGAGATGGCAAAGCGCAGCGTAGTTTCGGTCAATGCGAAGACCGGCAAAGTGGAGTGGTTTCGCGAATACGCGACTGGAGGATATAAGAAACATTCGGACAACAGCTTTGCGTCGCCGTCCTGCACAGCGGATGCCGAGCACGTCTATGCATGGTTTGCGGGTCCGGACGGCAGCCAACTCGTAGCGCTCGCGCATGCGGACGGAAAGGAAATCTGGGAGCGCGACCTTGGTACTTTCAAATCGCAGCATGGACCGGGAGCTTCGCCGATTGTGGAGAAGGGCGTGGTGTATTTGCAGAGCAGTCAGGATGACCCCGGCTCGTTCATCGAGGCTTACGATGCGGCGACCGGGAAGACGCTCTGGAAGAAAGAAATCAAAGGAGGGCAGCACTCCATCGTCACGCCATGTCTCGCCGCCAAGGCATCGCAGCTCGTGAGTCTTTCCACGGACAACGGACTGCTCGGACTCGACCCAGCGACTGGCAAGCAACTGTGGGCTCTCTCCGATATTTTCAAGCTCCGCACCGTCGCATCACCCGTCATCACCGGCGATGGCTGGGTCGTCGTGCAGAGCGGACAAGGACAAGCGGCGAGCGAAATCAAAGTGGTGAAAGGGACTGCGGAATCGAAGCCCGAACAGGCCTACGAAATCGTCCGCATCGGTGCGTACGTGCCCACGCCGATTGTCGTCGGTGACCTGCTCTTCCTGTGGAAGGAAAACGGCACCGTGACGTGCATCCGCGCTGCGACGAACGAGCAACTCTGGAGTGAGCGCGTGGAAGGGCCGTATTACGCGAGCCCCATCTGCGTCGGCGGAAAAGGCGGGCGGCTCTATAACCTCACCCGGTCCGGTGAGCTCGTGAGCATCGCCGCGGGCGAGAAGTTCGAGCTCATTCAGCGCTTCCCGTTCAACGAAAAGGAAAGCTACGCGACGCCGGCCGTCAGCGGCGGGAAGATGTTTGTGCGGACCTTCTCACGGCTCATCTGCATCGGGAAGTAATGCACAGCCAACGCTTCTCAAAAGTCGGCGCCAAGCTCACGGCCCGCAGTGGAATCCTCGAACTCATGGACGACCTCGGTCGCGCCATGACGGAATGGCCCGATATGCTCATGCTCGGCGGCGGAAACCCCGCGGCTGTGCCGGAAATTCAGGCGCTCTGGCGCGAACGAATGGCGGAGCTTCTCGCGGACGGCCCGGCATTTGACAGGATGCTCGGAAACTACGACCCACCGCAGGGGAATCCGCGCTTTATCAAGGGACTCGCGGCGCTGCTTCAGCGGGAGTTCGGATGGTCGGTCGCGCCCGAGAATATCGCGGTGACAAATGGCGGGCAGAGTGCGTTTTTCTTCCTCTTCAATCTGCTCGCAGGTGCTCACGACGGCGGACGGCATCGCAAGATTTTGCTCCCACTCTGTCCTGAATACATCGGCTATGCAGACCAGGGATTCGACGTGGGGATGTTCACCGCGTGCCGCCCGGAAATCACATGGCCAAACGGAAAGGCGGCGCGCATTTTTAAATACCGGATCGATTTCCCGGCTGTTGAGGCCGCATTGCGCGGCGGAGATATCGCAGCCATCGCCGTATCGCGCCCGACAAACCCGACGGGCAATGTGCTCACCGATGACGAAGTGCGCCGTCTCTCCGAGCTCGCGAAGCAGCACGGCATTCCGCTCATTCTCGACAATGCGTATGGCGCTCCGTTTCCCGGAGTGATTTTCACGGACGCAAAGCCATTTTGGGAGCCGCATATCATCATGACGCTAAGCCTCTCGAAGCTCGGCCTGCCCGGCACGCGCACGTCCGTCGTTATCGGGCCGCGCGGCATCACCGAAGCGATTGCGTCCATGACCGCCATTGCGGGGCTCGCGAACGGAAACATCGGGCAACAGCTCGTCATCCCGCTGATCGAGAGCGGCGAGATTCTGGCACTCGGACCGAGGATTTTGCGCCCGTTTTACGAGCAGAAAAGTCATGCCGCGCTTGCGTGGGTCCGCGATGCTTTTGCGGGCATCGAATGGGCCATCCACGCCAGCGAAGGCGCGTTCTTTTTCTGGCTTTGGTTTCGCAAGCTCCGCATCCCGACGCGGGAACTTTACGAGCGACTCAAAGTTCGCAAAGTGCTCATCGTCCCCGGCGAATACTTCTTTTTCGGGCTCGATGAAGACTGGGAACACAGCAGGCAATGTCTGCGGCTGAATTTTGCGCAGCCCGAGGCGGTGGTGCGTGAAGGGCTGCGGATTATTGCGGAGGAAGTGGCTTTGCTCAGTCAGCCCTAAAGGGCCAGTGCGGGTGACTTGTGACTTGTGAGAAGTGACTTGTCGCAAGCGAGAAAGTGTCGATGAACGCTTGCGACACAAGTCACTTCTCACAAGTCACCATTCACTAAAAATGGGAGAGCCGGGGACCGGGATTGAACCGGCGACCTCGTCCTTACCAAGGACGTGCTCTACCAACTGAGCTACCCAGGCGTGTATCCGGCGGATGCCGGAAAGCGAAGGCGGAAACTAGCGAACGAGCCGTCGCTGTCAAAACGATTTTCCCGATTTTTCGCGGACGCTACTTCCGCGTCGCCACAATGTAGTCGTGGATGGCGTTCACGCTCGCGAGCGCCTGACGCGCCGTTTCGGAGTTGGGGACGCCTACGCCGAAGGTCCGCTCCATCCCTACGACGAGCTCCAGCGCATCGATGGAATCGAGCCCGAGCCCGGCGGGATCGAACAACGGCGCGTCATCGCGGATTTCCTCCTTCGGTATTTTCAGCATGAGGCTCTCGACCATCATGACTTTAATTGCATCGCGTAAATCTGTATCGGACATCAGCGCCGTGTAGCAGCCTCGGCGCAGGGCGCAAGTTTCTCCAGCCATCCGCCGCGAAAAGTTGCGTTTTGCACGATGCCCGTCTACCCACGCCTCCGTGTCAAAACTCCGTCTCGACTTGCTCCTTGTCGCCCGCGGGCTCTTCGAGAGCCGCGAGAAAGCCCGCCGTGCCATCATGGCGGGACAGGTGCGCTGTGGCGATCGGGTCGTGGACAAGGCGAGCTCCACGTTCGAGGAAGACGCCGACATTTCCGTCGCCGCACCCGAGAAATATGTGGGGCGGGGAGGGTATAAAATGGAGGGCGCGCTCGCGAAGTTCAGCATCTCGACTGCGGGGATGACCTGCCTCGACATCGGCGCGAGCACCGGCGGCTTCACGGATTGCCTGCTCCAGCAAGGCGCAGCGAAAGTGTGGGCCATCGATGTCGGTCACAGCCAACTCGACTGGCGGATCCGCTCCGACCCGCGAGTGGTCGTTCGCGAGAAGCTCAATGCACGATACCTCACCCGCGAAGACGTGCCGGACGCCATCGACCTCATCGTCATTGATGTCTCCTTTATCTCGCTCTCGCTCATCCTCCCGCCGGCCCTCAGCGCGCTGAAGCCCGGCGGAACAATCATTCCGTTGATTAAGCCTCAGTTTGAGCTCCGCCGCCAGGATGTGGGCCGCGGGGTTGTCCGCGAGCCCGAGCTCCACGCGGCGGCGGTGGAAAAAGTGCGCACGTTTGTCGCCACGATACCACCCACACCGGAAGGCTGGCGTCTGGAGTGGCGCGACTGCATCGACTCACCCATCCTCGGCGGCGACGGAAACAAGGAGTTTCTGGCCCGGCTGGAATCGGCGTGGCACGAACGCCCTCGTTCGTGATCGTGTCCCGGACGCCTCGTCCGATGCTGACTGCAATAGCTCGAAGCCGAGTTTGAACTTTACCCGGCTCGGCGGTGTGCGGCTTCGCCGTTTTGTTGGGCCGGACGGGGCGTCCGGGACACAGTCACGAGCGGGGCGCTCGTGCCACGGCGCGCTCCCGCACTTTTTCGCTTCCGCGAAAACCCACGCTTGCCAGAAATGCAGCCGCCTTTAACCTCCGCGCCCGTTACACGACCAACATGCAGGAATATAAAGTGAAACTCGAAGTTTTTGAGGGGCCTCTGGACCTCCTGCTTTATCTCATCAAACGCGATGAGATAGACATCTACGATATCCCCATCGAGCACATCACCACGCAGTATCTGTCTTTCATGGACGCGTTTAAGATGATGGACCTCGAAATTGCCGGGGAATTCATCCTTATGGCCGCGACGCTGGTTTACATCAAAAGCCGCAGTCTTCTCCCCGCCGCTGTTCAGCCGCCCGAGGAGGATATGGAGGAAGAGGATCCGCGCTGGGAGCTCGTCCGGCAACTCCTCGAATACAAGAAATTCAAAGAGGCCGCCGCTCACCTCGGCCGCCGCGAGGAGGCGCTGCAAGGCATCTATCCGCGCGCCGTCGAGAAGCCGGAGGAAATCGAGCGTCCCCTCGGCGAAGTGTCCGTCTTCGACCTCATCAATGCCTTCAACAAGATCCTCAAGCGGATCGAATCGAAGACCGAGAATCTCGCGGAGATTTTCGAGGAAAACTTCAGCGTCGCCGATAAGATCGACCTCATCCTGAAGATGACGAATTCCGGCACGATGCTGAAGTTCACCGAGCTTTTCACCGACGCCGCCTCCCGCCCGGAAATCGTCGTAACGTTCCTCGCGCTCTTGGAACTTATCCGTGTCAAAAAACTCCGCTGCGTGCAATCCGAGCCGTTTGCGGAAATCGAAGTCCACTGCGTCACGTAGACCATGTACACGCTCAAGCAAGCTCTGGAGGCCATCGTCTTCGCCTCGCCGAAGCCTATTCTGCTGGATGAAATCCGCAAAGCTCTGCGCGGTGCCGCGTCCGATACCGAGGAACTCGACATCATCGCAATGGGCGATGCTTCCGAAGAGGAAGTCGCCTCGCAGCTCAATCTTCTCCGCGCAGAATACGAGCGCGAAGGCCGTGCATTCGGCCTCAATGACGGTGCGATGGGATGGTCTTTCGTCACGCGGCCCGAGGGCGCGCAGTGGGTCCGTCAGCTTTATCCCGAGAGTCGTCCGACGCGCCTCAGCGGGCCTGCGCTGGAGACGCTCGCGATTATCGCCTACCGGCAGCCCGTGACCCGCGCTGATATTGAGGCGGTGCGCGGGGTCGCGGTGGATGGTGTCATGCAAGTGCTGCTCGACCGGACGCTCGTGAAAATCGCCGGTCGCGCAGACCTGCCGGGACGTCCGCTGCTTTACGAGACGACCGAATACTTCCTGCAACATTTCGGGCTCAAGCAAGTGGATGAGCTGCCAAACTCCGACGAACTTCGCCGTGTCCCGCTGCCAAAAGCGGAATATCCAGAGCCGAAGAAAACCGAGGAAGCGCCTGTGGGTGAAGCTCCCGCAACCGAGACCCCGGCCGAAGCGACTCCCGAGGCGACTCCGGAGGAGGCCGTTGCCCACGACGAACCCGTATTGGAAGAACCTGCCGGAGAAGAACCCGCTCCCGAAGAAGCGCCTGACGGACCCGCCGAAGAACCAGCACCAGAACCCATCGACCCGCAACCGTGACACTTTCCGAACTCCGCGCAAAAATCGACGCCATCGACGAGCAAATCGTCCGCCTTCTCCACGAACGTGCCGCCGTAGCCGTGGATGTGGGGGCTTTGAAGAAGGTGACCGGCCAGCCTATATTCGACGCCCAGCGTGAACAGCAGGTCTTCGCCAAGGTCACCGACCCGCGTCTTGGCGACGTCCTCCCGCCGGAAAACATCGAGACCATTTACAAGGCGATCATCGCCTCCGCTCACGCCGTCGAACAACGCGTGCAAAACGCCCCCCGGTAACGCATCCGCTATGTCCGACGAACTCGAAGAACTCTACCAGACCGTCATCCTTGACCACTCCAAGCGCCCTCGCAACCGCGGTGAAATCCCCGGCGCGACCCAGGTGCAGGGCGATAACCCATCGTGTGGCGACGAGATTTTGCTCTCGGTGAAATTCGGGCCTGCGGGCGAGGTGGAGGATATCAAGTTCACTGGCAGCGGATGCGCCATCAGTCAGGCGAGCGCTTCGCTGATGACGATGAAGCTCAAAGGCAAATCGCGCGAAGAATCGATGCGCCTCGCCGGTGCGTTCAACAAATTGATCACCACCGAAGCCGAGGTCGATATTACCGGACTCGGCGACATTGTCCTGCTCAAAGGCGTGCGCAAGTTTCCCCAGCGTGTGAAATGCGCAGCGCTCGCC
This sequence comes from Verrucomicrobiaceae bacterium, assembly GCA_043755735.1. Taxonomy (GTDB): domain Bacteria; phylum Verrucomicrobiota; class Verrucomicrobiia; order Chthoniobacterales; family Chthoniobacteraceae; genus SXWH01. The sequence continues at coordinate 8,792 of JAYUSJ010000277.1, read as the reverse complement.
TGGCGGGCTTTCGAGCAGGCGGTGGGCGACGGCGGCAAGGCCACCACGGAATAGCGCGGCTTGTCTGAAACGGCGCACGCTGCAGAAAGGCGGGAGTCTCGTCGTGGTCGGCGACCGTGTGACGCAGGGACAGCCCATCGCGCGAAGTGGCAACGTCGGGCACAGTCTCGGGCCGCACCTGCACTTCGAAGTGCGCGACAACACCTCCCGCGTCACGCTGCCCGTGTCGTTTGCCGACGTGGCGGAAGACCTCGGCGTGCCGAGGATGCTGCACGCCTACAAAGCGGGCGGGAGCGTCGCTAGTAAGTAAAATGTCGCCTAAAGCGAACAACGAGCCAGCGTACAAGACGCGTAAAGGAACGGCGCGCTTCCAGCCGCCGCCCCTTCACGCGAAGCGCTGATCGAATTGCATCCGCTGTCCGAATTTGTCGGGCGAAAGAAAGTGGCGCTCCGCGTTTAAAGGCGGCGGCAAGATGCGCGCCGCTCCATTACGCGTCATTTCGCTCGAGCATTTCCCGCATTGTCGGAGCGTTTTTTCCCGATTCACGTAACAAAGGCTTTCCCCGTTGGCGGCTTGTTTGCAGAGTCTCGACAAATCTTTCCTATGAAACTCATCCATCTCTCCTGCCTCCTTGGTCTTTCCGTCCTCGCCCACGCCGAGGCTCCGAAGTTTGAACTCCGCGATGGCGACCGCGTGCTCCTGCTCGGCGATGCGCTGCTCGAACGCGAAAACACGCTCGGTTTCCTCGAAGCCCGGATGCACGCCGCTTGGCCGCAGACGAAGTTCACCGTGCGCAATCTCTCGTGGGCCGGCGATACGCCGAAGGGCTGGTCGCGTGCTTCGTTCGATGGTCCGGCGAAGGGCTACGAGCGGCTGAAAGAACACATCGCGCTGGTAAAGCCGACGGTCGTTTTCCTCGGCTACGGAATGGCGGCGAGCTTGCAGGAAATGACGGACCGCAGCGGCGACATCATGCTCAACCGCGACACCGCGCGCTATGGCGAGGAGCCGATGACGGCGGCGCGTTTCAAAAAGGAACTCGGGGAGCTGATGACGGACATCGAGGCCGGCGGGGAAAAGCCCCGTTTTGTCCTCATGTCGCCAATCAACCACGAGGACTTGCGCAAAACCCGCCCCGGCACCGTGGACCCGACGAAGCACAACGAACTGCTCGCCCAATATAGTAAGAGCATCGACGAACTGGCGAAGGAACGTTCCGCCGTGTTTATGGACGTCTCTACGGTGAGCGGCACGCAGAACGGCATCCACCTTACCGATAAAGGAAACGCTGTCCTCGCCGAGAAAATCTTCCCGAAATCCGCCCCCTCCAATCCGCAATCCCTCGCCGCGATCCTCAAAAAGAACGACCTCTTCTTCCACCGCACCCGCCCGGCGAACAGCACGTATCTCTTCGGCTTCCGCAAGCACGAGCAGGGGCGCAACGCCGTCGAAATCCCGCAATACGACCCGCTGGTCGATGCCGTGGACGCGGAAATCGACGCTCTGAAGCGAAAAAGCGCGCAAACCCAGCCTCCGGGTGAGCCTACGCAGGGAAAAGGTGCGTCCACCCAGCCTGCCGGTGAACCCACTCAGGGAAAAAGCGCGTCCACCCAGTCTTCGGGTGAGCCTACGCAGGGAAAAGGTGCGCCCACCCAGCCGCAAGGTGTGACCACCCAGCCGCAAGGTGCGCTTACCCAGACAAAAGGTGCGGCTACCCAGCCGCAAGGTGTGGCTACCCAGCCGCAAGGTGCGCTTACCCAGCCGTTGGGTGTACGCCCCCAGCCGCTGGGTGTACCCCCGAACCCGCTCCCTCTCCCCGCATTTACTCTGGAGGAGGGCTACGAAATCACCCTTTGGGCCGATACGAACCTCGTCGGTAAGCCTGTCGGCATGAATTGGGACGCCGCTGGCCGTCTCTGGGTCGCCTGTTCGCCAGTTTACCCGATGATCGCCCCTGGGGCGCATCCGGAGGATAAAGTGGTCGTCATCGAAGACACCGACCGGGATGGAAAAGCGGACAAATCGACCACTTTTGCCACGAATCTGCTGATCGCGGCGGGTGTGGCACCGGATTTCGGGATGCGTGATGCGGGATACGCGATGCGGGATGCGCAGAACATTTCTCCGGCAAAAGACGCCAACTCGCGCGGGGTCGCTGAAAAGCCTCCCGGCGCGGACAAATCCGCTGAAAGCAAAGACGCGTCCTCGCATCCTGCATCCCGTATCGCGCATCCCGTATCGGTCCCCAACGCCGCCTACGTGGGCAGCTCCACCGAACTCGTCCACGTCACCGACACCGATGGCGACGGCAAGGCCGACCAGCGGCGCGTGGTGCTCAGCGGGTTTGGCACCGAGGACACGCATCACACCATCCACACCCTGAAGTGGGGCCCGGATGGACGCCTCTTTTTTAACCAATCCATCTACATCCACAGTCATCTGGAGACGCCTTACGGGATGGTCCGCGTGAACAGCGGCGCAATCATGGCCTACGACCCGCGCACCGAGCGCACCGAGGTCATTGCCAAAGGCTGGTGCAACCCGTGGGGCCATGTGTGGGACGAGTGGGGCCAGCAGTTCACCACCGACGGCGCGGGCGGGCAGGGGATCTCGTGGCTTGTGCCGGGCGCGATGTATTTCACGTACGAAAACGCGAAGAAAATCATGCCGAGCGTGTCGCCCGGCAGCTACCCGAAATTCTGCGGATTGGAGCTGGTGCGCTCGCCGCTTTTCCCCGCCGAGTGGCAGGGCAACGCCATCACGTGCGACTTCCGCGCCCACCGCATCGTGCGCTTTTCGTTCAAGGACCTCAGCCCCGCGAAGTCCGGCTACGAGACAAAAGCCGAGCCCGACCTGGTGCGGACGACGGACAGTTCGTTCCGCCCCATCGACGTAAAAATGGGCCCCGACGGCGCGCTCTACGTGGCCGATTGGACAAACCCCGTAATCAACCACGGCGAAGTGGATTTCCGCGACCCGCGCCGCGACCACGTGAACGGCCGCATCTGGCGCATCGCGCCAAAGGGCAAGGAGCCGGTGAAGTGGGAGAGTTTGGTGGGTGCAGATCGGGGTAAGCTGTCTAGTGGGCTGCTGAGTAACAACGCATGGGAGCAGCAACAAACCCGGCAGGTCGTGACTGCCACCATGCGATTTCCCGGTGGTGTGCCAGGCGAAAAGCTAACAATGGAGCTAGGGTGGTCACCGGCGGGCAGAAGGAGTTACTTTACTACATTACTCGAATCGTCCTCGCCTCAGGTCCGCGCAATCGCGGTTCGGAATCTGGAGGATCCCAAGGAGGTGGTCAAAAAATTCAAAATATTGATGGAGTCGCTGGACAAAGCCGCCATCGAACGTGAAAAAGCGAAGCCTGCTTTACTTAAGGAAGCTGGGGAATCGCTGAAAAAACTTCGGAAGGAAATCGAAGAGGGGACAGTGAAGGGGAAAGATGTTCGGGAATTGGAAGAGCGTCGGAAGGACCTTCTACATCAAATGGATAGACTCCAGCCAACCACCGACATTTGTGGAAATGGGGATATGCCATCGCCGGAAGAGCTTGAAAAGCGATTCGGAGCCACGGTTGCAGGTTTAATCCGCGACACCAACCCCCGCGTCCGCCTCGAGGCCATGCGCGCCCTTTCCCGAATCCCCACCGCCGAGAGCGCCGCGCTCGTGCTCGAAGCCGCCGTCAACGGTGGCTCGGCATCCGCATTGCCCGCCGGCCCGACGGGACAATTCGCAAACTCCACCGCCGCCGCAGACTCCGACACGCATTACGCCTACGCCGCTTGGCTGAGCGTGAACGACCTCGCGCCGCAGGTGATGGAATACGTCGAGAAACTCGCCGCCGACCCGGCCAGCGCCGCCAAGCAGCAAGCCGCGATTTCGTTCGCCCTGCAAGCGCTGCCCGGCGACAAGACCGGCCCGCTCCTTTCCAAAATCGTCGCCAAAAACGGCGCACCCAAGGACGGGCCGTGGATCGAACTCATCGGACAATCCGGCGGACCCGCCGAAGCCGAGAAACTCATCGCGCAAATCGCCGAACCCCGCGCCGCCGCCGCACTCATCGCCGCCGCCCGTCGCGGAGTAAAACCGCCCGGCGCTTCGCTCGACGTCATCAAATCCGCACCCGCCGCCGTGAAAGCCGACGCGCTCCGACTCGCCGGATTGTGGAAGCTCGACGCCGTGGAATTCATCGCCGCCACAATGACCGGCGCGAACCAGCCAGTTATCGACGCATCGTTCGACGCCCTCGCCACGCTGCGCACCCCCGCAGCCGCAAGCACCCTCGAAGCACTGCTCGCACGCGGCGACGCCGGACTCCGCCGCCGCGCCCTCGAAGCCCTCGCTGCGTTCAAGCCCGACTCCGCACTCGCTGCCCTCTCCGTCGTCGCAGCCGATGGCGATGACGCCGCGAAGCTCGCGCTCTTCCGCTCTCTTTTCCAAAGCGAGACCTTCAAAGGAAAATTCGTAAAAGCCATCCCCGCCGACCTTCCGAAACCCGCCGCCGCCGCCGCCCTCCGCGCCGCCCGCGAACTCGGACGCAAAGGAGAAGCACTCGTCGCCGCCCTCACACCGCTTGTCGGAGCGCCCGCGCCCGCCGCAAACGCCGGAGACATCGCCGCGATGGTCACCAACGTTCAGAAAAATGGAAACCCCGTCGAAGGCGAAGCCATCTACCGCCGCCTCGCGCTCGCCTGCACCGCATGCCACGCCATCGGCGGAGCCGGCAGCAAAGTCGGCCCGGACATGACGACCATCGGAGCCAGCGCCCCGCTCGATTACCTCATCGAAAGTCTCTACGTGCCCAGCGCGAAAGTGAAAGAAGGCTACAATGCCGTGGCGATTTCCCTCAAAGGCGGACGCGCCGCCAGCGGAGTCCTGCTCCGCGAAACGCCCGACGCCGTATTCCTCCGCGACGCCGCCGGAAACGAAACCAACGTGCCCAAAGCCGACATCACCGCCCGCGAAAACGTCGGCAGCATCATGCCCGCCGGACTTCTGAACACCCTCACCGACCGCGAAAAAGCGCACGTCTTCGCCTTCCTCGCCCAGCTCGGAAAGCCCGGCCCATTCGACGCCACCAAAGCCAGCATCGCCCGAGTCTGGTGGCTCTACCCCGGCAAAGACGTAGAAGCCGTCGTGAGCGGAAAACTGCCCGCCTACGGAGCCAAAACGCTCACCTACGTGGACGGACGCCTGCCCAAAGCCGCCCTCATCGAAGCGCTGCAAATGGTGCCCGACAGCGGCGACACCGTGGTAGCCGTAGCGAAATTTGCAGGCAGCGGAAAAACGCGGCTCAATCTGCAAGGCGTGACAAAAGCCTGGCTCGACGGAGCGCCGCTCGCCATCGCCAGCAACCCATCGCCCGAAGTGGAGCTCGCCCCCGGCAACCACACGCTCGTCGTAAAACTCGACACCAAGCAACTTCCCGAGGTCCTGCGCGCCGACTGCCCCGAAGGCCGGTTCGTGACGGAGTAAGACAGCTTTCCGAAATTCAAAGGACGCTTGGGAAAGCGAGCGACGTGTGGCGGGTAGGGCGGGCACTCTTCCCGCCGCACTGCGTATCCTCAGACATCCTGACCTATACCTGAGGGATGGATCGCGACGGAGAAAGACGGTGAACTTGGCAAGCCAGCGGCGAAGCCTTTGGACTGCGGCAGCCTGCTGGCGCTTTTCGCAGCCAGCCTGCTGGCGCTGAGTCTTGTCGCGTCACAAAGCAGGGCGACTTTCGCGTGGCGAGGCGTTTGGCGGTGAGTGTTGAAGGGATGTCCGTCCTACCCAGCGCCAGCAGGCTGGCTGGGGAAAAGCGGCAGCAGGCTGCCGCAGTCCACGGCCTTCAGCGGGTTCACTCCGATTCCTCGCTTGTCAGGATGTCTGATCCTAACATGCTCACGGATTATTCACGCCCCTATGCCTTGCCGCAGCAGTCCTTGAACTTCCGTCCGCTGCCGCAAGGGCACGGTTCGTTGCGTCCGACTTTCGGCTCGGCACGCACGGGTTCCGGTGCCGGCTCCGGCAGTGCCGCTGGCTCGGCTTCGGGGGTGAGCCCGGTGCCGATTGCGCTTTCGTCCGGCGCGCTGAGGAACGTCGGCAGATTCGCGAGGAACTGCTCGAACGCCATCACGTTCGACGTGCTGCGGAAGAGGTTGTGCAGGACTTCGTCCTTGATGCTGCCCATGAGCACCTCGAACATTTTGAAGGCTTCCTGTTTGTATTCGATGAGCGGGTCCTTCTGGCCGTAGGCGCGGAGATAGACGCCTTCGCGGAGTCCGTCCATGCCGTAGAGATGTTCCTGCCAGAGCTTGTCGATCGCCGAGAGCGTGATGTAGCGCTCGAGGTTCGTGATGGCCTCGGGCACTTCGTGCTGGCTCTTGAGCTCGTAGGATTTCTTCACGCGCTCGGAGATGAGCTTCGCGATTTCCTCCTCGGACAATTTGGCGAGCGTGGCTGCATCGATGCCGACCGGGAATGTTGTATTCGCCCAGGCGGCCAGGGCGTCGATAGACGGCGCTTCTCCCTCCGGGAAAAACTCGGCGACTTTCTCGGGGATGCGATCGTCGATCACATCGTAAAGGAGCGCACGCGGCGTGTCGCTGTTGATGGCTTCGTTGCGCAGTCCATAGACGACTTCGCGCTGGCGGTTCATCACGTCGTCGAAATCGAGCGTCCGTTTGCGGATGAGGTAGTTCCGCTGCTCGACGCGCTTTTGCGCGGTTTCGACGCTCTTGTTGAGCCACGAATGTTCGAGTGCTTCACCTTCCTCCATTCCGAAACGCTCCATGAGTTTCGTCATGCGCTCGGCAGCGCCGAAGTTGCGCATGAGATCGTCTTCGAAAGACACGTAGAAGCGCGAGAAGCCAGGGTCGCCCTGACGCGAACAACGTCCGCGAAGCTGGCGATCGATACGGCGGGACTCGTGGCGCTCCGTGGCGAGAACGTAAAGCCCTCCGACTGCGGTGACGCCTTCGCCGAGCTTAATGTCGGTGCCGCGTCCGGCCATGTTGGTGGAGATCGTGACCGCGCCCTTTTGTCCGGCGCGCGAGATGACTTCAGCCTCCTGCTGATTGTGCCGCGCATTGAGGACGGTGTGCGGAATTTTCGCGCGCTGGAGCATGCGGGAGACGAGCTCCGATGCTTCGACGCTGGCCGTTCCGACGAGCACCGGCTGGCCTTTCCCGTGGGCCTCGGTGATTTCTTTCACCACCGCAGCGTATTTTTCGCGGCGTGTCTTGAAGATGAGATCGTTGCCGTCGATGCGGATGCACGGACGGTTCGCGGGCACAACGGCGACATCAAGTTTGTAAATGTCGTGGAACTCGTTGGCTTCGGTTTCCGCCGTTCCCGTCATACCGCTGAGTCGGCGGTAGAGTCGGAAGTAGTTCTGCACCGTGATGGTGGCGAGTGTCTGCGTTTCCTTGTCGATGACGACGCCTTCCTTGGCCTCGACAGCCTGGTGGAGTCCATCGCTCCAGCGGCGGCCCGGCATCGTGCGTCCGGTGTTTTCATCGACGATGACGACTTTGCCCTCGGCCACGATGTAGTGGACGTCTTTCTCATAGAGACAGTATGCGCGGAGTAGCTGCGAGATGTTGTGGATGCGCTCGCTCTGAAGATTCGAGTGCTCTTGTGCCTTTGCTTTTTCGGCGACTTTCTCGGCCTCGGTAAGCTTGGTGTTTTGGTCCATCTCCGCGAATTGCGTGATGAGATCGGGCAGTACGAATGCCTCGGGCTCGCCGGGCGACATGAACTGGCGGCCTTGCTCCGTGAGGTCGGCTTCGTGGGCGCGCTGGTCGATGGTGAAGAACAGCTCCTCCTTGAGCTTCCACATCTCCACTTTTTGCACGTCTGTGTAAAAGGAGAGCTCCATCTTTTCGATGGCCTTGCGGCGCTCCGGATCTTCCATCGCGCGGAGGTAGCCCTTGTTGAGCGGCTGGCCCCATTTCACTTTGCACATGATGCGCGCTGCGTCATCGTTCTTACCTGCCTCGAAGAGCTGGCTGGCCTCGCTGGCGAGACGGTTGATGAGCATCGACTGCTTCTTCACGATCTGCTCGACGAGCGGCTTATACTTGTCGAACTGGTGCGTGGAAATCGTGACCGGTCCGCTGATGATGAGCGGCACGCGCGCCTCGTCGATGAGGATGGAGTCCACCTCGTCCACAATGCCGAACATGTGGCCGCGCTGCACCTGCTGTTCCTTGCTCGTCGCCATGCCGTTGTCGCGGAGGTAGTCGAAGCCGAACTCCGAGTTCATACCGTAGCAAATGTCGCAGTAATACTGCGCGCGGCGCTCGTCGGGATACTGGTCGTGCTGGATGATTCCGACCGTGAGGCCGAGGAATTTGTACAGCTCGCCCATCCATTCACCGTCGCGTCGTGCGAGGTAATCGTTCGTCGTCACGCAATGCGCACCGCGTCCGGTGAGGCCGTAAAGGAACAGCGGGAGCGTGGCCACGAGCGTCTTTCCTTCGCCCGTTCCCATTTCCGCAATCATGCCCTTCGAGAGACAGATGCCGCCGATGATCTGCGTGTCGAAATGCACCATGTACCATGTCATCGGCTGGCCGCAGACGGTGAACGTGTGCTTGCGCTCGTTGAGCCTCCATGCGCCGTTTTTCACCGCAGCAAACGCCTCGGGAATCAGCGCGGTGACATACGCCACCTGCTCGGCCCACGGCTTGTCCGCGAGTTCCGCCTTCCAGCCTGCGACTTTCGCCCGCAGTTCATCGTCGCTCAGCGAGCGATATTGGAGTTCCAGTTCATTGACCTTCGCGACGGTGGGGCGCAGGCC
>JAYUSJ010000276.1:0-42647 GCA_043755735.1 Verrucomicrobiaceae bacterium | reverse complement strand
CGCGCCAGCGTCTAGGGGAGGCGCTCCGGCGCATCAGCGAAATGGCGCGCGACGCCGGCATCCGCGTGGCGAATGTCTTCCACGCGGGCGACGGGAATTTACACCCGCTCATCCTTTACGATGGTCGCGAATCCGGCGCGCTGGAGCTGGCCGAGGAGCTCGCCGGACGCATCCTCAAAATGTGTGTCGCGATGGGCGGCTCGCTGACCGGCGAACACGGCATCGGAGTGGAGAAACGCGCGTATTTGCCGGACATGTTTTCGGCGGACGAGATCGCGCTGATGCACCGTATCCGTGCGGCGTTCGATCCGCTCGGTATCGCAAATCCCGGCAAGATGTTCCCCGGCGGAGACGCACCCGCGCTCGTGCAACACGGCCTGCATCCGCTGGAGAAAAGCGGCGTCATTTCACGCGAATGAAGACACCGTCCACCGTCGCGGAAGTCGCGGACATTATCCGCTCGTCGAAGCGCGTGCTCGCCGTCGGGGCGCAGACAAAACCGCGGCTTTCGCAGGTGCCGGACGACGTGACGCTGATCTCGATGCGCAACCTCAGCGGCATCGTGGAATACGATCCCGGCGAGTTCACGTTCACCGCATTTGCCGGAACGCCACTGCGCGATATCGTCGCCACGCTTGCGGCGCAGGGGCAGTATTTGCCTTTCGATCCGCCGCTGGTCGAATCCGGCGCAACCATCGGAGGCACCGTCGCTGCGGGGCTCAGCGGGCCGGGGCGTTTCCGCTACGGAGGGCTGCGCGATTTCATATTGGCCGTACGATTTATGGACGGAAACGGAACGCAACTGCGCGGCGGCGCGAAGGTGGTGAAAAACGCGGCGGGCTTCGACATCCCGAAATTTCTCGTCGGGAGCCTTGGGCGCTTCGGCGTGCTCACGGAGGTGACATTCAAAGTATTCCCGTGCCCGCCCGCCATGATGACCTTCGCGATTCCATGCGCAAACGCCGCAGAGGCCGCAGCGCACATCGCGAAAGCCGCGAGCGGACGCTGGGAGTTCGACGCGCTGGACTACGATGGCTCGCGCATTTTCGCGAGACTTCGCGGACCGCAAGGTGCGCTCGACGTCATCGGCGCGGAAATCGTGCTGCATTGGCCGAATGCCCGGCAGATCGCGAACGACGTATGGGCGCAAATCAACGAGTGGCGATTCGCAACCTCGGCGGCGTTTTTGTTAAAAATTCCTTCCTCCATTGGTCAACTGGAGGCCATCGACTCCATGCTCCGGGCCGGAGATTTCTTTTATCATGCGAGCGGCGGCGCCAGCTTTGTGCTCGCCCACAGCGCCACAGAGCGCGCAACAGCGGCTCTTGATTTTGCACTCGCCGAGGCTGGCCTGAATGCACTCGTGATGCGGGCGGAGCACTCAGAACGGCAACTCGGCCGCGACAGTCGCTCCACGGTACGCGGCGCACTGAAAAACGCGTTCGATCCGGATGACCGATTCTACTAAATAAGCGCTGTTTCCGATCGGAGACAGCGGTTCGCAGGAAAGAAGTTGCCCTCTTCTGAGATTCGTGATTCAAAGCTGCCGACAATTCTGCTACCCCGCGCAGGACTCCAATATTTCATGGGCGAATTTTTAAGCCGTTTTCACTTCCAAGAATCCAGCCTGACATTCCAGGTTTGGGCTGCCGCAGCCATCATCTGGCTTGCCGTTCTGGCATGTTGCATCACCAGCATCGTTTCGCAACCGTTCAGCGCGAAGCAGCGGATCGTATGGGTCGCCGTGGTGGTTTGCGTGCCTCTCTTCGGGTTGCTCGCGTATCTGCCTTTTTCCATTCGGCGGGACGAACTGCCCACTGCTTTCCTGATGCGGGGACAGAGTAAATCCCGCGACAAAAAACCAAGAAAAGGCACCCCGACCATCACCATTGAGGGAAAATAGACAGCGCTTAGAGATTCAAATGATTCAAAAAACCGCAATTCCGCTTCTGGCCGCTCTGGCGTTTAATGCGCAAGGAGCCGTGCCGCTTGATTCCTCGACACCCGACCAGCCAAATCCGCCGCTCCCCACCGATGAGGCCATCCGGATTCCTCGCGACGCTTACGGGGAGGCACCAACTGCGGATCTGCCCTACCACAATCTTTTCAGAAACACCAATACGCCTTACGCCATCGGCACGAGCGACTCCAGACTCACTCCGGGTTTTCGCCCGGCCGACACCGTCAGATTGCGGGGAAATCTCGATTTGCCGGACTTTCGCGGGCGCTTTCCCCTGCTCCAGCGTGGATTTGCTCCGGAGGACGCGGATTTAAAAATCGGGCCTCTTTACTTCAAGCTTCGCCAGATCTCGGCAGGCGTCCTGTGGTCCGACAACATCCGGCACAGCAATCAGAATCGGGAATCCGACACCCGAGGCATCGCGAGCATCGGCGGACAAGTCATCTGGCAAATCACCGAAGCGTCGCGCCTTGCCGCATCCGGCAACTTCGTCTGGCTACCGTTCGACGACCGCGCGGGGCTCACCGGCTTCTCAATTCGCGCACCCCTTTCGTTTGGCCTCGCCTCCGCGCCGAATGCGCAAGTCCAGGCATCGTGGGAGCCTACTTTCTTCGGGATCCCGTGGGTGTTTGCCGACGAATTCCGCACGGGAGTCGGGCGCTACACAACGGGAGTTCACGATAGCTTCGAAGTTTTCGAGGGCTTCCACCTCAACAACGACCCTGGCAACACCGACAGCAGCCTCTACGCATTCCGAAGCAATCGCGACCGCAACACGGGCAGTTTCCGCCTTGAAGATAACAACGGCAGCAACGAGATCCTGTTCTTCAGCAACGAAGTCAGCGCCGCAACCAGGGCGAAGGTGCCCGGCGACTTCAATTTCCGATTCCGTGCCGCGCACGAAAATCTTTGGTACCCTGATAACGACAATCTTGGCTTGCCATCAGAGCGAAACACCGTGTTCGCGGGACTCGATTCCTATCGCGAATCGCTTCGTTTCAAGCCCTATCTCCACTACCAGCTCAATCACCGACCCGACCCGGATCGGCTTTATCAAAGCGTGCGACTCGGCGTTCGTGGACCGGTCACCGACTTGATCAGTTTCGACGGAAACTTCGGGCACCTTTGGGAAAACCGCACAGGCCGCGAGAGCTATCTTTGGCATGCCCGCCTGGAACACATCATCAACCCCCGCACCCGCCATGCCATCGAATGGTCCAAGAATCTGTTTGAGCTCTCGGACGAAATCAGCCAGCACGTTCGATATCAGTTCAGCCACGTCCTCGGGCCGGGGCTGACGACGGACCTCTACGCCGGATACCACTGGGTGGAAGATCTGGATAATGTCTTCCCGGACCGCGAGGAGTTCCGCACCGGACTTCGGCTCAATTGGCGCGTCAGCCCTCGAACCTCTGTGCGCCTCTGGGGGCAATACTCGGACTTCTCAGTCAGCGACGGCTCATTCGATACCGAAACATGGCGCGCGCGATTTGAACTCTCCCATCGCCTTTACGACCGCGTCCACACCCGCTTGATTTACCAGCACACGGAGCTCGAATCTAGCGTCAGTTCTGCGACTTACGACGAAAATCTCCTCTTCTTCTCGTTGTCTTATTACTTCGAGTGAGTGCGCTGCGTGAAATTGTATAACGAAAAATCAACAAAGATTTTGACCAACCTGACGAAACTCTATAATCCCTCGCTAGGGCGACCCATCCAACCACCTTTAACCTTTCAATGCTCCACATAATTCAAAAAACAGCCGTGAGAAGATTGCTTGCCTCAATCGTTTTGGTCTGTGTCGCCGCAACTGATGCCACGATGGCACAGACCGGCACGCCGGACACCGCCCCAGTAACGACCGCGTCCGCGTTGGACCCGTCAAAACAGGTAAACTTCAAAACGCCAAACACAGGCCTGAAGCCCAGCGAAACCGCATTGGAACCCGGAGGAGCGCCAATTCAGGGTGCATCCGACTTGGAAACACTGATCGACCGCCGGGACAGCCTCGAAAGCGAAATCCGTTACAACCAAACAAAGATCGAAGCGGATCGCAAGCGAGCCATTGTTCTTCAAAGCCTCGGCCAGACGGAAGAAGCGGATCGTTTAAACGTTCAGGTTCGCGATGGCGAGGCACGAATCCGCAACAGCAGGAATCAGCTTGCTCAAGTCGAAGACGAAATTGCGCGCCTCCAACACAACACTGCCGGTTCGGGAAATCCAGTCATCGGTGACGAGGTCATTCTCCCTGGCGAAAATGTCGAAATCATCGTAAACGAGGACGCTGCGTTCAACGGCAAATATCTCGTTCGACGCGGCGGCTATATCATGATGCCGAGCCTCGGAAAAGTTCCCGTGGCAGGAAAAACTGTCAGTCAGGCCGAAATGGACATCAGCCGTCTGCTCCGACAATCCCAACTCAAGCGTGCGACCGTGACCGTCGAGCGCTTTCAGGGTGTGGATACCGAATCTGGAAGCGTGATTTACCTCTCCGGGGAATTCCGCAACCCCCGCCCCTATCGGATCCCCGTCGGCACCGCGCCAACACTTATTTCTGTGATGCTGAGTTCCGGCGGTTGGACAGACCGCGCCGACCTCACTCGCGTGAAAATCATGCGCATGGCCCGCAACAAGCCCGTCGCCGACGAAGTCAACGTGAAGCGTATCCTCGATGGAAACATCGCGGCCGGCGGACTCGGGGCTGACATCACTCTTACTGAAGGCGATGTAATCGTCCTTCCCTCCGGTTCATTGAATCTCGTCTATGTCACTGGACGCATCAAGCGCGCTGGCAGCTACCGCATTACCGAAGGCGAAAAACTCACCGTCTATGGAGCTATCCTCCAGAGCGGCGGATTCGACCATTTTGCCAGCAAGTCACGCACCCACATTCTCCGCGCGATGCCCGACGGCACCAAGGCGAAAATCCCGGTCGATTTGGACGCAGTCCAGCGCGGACGCAAACCCGACGTAATTCTCCAGCCGAACGACATCATCGTCGTTCCAGAGAAGTGGTTCAGTTGGTAGAAGTTCGATTTTTCGAACTCATCCGGACAACTTTGGGTTGCAGAGGTAAGCTCCCGACTCTAATCTGAGGAACCTCGGAAAAGTAATCGACCCAACCCAATGTTACCCGGCCTAAAAAAACGCGTTGTAAACCTTCACGACGTACTCATGTACGTTGCCGTCGCTCGGAAACACATCCGGTTGATGGTCCTCCTCCTGTGCTTCTGCTGGCTCGGAGCCGTCGTCTTTTACGTATATTCGCGGCCGGTTTACATGTCGCGTGCGCTGGTGAAAACCGACATCATCGACCGGAACAAAGTCGCTGAGGCCGCCTTCCAGGAACGGGCGAGGGTTGCGAGTCTTGCGGGTGAATTGACGCTTCCGCATATTGTGGAGCGGGCCGCCGCACGCCTCGGGGTCAAAGCAAGCGCCCGGGACATTCAGGCGCACTATGTGAAGAAAATCGTCGCCCGAAAAAACGCGGAGAACGATATCGAGATTGAGGTGTATCCTTACTCGTTCGATTGGGCGAAACGCTGGACCGAGGCACTGGTGCGGGAATATCAGGATTACAAAGCCCAGCGGCGCAAGAACGAGATGGACCAGCGGACCGAGAACTACTACGCGGATCGCAAGAAACTCGAGGAAATGATCGAGGTCGAACGCAAGAAGATCCAGCAGGGTCAATTCGACAGCGACATGACCCGTCGTTTCGTGGACTTTCAAGTTCTAGCCAACACTCCCTACCTGCTCGCGGACGCAACCCGAAAACTGAAAGCGATTGATGCGGCCAGAATTCAGATCGCAAGCCCCGAACTGGATACCGTGGGGCGTTTATCGGTAATTTCCTCGGTCACCAGCGACCTTCAGATCGGAACCAGCATCCCGCAAGCTCCCACAGAAGCACCGGGTGCCGAGGGGCAACCCAGCCAACCACCGACGACCCAGCCGGGCTCCTCGAACAGCGCGCCTCCGGCTTTCACGCCCCTGCCTCCACAAATTGAAAACTCACGCCCTGAATCGATTGGCGTCGTGACGCCCGACATTTCCACAGAGAGCGCGTGGAAAGGAGTTGTCCGCGAAATCAACATCCTGAAAGCGAAAAAGCAGGACTTGCTTCGCGAGAAACAACCGGGACATCGCTTGGTTTTGGAGGTGCAGGAGAGACTCGACGCATTGGACCTTCAGCTTGAAGGAGAACTAAAGACCGCCCTCGATCGGCTCGCGGCAAACTACAGTCAAATCTCCAATCGGATTTCCGAACTAAAGTCCAGAATACCGGAGTGGCAGAAAGCCGACGAAGAGCTAAAACGGGCGCGGGATGATCAGGGGTTGCTGGCCGGGACCAAGGGTCGGTGGCTCACTCAGCTCAAGTATATCGAGCAGAACTATGAAGCCGACCTCTACGCTTTTGACCGCGACCGCATCAAGCTGTCGTATCAAGGCCTCACGCAACTCAATGACAACCCGGTTTCTCCGAACCGGTTTGGGTTGCTTCTGTATGCGACCATCCTTGGCCTTATGCTGGCAGTCGGCGTGCCATTCCTGATCGAATATCTGGATCACACGCTATCGAACCTTGAAGAAGTCGAAGCTGCGTTTCAGCTCCGCGGCCTCGGCATTATTCCGAAACTCGGCAACAATGAAGACCAGACGAGTTTGCTCACTCAAAGCTCGTCGAAGGAATCCAACCTCCTTGAAAACTTCCGCGTAATCCGGACGAACTTGCTGAGCATGGGTTCGGTGACGAAGGCTCCGCATGTGGTCATTGTGACCAGCGCAATGCCGAAAGAAGGCAAGACATTCGTTTCCTCAAATCTTGCAATGTCGTTTGCGCAGACCGGAGCGAAGACTCTCCTGATCGACACCGACCTTCGCCGCGGTCGTCTGCATCGTCTATTCGGATACCGCAAACAGCCAGGCCTCAGCGGAGTACTCCTCAACCAAGTCACGCTCGAAGAAGCGATTCGACCTACTCCGATTGAAAACCTTTTCATGCTCTCCGCGGGACAGCATCTGGAAACCGGAACCGAGCTCCTGGGCTCGCAAAAATTCATCGATATTCTCGGAGAATTGAGAAAGCGCTTCGAGCGAATTGTGATGGATACGCCTCCTGTCCTCGGTCTCTCCGAGACCTCGATTCTTCAGAATCATGTCGATGGCGTTCTCTTCGTAATCTGGAGCGGGCAAACTCCCATCAAGAGCGTCAAAGCAGCCATCGAAATCCTCCAAAGCAATGGGGCAAATTTCTACGGATTTGTGCTCAATCGCCTGGACCTCAGTGCGACTGCGAACTACTACCAGTATTACTATTACTCGCACGACTACTACTACCAGTACACCCCTCGCCAACTGGAGAACTCGTAGCGTTCGGAAGAAGAAAACAGCCCATCGGGAATGACGTCCGCGGCCGCAAATCTCGCACCTCCGCCTGGCGTATCCGTCGTTATTCCGGCTTACAATTACGCTCGGTTTCTCCCCGAAGCGATTGCGTCGGCGCTTGCTCAATCATGGTCGCCTTTGGAAGTCATCGTTGTGGACGATGGCTCCACCGACGAAACTCCTGCGCTGCTTGGCGAAATCCAAGACCCGCGACTTCGTGTCATCCGTCAGGAAAACGCGGGACTTTCCGCCGCGAGAAATACGGGGATCCGTGAAGCCCGATATGAGTTGATCGCATTTCTCGATGCCGACGATCGCTGGGCTCCCGGATTCCTGTCCACCGTGGCCGGCCGATTTGCGGAGTTGCCGCCCGATTTTGCCATCTCTGCAAGTGGCTGGCAGCGTATGACGCACGATGGACGGCTCGTCGCACAGCCGGGCGGAATTCTGTCGCCGGCAACGGTGCTGGCGGCGCGCGACTTCATCATTCGGAACCGCGTATTCCCATCCGCCGTGGTTGCTCGCAAATCGGCATTTGCCGAATGCGGTGACTTCGACCCAACCCTTCGGAGCTCGGAAGATCGGGACATGTGGATCCGTATCACCACCCGCCACCGGGCCGCATACACGGACAAGCCGCTCGCTCACATCCGCAGACACGGCGACAACATGAGCAAGAACGCAGCACGAATGCGGCTGAACACCTCTCGAACGCTCGGCAAGGCGTGGAATGCGGGCGCTGTGAGTCGATGGAACATCCTCTTTTGGGCACGTGCCCGTGCGGTCTTTGAATTCTCGAGCGCGTGGACTCACTTTAGCTCGGGAGAGCGCGGCAAGGCGCTTCGGTATCTGGCGTATTCCTTTCTCCTTTGCCCTGTTTTTCTCCGGCCATCGGAGCTGTGCGAGCGCCCGCTCTTTCGACTTCGAGCGCTGCGGACCTTCCTTCTGAGCAAAGCCGAAACGCCTCAACTGACACCCATCGCCACGGCAAAGTGAGGATCGTTCACCTCGTCAACTCGCTCGATCCCGGCGGCATGGAGAACGGCGTCTGCAACATCGCTGCAGGTCTGCTGCAACGCGGCTTCGAAACGCATGTCGCGTGTCTGGAGCGTCGCGGCGCATTTGCGGACCGGCTTCCGGGAAAGGTGCATGTTCTAGGAAAGCGCGGCGGCTTTAGTCCACGCGCGGTTTTCAATCTCGCCCGACTGCTTATGTGCCTTCGCCCTCCGGTGCTCCACACGCACAATCTCGGTCCTCTCATTTACGCCAGCCTCGCGACGCTGGGCGGCCGGACCTGCCGAATCATTCACGGCGAACACGCCCAGCTTGCGCCGTGGGAGCTGGAGCCAAGGCGGCTCGCGCAGCGCCACCGGCTTTATCGCGGATGCCGCGCGATTCACACAGTCTCGAAAGCGCAGCTCGACGAACTTGTGCAGCGTGGATTTCCCGCCGGGAAAATACGCTCCATCCCAAACGGCGTTGACACCGTGCGGTTCTCGCCCGTCGCGCGCACTGCGGATAAAACCGTCGGGCTCATGGGCCGCTTTGGCCCCTACAAGCGGCACGATGCGCTGCTCGCGGCGCTCGCGGACTTTCCCGAAATGCGCCTCCTTTTTGTGGGCGGTGGCGGCAGCGAGGAAGCCCGCATACGGCAACTTGCAGCGGGAAATGACCGAGTGCAGTTCACCGGCTTTCGCAGCGATCCCGAGAAGTGCTACCGCGAGATGGATCTACTGGCGATCCCTTCGTCAAATGAGGGCATGTCCAACGCAGCGCTGGAAGCGATGGCGTGCGGAGTTCCCGTGCTTGGAAATATCGGGTGCGGCCACGAGGAGTTCATCACCAGCGGAGCGGATGGAGTCATCGCCAACCTCGCGAGCCCCGCCGACATCGCGCGGGAAATCGCCGGACTTTTCCGCAACCAGGAGCGCCTCGTTGACATGGGACGCCGGGCACGCATCACTGTGGAGTCCCGTTTTTCAATCACCGCGATGCTCGACGCATACGAACAGCTTTACCGCGCCCACGCGCGCTGACGATTCATGGATTTCACCTGCATCGTCCTCTTTCTTGCGCTGTTTTACATCAAGCCCCAGGAATGGACCTCCCTGTTTTCCACCATCCGGCTCGTCCAGATCACGCTGCTTACATCGCTCGGCACGCTCATTTTCCGCGAACGCAGTCTGAAGGGACGAGACTTTTTTCGCACCCCGCATGACTTTGCAATGGCGGGCTACTTCCTTTGGGTGTTCATCACGTACCCGGAAGGCCCCGTTGCAGGGTTCCGCGAATTCCTAAACCGGCTGACCTTTTATGCCGTTATCGTGCAAACACTCACGAACTGGAGCCGCATCTCACGCTTCCTCGGCTGGTGGACATTCTTCGTGTGGATCATCGCATTCCTCGCGCTTGCAGGCGAGTATTTCTGGGATCCACTCGGCAGCTACATGATCAGCCACGGCGTTATGAAAGAGCGGCTTGTTCTGAATCTCTCGATGACCAACAACCCAAACGCGCTCGGCCACACGATCGCCCCGGTCATGGCGATGCTTTACTTCTTCGGTGTCTGGAAGCGCCCGCTGTTCATGAAGCAGCTTGGCGCCCTCGCCTATATCGTCCCGATTTGGGCGATCTATCTCACCGTTTCTAAAGGCGCTTATCTCGTTTCCGCCGGCGTCATCGTCGCGACGCTCACATTCGGCCGGCCAAAGTGGGTCCAAATCCTCATCATCTCGCTCGCAATCGGCAGCGGAGCCGGCGCGGTCTACGCCCTCCCGCGCATGGGCGAATTGCAGCATACGAAGAACGACGAAGCCATTCAGGGCCGAATCAAGGCGTTCACATACGGACACGAGTATTACCAGACCAGGATTTCGGGGATCGGATTCGGACAGTTCGTTCCCACGCTGATGAAAGACCACGGCTACTACAAAGCGTCGCATTCCACTTACGTCCAGACCGGCTCCGAGCTAGGGAAAATCGGGATGTTTCTGTTCCTCATGGTGCTTTGGTGCAACTTACGGACGCTGATGTTTTCCAAGACCAAAACGGTCGAACAAGAACGAATACGACGCCTGCTCTTCGTTCTCGTCGCGGGGTATATGATTTCAGGGTGGATGGTTGATTTTGCATACCGCGCCACCTTCTTCATGTTCAGCGCCGCCATCGCCGCGTTCCACCGCCATCTCCACCTGGGCGAACAGATGGCCGCCGAATTGATCGAGGACGATCGTGTGGAGGAGAAGCCGTGGCAGAAGCGGAAACTTCAGCCCGAGCCCGCAGCAGGGAAAATGGAAGAACCTGAGCCAATCCCGGCCCCAATGCCGGTGCCGATTGTGATGGCACTGCCGACAGACTACTCGCGCACACCGTGGCTTCGGAGAACTGCTGCCGAGGAAGAGCGCCCCGAGGATAAAAAACCGGAGAAGCCATTCTGGAATAAAATCGGCATCCTCGACATCGCCGTCGTCCTCATCATGGTGAAACTCACAGACATGCTCTGGGTTTACGCCATTAACAACATCTAGACCGTGGCTGAGATTGGATTCTGGCTTTCAGCAGCGCTGCTGTTTTTCACATTCGTAGGATACCCGCTCCTCATCGCCTGGATGACGCGCGGACGCTCCACGCCGGCCCCTGACTTCGAGCCGGCGGACGTCTGCATTGTCGTCGTCGCGTACAACGAATCCGGGCGCATCATGGCCCGCATCGAGAACCTTCTCGCAAGCAACTACCCTGCGGAAATGCTCCGCGTTCTTGTCGTCTCGGACGGCTCGACCGACGACACCGTCGCAAAAATTGGGGATCTAAAAAACGAACGCGTCCGCACCATCGCCCAGCCCCAACGCGAAGGAAAAGCCGCCGGACTGAACGCAGCGATCTCATCATGCACCGCGCCCATAGTAGTCTTCACGGATGCGCGACAGACATTTGCCGGGGACACCATCCGCAAACTCGTCACGCGATTCGGCGATCCAAAAATCGGTGCAGTCTCGGGCGAACTCGAAATCGCCGGCAGCTCGGGCGGCACCGGCAGTGGCGTTGATGCCTACTGGCGAATCGAGCGCTTCCTCCGCGCCCGCGAATCGATGCTCGACTCCTGCATCGGCTGCACCGGTGCCGTTTACGCAATCCGTCGCGAACTATTCACCCCGCTCCCGACCGATACCGTACTCGACGATGTCGTCGTCCCCATGCGCATCGCCATCGCCGGTCATCGGGTCGTGCACGAATCCACGGCGCTCGCATTTGACCCGCAGTCGCTGGAGCCCGTCGCCGAGAAACGCCGCAAAAGCAGAACGCTCGCCGGCAATTTTCAAATGCTCTTCCGGCACCCCGCGTGGCTGCTCCCGTGGCGCAACCGGCTTTGGTGGCAACTCATCGCCCACAAGTACCTCCGACTCGCAGGTCCGCTCCTTCTTTTCACCACATTCCTCACTAGCGCGACCCTCAGCGGCAGCCATCCTTTTTATCGCGCTGCTTTACTTTTGCAGACAGTCTTTTATTTACTCGCGGCTCTTGGGATGACGCTACCTCTCAGACTGAAAATACTGACTCTTCCGGCCGGCTTCGTTTTCTTAAACGCCGCCGTCATCAGCGCGTTTTGGAACTACCTCACCAACCCCGACCCTGCCCGCTGGCAGACGCGACGCTAGATGCTTTTCAACTCCATCGATTTCGTCCTGTTCCTCGTCATCGTGCTCGCGCTCGTGCGGCTCGGCGGGATTCGTATGCGAAACTGGCTGCTTCTCATCGCCAGCATCGTTTTTTACGGCTGGTGGGACTGGCGGTATCTTGGCCTCCTCGGCTTCAATTGCGCCGTCGCATACTACGGCGGAATCGCCATTTCGAACGCCCCTGATTTGAAAAAGAAACGCAGCCTCTGCTCGGCCTGCGTCATCATATCCGTCGCCCTTCTGGCCTTCTTCAAGTATCGCGGCTTCTTCCTCGATAACATCCACACCACGCTCCATGCGTTTGGCCTTGGCCCCCTGGCCAAGCCTTACGAATTCATCCTCCCCGTCGGCATTTCCTTCTACACCTTCCAAGCCATTGCGTATGTCGTCGATGTCTGCCGCGGCACCACACCCGCCTGCACCAATCCGCGCGACTTCCTTCTCTTCAAGACCTTCTTTCCGCAACTCGTCGCCGGCCCCATCGAGCGTGCGAACAATCTCCTCCCGCAGATCCAAAACCCCCGGCCCGTCACGAACAACGACATCATCGAAGGGCTCTACCTGGTGCTCTGGGGCTTCTGCAAAAAAGTCGTCATCGCCGACAACCTCGCGCTCAAAATCGCTCCGATCTACGCACGCGGCGAGTTCAACACCGGCGACATCATCATCGCCGCCGTCGGCTTTACTTTTCAGGCCTACGGCGACTTTAGCGGCTACACCGATATCGCCCGCGGCGTTGCACGATGGTTCGGCGTGAACCTCATGCAGAACTTCAACTTCCCCTACTACGCCACCAGCCCGCAGGACTTTTGGCGACGATGGCACATCAGCCTCGGCTCGTGGCTCCGCGAATACCTCTACATCCCGCTCGGCGGAAACCGCAAAGGCCCCTTCCGCACATGGCTGAACCTCATCATCACCATGCTCATCGGCGGGCTTTGGCACGGCCCATCGTGGCCCTACGTGATCTGGGGTGCCTACCAGGGCATGATTCTCTCGCTGCACCGCTGGTGGGTCGCATGGCGTGGAGAAAAGCGGCACTCCCACACCTCGCGTGCGCTCGCCATCGGCGGCAATTTCCTCCTCACGATTTACGGGATGCTCATTTTTCGCCTCGCCTCTTGGGAGCAAATCATGAGTGCCACCGGAGAGATATTCCACTTCCAGTTCGCACCCGATTTCGCGATAAAATTCATCAAGATGCTCCCCTACATCTTCGTCATCCTCATTGTCGAAACCCCCGTCTTTGCCACCCACAACCAATGGTTCTGGGTCCGGCGACGGCCCATATTTACAGCGGCCGTTTTCCTCGTCCTTTTTTACTTAATCCTTATCCTGGGAGTCACCGGTGGAGACCAATTCATCTACTTCGCATTCTAAAGAGCCCGCGCTCACGCCCATCTGGCTCTTCATCATCGGCGTTCTAGTCATCGAGACGATGCTTCGCATCATGCCCGAAGGCTTCATGACGCGCACCGTCCAGCACCGTGCCGAAGAAGTCCGCTATCTCCCGCCCGCCGACATCCAGTTCATGGGCGATAGCGCCACCAGCGGCGTCCGCGTGGGGCTTATCGAGCCGTTCATCGGTCAGGATCACCAGATCAGCAACTACGCGCTCCCCGGCACATCCCCGCTCTTCAACTACTTCGTCCTCCGCCGCCAGATCATCGAAAAGAAAGCCCCAAAACTCATCGTCCTCGCACCGCATCCATTCACGTGGGGCGACCCGTTTCTCGATCGCTTCATGGCCCGCTTCGCCACGCCCGAGGAAAGCGCGCGATTCCTCCGCGACGGCGTGAAACCCAGCGACTGGTTCTATGGCACAATGTGCCGCCTCAGCTACACCCTTCGATACCGCGAAGAACTCTACAAATTCATCACCGCAGGCGACACCCTCTTTTTCGAAAACCTCGAAACTCCCGTGGGCTCCGTGCAAAATACCCGCGCGAAAATTCTGGTGACTGAAAAACCGCCACTCGAACCCACCCGCACGGTCATCAACAAAAACAATGTCCCTCCCCTGCTCCGTTCACCGATCGTCATCCATCGCTACAACGAACTGTATCTCGATAAATTCTGCGCGCTTGCAGCCAAGAACGACATCAAGATTCTTTGGATCACGCTTCCCCTCCCCGAGATGCTCCGGCGCGATTTCCCAAACCCCGAACGCACCGCAGCCTACGAGGCATTCGTCGAGCGCAAAAAAGCGCAACACGGCAATTTGTTCAGCCTCAGCGCAAACATCACAGAACTCCCCGACCACTACTACCAAGACCCCTGGCACCTCAACGCCTATGGCGCCCGCCACTTCTCCGAGACAGCCGGGAAACAACTCGGAGACTGGCTCCGCGAACACCCGATTCACTGACCGTGCAAGCACATCCCTGCGACCGAAAAAATTCTTAAAAGTCGCAGTGGAAAGCTGCGCGAGAATCGGCAAAACTCCCCGTCATGCAACCGGTCGAGCACGAGCACTTCGTTAGTTGGAGCCAGTCGCCAGAGCAAATGGACGCCCTGTGGGAACTCGGCTGGCGTCATTTCGGCCCCATCTACTATCGCTACCGCGAAGCATGGACTAACGACGGACTCCGCCACGTCCGCCCGCTCCGCATTGATGTCGAGGCCTTCAAACCATCCAAGAGTCAGCGCCGCACGTTGCGCAAAAACAGCGACCTCGAAGTCCGGGTGCAACCCGTGAATATCGACGCCGAGCGCACGCGGCTCTTCGATCTGCACAAGCAACGCTTCGCCGACAATATCCCGAATTCGCTCGAAGACTTTCTCGGCCCCGCACCACAAATCGGCCCATGCCAGACGGTCGAAGTCGCAGCCTATCTCGGCGAACGCCTCGTCGCAGCGAGCTACCTGGATGTCGGCAACACCGGCGTCTCAAGCATCTACGCATTTTTCGACCCCGAGTTCGAAGACCGCCGCCTCGGCGTCGCGACGATGCTCTGGGAACTCATCTTCGCGCGAAGCACGGGGAAAACGTGGCACTACCCCGGCTACTGCTACGTCGAGCCCAGCGGCTACGACTACAAGAAGCGCTTCCAGCCGATGTACTACTACGACTGGAACGGCTGGACCCACCGCGCGGTGCCGCCAGCCGGGAATTGACCTATCGCGCCACCGTAGCGTCGCCGATGAATATGACTTTTCCCACCGGCAACACGTCTGCGTCGCCGAGCCGGTTCAGCCAATGGATGAGCTTCGGGTCGCGGCCAAATTTGCGGGCGATGGAATACAGCGTGTCTCCCTCGACAACGGTGTAAGTATTCTGCGACGGGGCGCTCCGGAAGGGCTTCAACGGCACAGCGGTCTCGTCCGCGGCGAAAGCCGGGATAGCGAGAATAGCGAGCAGCGTTGGAAGCAAGCGGCGCATCATGAGTAAGTATGCTACACACAAGCAGGCCGCTTGCCAATGGCTTCGACAGCCTTGCCTGCCATCCTGCACGCCGCTAGAAGCGGACGCATGGATTTGGTATATGAACTCCGCACCCGCTTTGGTCACGACGCTTTTCGCCCCGGCCAGGAAGCCATCGTCCGCGCCCTCCTTGCCGGGGAATCGGCGCTCGCGCTTTTCCCCACCGGTGCCGGGAAGTCGCTCTGCTACCAACTTCCCGCCGTTTTGATGGAAGGCACCGCGCTCATTATCTCGCCTTTGATCGCGCTGATGAAAGACCAGGTCGATGCGCTGAAAAAACGCGGCATCGCAGCGGCGAGGCTCGATTCCAGCCTCACCGCGCAGGAGACGCAGCAAGTCTACGCAGACTTCCGCGATGGAAAACTGAAACTCCTGTACATCGCGCCCGAGCGCCTTTCCGGCGAGACATTCCTCGACCGTGTGCGACGCGCGAGGATCTCGCTTTTCGCCATCGACGAAGCGCATTGCATCTCCGAATGGGGGCACAATTTCCGGCCTGAATATTTGCGCCTCGCGCGGGTCGCCGAGGAGCTTTCGCTGAAGCCGGTCCTCGCACTCACCGCGACCGCCACGCCGGATGTCGCGCGTGATATTTGCAAGGCTTTTCACATCGACAGCGAGCGCCATGTGCAGACCTCTTTCCGCAGAAAGAACCTCCATCTCCGAATCACGCCGACTGCCGCCGATGATCGTTTGGGCGTTCTTGCAAAGCGCCTCGCCAGCCCGAAAGTCCGCCCTGCCGTGGTGTATGTCACCTTTCAGAAAACCGCGGAGGAAGTCGCCGGCTACCTAGCCTCCGCCGGGCTCGCAGCGCGGGCGTATCACGCTGGAATGGACGCCGCCGACCGCGACGCCGTGCAAAATGCGTTCATGCGCGGCGAGAGCGAAATCATCGTGGCCACGATCGCGTTCGGCATGGGCATCGACAAGGCGGACATCCGCAGTGTGATCCACTTCAACCTGCCGAAGACGCTCGAAAACTATCAGCAGGAAATCGGGCGTGCAGGCCGCGACGGACAGCCTGCACTTTGCGAATTGCTCGCTTGCGCCGATGACGCAATCCCGCTGGAAAATTTCACGCTCGGCGACACGCCGACGCCCGAAGCGGTCGAGGCTCTCGTCCGTAAGATGCTCGGCTCGGGCGAGACGTTCGATGTGAGCCGCTACGACCTCAGCCAGGAAACCGACATCCGCCCGCTCGTCGTGGAGACTGTCATCACGTATCTCGAGCTCGACGGACTCCTCCGCCCGACGCACGCGTTTTACCAAAGCACGCAGATTCAATTTATCCGCCCGGAACTCGTGATTCTCAGCAGCCTCAACGACGATCGCCGGAAGTTTCTTGCCGCGCTCTTCGCCTGCGGACGGCGCGGGCCGAAGTATCTCACCCTCGAGATCGAGCCCGCGGCAAACCACCTCGGCGAACCCCGGGAGCGCATCGTAAAGGCGCTGACCTGGCTGGAGGAAACCGGCGCAATTACGCAAAAACCGACTGGCCTCCGCCACGGCTTCCGGCTTTGTGGAGACGCCGCGCATCGTGTCCCCGCAGTGATCGCCGGAAACCTCGCCGAGCTCTTTGCCCAACGCGAAGCGCGCGAAACCCAGCGGCTCAATCAGATTCTCGACTTCGCCACGCAGCCGGGATGCATCACCCGGCGTCTGCTCGGCTATTTTGGCGAAGCATTGGCCGACGAAAACTGCGGACACTGCCACTTCTGCCGCACCGGAACGCCCGCGACCGCCGTCGCACTTCCGGCCACGAAGATCCCGAAGTTTACAGGCGACGATGAAGAGGAAATCCGCACGCTTATCTTCGATGACCTGCCCGCGCTCGGCACGCCGCGGCAGCTCACGCGCTTTCTGTGCGGCCTCTCCAGCCCTGCGACCGTGCGAGCCAAACTCACCAAACGCCCGGAGTTTGGACGCTACTCCGCAGTCCCCTTCCGGCTCGTCATGGCGCTCGTCGAGAACTGCTGGGCGGAAATCGAATAACGACCATGAATCAACGCTTCGAGTTGCTCCAATTGAGGCGTGGGATAATCGGGGAACGAATGACGAAGTCGCAAGCCCGTTGAGTTCGCCACGGGTGCGACTCCGTCATTCGTCATTCGCTATCACCCATCGCAATTCACGCCCGCCTACAGCCCTGGCACGCGCGCGAAGCCTACAAACACGGCGCGACTCCCCGGTTTCGGAAGTGTGAAATCGAATACGCTCACGCCGTTTCGCTTCACGCCGCGATACTTTCGCCCGTCGCTCGCACCCGCCATCACCTGCGCGCCGTTCCCTTTTTCGCGGCCGAGATACACCATGACGTGCGAAATGGGCGGATTCCGTCCGACGTCATACGTCCCCTCCCAAAACAGCAGATCACCCGGACGAAGATCCTTCAGCCGGGAATCGTGCAGATCGCTGGTCCTGACTTCTTTCAGGGTCCCGTAACTCTGCGCCCAAAGATAAATCGAACTGGCATCACGCGGCGGGTTTTTCAGGCCCATATATCGAAGGAGAAAATGTATCGTCCCACTGCAATCCATCCCGCGGTTCGCGGGTTCAGATGAGCCGAACTGATAAGTCAGCCGGCACTTTGTGAGATGCAATACAGCGCTGACGAACTTCTGCCGGGTCGCTGACAGGGTGGAAAACTCCGCCAAATCCCCCGTGTCGAGAGTCGCCTGCGCACCGCTCGGAGCCTGAAACATGGAGTGATCGTCGCCGTCGTTGTCGTAGGTCTTTGCAGCCGGCTTTGGCGTGGCCTTGGCGGCAGGCTTGGTCGCCGTCTTGGTCGCAGGCTTGGCGGTGGTCTTTTTGAGCGCAGCAAGGGCTACCGAGGCGGTCGCGAGGATGGTAAAGGCGGTTTTCAGAATCACCGCGCAACTCTTTGCGCAACAGGTCTCGCGGGCAAGTCCGCATTCCGGAGAACGCATTTCCGAAGAATCCCACTCGTCAAGTGAGCGATGGCGTGTCATTTGCTCAGGGTTTACAGCCCACATGAAGAAAGCTCTTATTACTGGAATCACCGGACAGGACGGCAGTTATCTCGCCGACCTCCTGCTCGAAAAAGGATACGAAGTCCACGGCATCATCCGTCGTGCATCGTCGTTCAACACCTCACGTATCGACCATCTTTATCAGGACCCGCACGTCAACGGAGTGCGCATGTTTCTCCACTACGGAGACCTCAGCGACTCGCTCAATCTCACCCGTTTGATCGACCGCGTCGGCCCCGATGAAATCTACCACCTCGGCGCGCAAAGCCACGTTCGTGTGAGTTTTGATATCCCCGAGTACACCGGCGACGTCGTCGGCCTCGGCACGATTCGCATTCTGGAAGCCATCCGCGAAGCCAAAGTGAAGGCACGTTTCTACCAGGCCAGCAGCAGCGAAATGTTCGGAAAAGTGCAGGCCGTCCCGCAGACCGAGACGACGCCATTCTGGCCACGCAGTCCTTACGCCGTCGCGAAAGTATACGGCTACTGGGCGACCGTGAACTACCGCGAGAGCTACGGAATGCACGCCAGCAACGGTATCCTCTTCAATCACGAAAGCCCGCGTCGCGGAGAGACTTTCGTGACGCGCAAAATCACCCGCGCCGTCGCCCGGATTAAACTCGGAATCCAAAAGGAACTCTACCTCGGAAACCTGGACGCAAAGCGCGACTGGGGTTACGCGAAGGAATACGTGGAGGGCATGTGGCGCATGTTGCAGCAACCCGAAGGCGACGATTACGTGCTCGCGACGAACGAGACGCACAGCGTTCGTGAATTCTGTCAGGTCGCATTCGCACACGTCGGGCTCGATTGGAGCGAATTCGTGAAATACGACGCTCGCTACGAGCGTCCTGCGGAAGTCGAACTGCTCATTGGCGACTACGCGAAAGCCAAGGCCAAGCTCGGCTGGGAGCCGCAGACAACTTTCGCGGGACTCACAAAGCTCATGGTCGATGCCGACATGGAGAATGTGAAGCGCGAGATTCGCTGATCCTACGGCGTCCGCACGGCGCGGTAAAAGCGGCGCGTCTGCGGGCTCGGTGTGTCGGTGATGTTCAGCGTTCCCGTTGTTGCTTTGATCGCTGCACCGAGGTCGGTCCATGTCGCGTCGCTGAGCTCGTTTTTGAACTGCGGCTGATACGTAAAGTCGGGCGTGGTCGTGATGCTAAATGTGATCACGCCGCCGCTGAGCGTCGCGGTTGCGGTGGGCAGCGCCAGCATCGCGGCGTTCGCGGTTCCGGCGCTGGGGCTCGCGAGGAAGTCCAGCGTTGCTCCGCCGTCGGGAACGCGGCCCTGGCTGATATTTTTGACCTGCGCGCCGAAGGTGACTGAGTCCACGACGGTGCCGTCCGGGGCGCGGAGCGTGAGGGTTTCGCCGCTGTTGCTGAGTTTGAAGGGGACGTGCAATTGACCGCTGCCGGTGTTTTGAATCGTCTCGTCGTCGGCCCATACGAGCAGGCGTCCGGCAGCGCTGATGCTGTATCCCGCAGGGATGATGAATGTCGTCGGCGTCGGCGCGGAGTCGCTGAGCGTCCAGTTCGCGAGGCTCACGGCGCTGCCGGTGGGATTGTAGAGTTCCAGCCAGTCTTCGCTATCGCCATCGGCGGGGTCGAAGACGAGTGCGGCGTTGTCGGCGAGCCATTCGTTGATGCGCAAGGCTGCCCACGCGTTAGTGCCGGTAAATGTCACGCTGAGCGTGGCACTCGCGGTCTCGATGCCTGCGCCATCGTAAGCGGAGATGACGAGCGAGTTCGTGCCGCTGGCCACGCTCACACTTGCGCTCCAAGCAGTCGTGCTCGTCCAAGTGAGCGGGAGTTCGAGTCCATTGAAGGTGATCGTTTTCACGCTCACGGGTGCGGTGCCGGTAACGGTGATCGGGCTGACGGTCGTTGCGAACGACGAAGGTCCATCGACGGCAAATGGCGCGCTGACGGTGGCGAGCTGGCTTTGCACATAGGCAACGCGCAGATTTATCCACTCCGGAATGCCGCCGGTGATCGCGGGGACGGTGGGGTTGGTCCGAGCCACGGAGTAGTAGTCGCTGGCCACAAACGGCGAGACCACGGCCACGCCGTTGGCGATGTAGCCATTGTATCGCTGGGTAAGGCGGTTGGTCACAGCGGCTCCGCTGAAAAATGTGCCGAGGGACTCGTGCAGCGCGCGCCAGTAGGGGCGGACGAGCGCAGGTGTATCAAACATCTTCTGCACGGGCGCATCGATGCCCGCTGCGAAGAGCGGTTCGATAGACGGATGGTGGTTCGAATTGTCGGCTCCAATGCCAACGTCCAGATCGTTGGTGATCACTTTCCAGCCACTGAGCGTGGGTTTGTAGAGGTAAGCGTTTTTGTCGTTTGGGTTTCCAAATGTGTCCCAATATGCGCACAGGTCGGCGAAGGCAAAGCTGCCCATCCATTGATCCACGTCCACCAGTGCGGTGACTCCGTTGACGTAGTTCGCGCCGCCACCCGCGATGTTGGAAGCGGTCACGAGGTTCAAAATATCGGCGAAGTCGTTCTCGCTGCCTTGCGAGGAGCGCGGCATCCAGCACCAGCGATAGCGGGCGATTTTGTAAGCTCCGCCCGTGGTGGTGAAGGGCAGCAGCGAGTTGAAGTCCCCCGCCAGCACAGTGTTCGTGTCGCTGGTCTCGTCCCAACGGCTGGTCTTGACCAAGCGCCCTTTCGTATCGTCCGAGAAGTTGGAATCGAGATGGTAACCACCAGGCTGATGGCAGTCGTGAAAAATGGGGGCAGCGCTTGCGGCTGGAATCCGTCGCGAACCGTTCACCACGAGATGCACGTCTCTTCGGTGGAGCGTCGGTAGCTTCATTTGCTCCAGCATCCAGTGCATGAGTTGCTCGCGCTGGTTGGTGGTGTCGCGAATCGGGTAATCAAGCACCACCTCATCCTCGCCCATCAGCGGCTCGCCCGGCGGGAGATCGATGTCGTAGCCGATGATCGCGTTGGTGGGATTGGTGTTAGCGGTTTCGGCAAACTGCGCGAAGTGCGCGCCGGTGCCGTAAAAAATCCGGCTGCCGTTGTGCAGCAACGTAATCGGGAAGGATTCGTTGCTCTTGACCAACCGCGCCGACCAGGCGGTCAGCGTGGAGCTCGTAATCCACATCGTGTAAGTGCCAAACGCTCCCGTCGGCAGAGTGTCGCCGACACGGGCAAGGCACTCTGCGCCCGGCGGAAATGACGCGCTCACCGCGGACGCATCGCTCGCGGAAATGGTGAACGCCACGAGCGCGCCGGTCGCTTGCGCGGGGATGGTTGCGGTGAAGACTCCGTCGCCCGCGAGCATGTCTCCGCCGGTGCCGTCGTCGCGCATCGCAACGCTCGCGAGCGTCGCAGAGGGATCGATGCGGTAGTTCACCGTGACACTGCCGATGCCATCCGGGTCGCTCACCGTCGCGAAGACGCGAAACGGAACGCCCGCCACGGGCAGCGCCGGACGATGCAGTACGTCGGTGATCGAAGGCGCGGCGTTGGCGACGGCACGGCTATTCGCGGCGGCGGGCGTGCCGAGATTTTTCGGCACTGTGAGCGCGCCGTATGCCTCCAGCCCTCCGCCGCGCAGGCGGAGCAGGAAATCCGGAGAACCGCGAAGCCAGCGGGCGCGGGCGCGGAGCGTCGCGGTGGCACCGGTCGCGATTGTTGAGGTCAGCGACGTCCGCACATGGTTTGGCAACGGGTCGCCGCGGCCCGTTGCGACGAGGCGCAGCGATTTCGTGCCGGCATATCCCGAGTTTTCGATGACGGAGCGATTGTGCGTGCCCTGCACGAGCCATGTGCCGATGCCGCTTTCGAAGCCGCCTTCGGTCACGGCATTTGCACCTCCGGACGGAGTCGCTTCCACTTCATCGAGCAACGCTTCGCCCTTATTGAGCAGGCATGCGTCGAGGCGATTGGCGAGGGCGCTCACGTTGATGTTCACATTATCCAAAACGCCGGTTGTCTCCACGAGCGTCCACTGCGCTTTCGCCGTGTCGTCGCTATCGAGCCAGAGCGGCGTTGCCGTGCCGCGTGCGTCGGCGAGCTCCAGCGAACTTCCGCCGCCGTCGGCCCATTGCGACCAGCGCGATTGGTCGGCGTAGTTCACTTCATCGACTGCCGCGAAATACGTGAGCGGTCCGGGAATCGTTACGGGTTGGCCGAGCACGACCTCTTCGCCGCTGCCGGAGAGTGTTCCCGCGAAAGGTCCAAAGACCAGAGCCGCCGAAAGCCCCGGATGATTCGCGAGCAGACGCGCAGGGTTCTTTGCCACGACGATGTAACCATTGGCTGCGACACTCGCGCCCGCTGGAAAAGTGAACGACACACCGTCGCTGATGCGCCAGCCGACAAGGCTCACCGCGCTGCCACTGAGATTGCGCAGCTCCAGCCACTGATCCTCCGAGTCACCGGTGATGGGATTAAAGTACAATTCGTTGATCACCACCGGACCACGCGCGGCGACCGCGTTCGCCGTGCCGGGCGTCGCGCTCACGAGCCGGCGCACCGGCCCTTCGCCGTCCGGCGTGCGACCGCTCGCGGTGTCGGGCAATTGCCCGCGAAAGCGCACGGCGTCGAGCACACGTGTGAGCGCTGCGTTTGAGAAATAGACCGTCTCGCCTTCGGCGCTGAGGCCGAAGCCCATCTGCGTTTGCGAAAAGCTGACGCGTCCGCGCGGGGCAAGCACGGTGCCGCCTGGGATTTGAAATTTACCCAGCAGCGCGTTGTCGTCCGACAGCCAGCAACCGCTCACATCCACGCTCAGCGGACTGCTGTTGTAGAGCTCGATGAAATCCGTCCCGACCGTCGAGTGTGCGAGGATTTCGTTGATGACCACATGGTCATGCGCGCTCGAAGGCACCGCTTCCGCAAGGCCCGGCGAGCCGCCCGCCGCAGCACTGTGGCTCCACGCTTTCACATCGCTCTCGCCAAAACTCGGCCGCGCCAGCACGAGCGAATGCCCCGCGCCATCCGCGGCGGCGGGCCACTCGGGTCCGTCGTTCCACTTCGCTTCGAGCACGATGGCGTCGTTCTTCCGACGCAGCCGCAGCGTTCCTCCTTCGTTGGAAAGCGCCCCCGTCCACGGCCCGAGCACGCCGGTGATTCCATAAACCGCCTGCACATCAGCCGGAACCGCCGCCACGACGAGAAAGCCCTGCGCCGGGATACTTGTGCCGGGCGCGAATGCAAAATCCACATCGCCCGAAATACGCCAGCCCGTGAGGTCTTCCGGCCACGGGTTCGTGTTGTAGAGCTCGATAAACTCCACGTTCTTTCCATCCAGCCGCGTCGCCGGATGCGGCATGATCTCCGAGAAAATGAGCGGTGTCTTTTTGCTGGAGACGGCCAGCGGCTCCGCGCTGCGCTGCCAGCGATTCGGGTAAATCACGTTCACTGCAGCGGAGGTCGTCGTGGTGCCGTTTGGGTTGGTCACGGCCACGGAGTAGTTGCCGCCGCTTGCCAGCGCCGCGTTTGTGATTGTCAGCGTGTATGCCGTCGCATCGGGAATCGCCACATTGTTTAGCGACCATTGGTAAGTCGGCTGGGTGATGCTATCCACGTTCACGCTCAGCACCGCGCTATCGCCCAGCCAAATTGTCTGCGGTTGCGGTGCAGTCGCAATCACCGGCGGCGCGAGCGGTTCGCCCACGAGCGCCACCGTGAGATTCTCCACTCGACCCTCGCACAGAGCACCCGCACCAGTCGTGGTTCCGCCCTGGAGCACGCGGAGCTCCAAGTATCGTGCCGCGTTTTCCCAAGTCAGATTCCAAGGCCCGAGGTTGAACGTGCCGCCGCCCGCCACCGTCACCACCGCGCTCGCGACGACGGGCGAAACTGTCTCGTCAATCGTCAGTGCAAGCGCCCAATTCGTCGCATAAATATCCGGTGTCTTCAGCGCAGTCGCTGCGCCGCTGGCGATGTTCACATTGTCCGCCCACGTTGCCCACGCGCCGTTTCCGCGTATGAAAAAGCCGATGTCCGTCGAGGCGTTGTTCGGCCCGACATGCCCCGTCGTATCGCCGAGATCGAGCGATAGCCATGAGTCTGTGACTGCCGCCGCATCGCTGCGCTGGATATTGCCCGTGTAAGAAACCCGCCACTTTTTCCCCACCACCTGCGGACCGAAGTTCGTTGAAAGCCGCACCGCCGTGGCTGACGACGCCGTGCCATGAAA
Organism: Verrucomicrobiaceae bacterium; assembly: GCA_043755735.1. Classification (GTDB taxonomy): domain Bacteria; phylum Verrucomicrobiota; class Verrucomicrobiia; order Chthoniobacterales; family Chthoniobacteraceae; genus SXWH01. Next base: position 18,044 of record JAYUSJ010000276.1, on the reverse strand, counting down.
CGTCCGCAACAACAGCGCATCGCTCGCAAACGGGGCGGAACTTTTCTCAATGAGCGCATCGTTCGTGAAGCCCGCCGCATGCGTGAATAGTTCCGTGTAAGTCCCTCCCGCAAGCGGCCCCGTCTGCCGCGCGGGGATGTTCACATTGGTATTCGTATCGTTCGCCGCGCCTGTGATCGTGAACGGGTCGGCGAGCTGAGTCACATCCGCCAATGCGCCGACAGAAAGGACGAGCAGCGCAAAAGCCGTTTGCAGCGAGCGTCGGATGGCGGCGGGCGTAAAGATCGAAAGTTCCGGGATCATGTAAGTCTCCCTATTGCTCCAATAGTCGGCGTTCTAACAGGGAAAGTTTGCGGCCCCTCCAACCCCTTCCGGGGAGTGGTCCCGATCCATCGGGACGGCCGCCATTCTACGAATCCGCCGCAGGCGCAACTCAAAGGGCGCGCGTTGTTCGCGACGCGACGACGGCACTCATGGTGCGCCTGCGGCGTTGTGTTTTGAAATGGCGGCCTAAGCTCGCCACTCCTAGGGTTGTTATCCGCGCACGATCACCGTCTCGATGCCGCTGGCGATTCCGATTTCCACGTCTTTGATCACCGAGCGCACTTGATACTCGCGCTCCTCCGGCTGGCCGGGCGCGGCGCACGGCGTTCGTGTCCGTGACTTCCGATTGCTTGAACACGCCCACCTTCATCCACACCGTCTGCCCATTGCGGCGGAAACAGACCGCGTTTGCCCGCTTCACGGCGCAATTGTTCCGGGGTCGGGGTTTAAGATGTGGCTCAAGGGACTGAGATCTCCACCCTCCGAGCGTCATTTTCCACATTCGGAGTGCCGGTTGAGATACTCTGTTTCCACATAAGGAATCGACAATTCCGTTTTTCAATACTCATGTTCTCGTTTCTATCACACCGAGTTCCATTGTAGAACCTCAGTATTCCGACGGAGAATCTCCGGTTCAAGAGTTCGACTTTAAGTATTCCATTCTGGATACTCCGTTTCTAGTTTACGCATCTTCCTTTTTCCCTGTAGAAACTCCGGGAGCAATACATCGCCATGCCAGCCCAAAACACCGACACACCTGCGCCAAAACCCGTCACGCTGCCACTGGACAGCCTCACCCGCGCCATTGGCAGCTCCCTCCGTTGGCAAATCCTCGCAGCGCTCAGTCAGGGAGAAGCGCTCATGGTTTCCGAACTCAGCACAGCCCTTGGCCCGAGCATGTCCAGCATCTCCAAACAACTCACCATCCTCCGCGAAGCCGGAGCCATCGAACAAGTGAGAGGCCGCATGTATGGAATCCCCGCACGCTTCCGCGTCTCGGCTGGCGTCATCGACTTCGGCTACGGCCCCTTCCGGATGAATCCCGGCGCGAAGTAGCACCCAAGGAGGGGGAACGTCCCGTTGCCCTTGATTCGCGGAGTGCCTCCCAAAAGAGCGCGGTCCTCGGGGACACGCTGCGCGCCTCATACCATCTACCAAAAATAACGAGACTATATCGAAAGCGCGAATGGGAGCGGGGCTTTGCCTTCGGCGGTCTGACGGCTCCTAAGCCCCGTTGCCACGTCAGTGGCAAACGCGAGTTGCCGCGATAGCGGCAATCGGCGCTCAGCGCCTCCCCGATTCCCAGGGCTGGGCGGCTGCTCCGCGCGTAGCTTCCTTGGCGGTTGGATTCCCTCGGGGGAGTGTGCGATTGACGCCAGCTCCGTAACCGCTATTAAGGGACTGAATTCACTGCTCCAGCGGAATTTCGCCCAGAACGCCGAGGGAGCACTGATAGACAGGAAAGCCGGAACACCGTCCGATCTGGAACACTCAGCATACCGATTCATATGAACATTCGAACACTCGTGGCGGCAATCATCACCGCCTTTGCCCTGCTCACCGCCACGCTCCATGCGCAGGTGCCGCAGATCATCAATTACCAGGGCCGCGTGGCCGTGGGCACCGTGAACTTCAACGGCTCCGGCTCGTTCAAGTTCGCCCTCGTGAACGCGGACGGCACGACCACCTACTGGAGCAATGACGGCACCAGCGCCGCCGGCTCGCAGCCCACGGCGGCGGTCACGCTCACCGTCACGAAGGGGCTCTACTCCGTGCTCCTCGGCGACACCGCTCTCGCGGGCATGACGGCGATCCCGAACTCCGTCTTCGCCAATTCCGACGTGCGCCTGCGCGTGTGGTTCAATGACGGCACGAACGACTCCCAGCTCCTCACGCCCGACCAGCGCATCGCGGCAGTGGGCTATGCGATGGCGGCCAGCACGGTGGGCGGGGTGAGCGCGGCCGATGTCGCCAGTGGAGCCAACCTCGCCAATGCGGCGACGACGGCCAGCACGCCGAACACCATCGTAAAACGCGATGCCAGCGGGAACATCCCTGGCGTTACACCTGCCTCCACTCCACCGCCGGGCATGGTGCTCATTCCGGCGGGGGCGTTCACGATGGGGAACAGCGTTGCTGCGGATACGGACATCACGGACGCCGCTCCGGTGAGCACCACGGTGTCCGCGTTTTACATGAGTGTGAATGAGGTGACGCAGAACCAGTGGGATTTGGTTTACGTTTGGGCTATCGATAACGGCTACACCTTCACGAATTCCGCGGCTGGCAAGGGTGCGAATCATCCGGTGCAGATGGTGAGCTGGTATGACTGTGTGAAGTGGTGCAATGCCCGCTCGGAGCAGGCCGGCAAGACACCTGTGTATTACACGAACGATGCGCAGACGACGATCTACAAGACGGGGAACGTGAACGTGACCAATGCGCAGGTGAAGTGGAGTGCGAACGGGTATCGGCTGCCGACGGAAGCGGAGTGGGAGAAGGCGTCGCGTGGTGGATTGAGCGGGCAGCGCTTTCCGTGGGGCAGGTTGATCAAGGGAAGTATCGCGAACTACTTCGGCTTCACCATCATCAGCTACGATTTGGGACCGAACGGCTTAAACCTGAATGGCAGCATAGGAGGGACGGAACCCGCGACGTGTCCTGTGGGCTCGTTTGAGCCGAACGGCTATGGGCTATATGACATGGCTGGGAATGTGTCCGAGTGGTGTTGGGATTCGTATCAGACGCCGTATGACGGGGGCACTGATCCCAAGGGTGCTGCTTTTGACTCCTTCCGCGTGTTCCGCGGCGGCAGTTGGGGCAATTCCCCAGACAATTGCCGGTCGGCCCGTCGCGTCGCCGACGAACCGGGCAATGCCGGCCTCAGCGTTGTCGGTTTCCGGGTTGTCTTGTCCCTGCCACAGCCATGAGCCGAACGGCTAGCGGAGCTGCCTGGAGCAGGCGAGGCGGAGCGCAGACCGAACCTCAAACCCCAAACGCCCAATCTTGAAACCCGAACCATGAACGCCACCGCCGCCCTTTTTCTAGCCCTGCTCACCGCCGCCACCCACGCAGGACCGCGCACTTCGGCGAGCTACACCGTGGCCACCGACACCGCCGACGCCGGAGGCAAGCGGGCCACGAGCGCGAGCTATACGAATGACGGCAGCATGGGCGGAGTCACCGGCATCTCCACCGTCGCCGTGCCCGCCGAGACGCTGAAGGCTGGCTACGCCGCGCAACTCTACGACGCCACTGCCCTCGCGCTCACCGCCGCCACGCTGAACGTGAACGAAGGCGCCACGCTCCAGCTCGCCGCGTTCCTCGCGCTCGACGACGCCACGTTCCTCACCGTCCCCACCGCCAGCGTGGCATGGAGCGTGATGAACGGCCCGCTGACCATCAACAGCACCGGCCTCGCCACCGGCGGCGTCGTTTTCCAAAACACCGCCGCCACCGCCCAAGGCATCCACCTCGGCACCACCGGCACCCTCGGCCTCACCGTCGCCAACACCCTGCCCGACAACTTCGGCACCTACGCCGCCGACGGCCTCGACGACGACTGGCAGAACCAATACTTCGGCCTCAACAACGCCAACGCCGCCCCCGCTCTCGACCCCGATGGCGACGGCCAGACGAACAACACCGAATGGCTCGCCCTGACCAATCCCGCGAACCCGAACAGCCGCTTCACGGTGACGACCAGCGCGATCACCGGAAACAATCTGCCCTACAGCTTCGCCAGCGCGCTGGGGCGGAACTACACCGTGGAATACAGCACCGACCTCACGGCCCCGTGGCAGACCGCCGCCGGGACCATCGTAGGCACCGGCGCAGTCATCAACGCCACCATCGGCCCCGTCACCGGCTTCACGAAATACTTCATCCGCATCCGCGCCGCGCTGCCGTAACCCCCTCTGGGGAGTGGTCCCGATAAATCGGGAAGGCCGCCATTCTACGAGCCCGCCGAAGGCGCACTTCCAAGAGCGCGCGTCGTTCGTAAGGCGACGACGACACTTTAGGTGCGCCTTCGGCGTTTCGTTTTTTGGGGAGTGGTCCCGATAAATCGGGAAGGCCGCCATTCTACGAGCCCGCCGAAGGCGCACTTTCCAAGAGCGCGCGTCGTTCGCAAGGCGACGACGACTCTTTAGGTGCGCCTTCGGCGTTTTGTTTTTTTAATGGCGGCCTTAGCCCGCCACTCCCAGTGTTTTTAAATGGCGGCCTTAGGCCACTCCCAGTGCCAAGGCGCTCTCGCCTGCGAGGTATTCGCCTTGTTTTAGCCGTGCTTTGATTGGGTTTTGCCGAAAGTATCTCACCACATTTCCGAAGTGCTCCCAATCGCGGATGAGCCGATCGAAGTAGCCTTTTTGCCAGAACGTCCCCACTCGTCCGAGATGCGCGTTGATTTCCCGGGACATGAATCCTTTCCACGATTCCATCAAGTCTTCCAACGTATTGCCCTCGATGATTTCCGTGAGCACGTGGACGTGATTTGGCATGACGACCCAGGCGTGAAGCCGTGTTCTCTTTCCCTCAAAAAACCGGAGTGCACCGGCGACAATCTCCGCGCACTTCGGATTGCGCAGATGGCATTCCCCGTAACCGAGGTCCGCCCATCGTTCGATTTGCCCGGCGAAGCGCCGGAGATACTCCTTTTCTTCCGCCGGCGAATGCGGCTCCGGGTGCGCGGCAATCCATGCAGCCTCGGCGAGTCGATGTTCGCGCAAAAGCTCGGCAGGAATGGAGTCCGCGAGACGGAACATCAAAGAATACGCCCGCCCCTGCTGGTCCCAATGAGGGAGGCGATTGTGCCCGACGGTGACTGGAAGCTGTGGAGAGAAAAAGCGGATCGGCTCGTCCATGCGCGTCGGTATCCGGAGGGATGGATCGAGGCGAGATCTTTTTGCGGGAGTGGGGAGTGGCGGGCTGAGGCCGCCATTGGACGAATCCGCCGAAGGCGCATTTTGAATTGCGCGCCGCCCTCTTTTCAAAGTGCGCCTTCGGCGGTGTGTTTTTCGAATGGCGGCCACAGCCCGCCACTCCCAGTGTTTTAGTTCGACTGAACGCGGAGGCGCAGGAAGTTTGAGGGCGGGGTGCCGGGCGCGAACGTGTAGGAAATGGTGGTCGCGTTGTTCACGTAGGAACCGCCGGTGACTTCGGCCCAGGGGTCGGTCGCGCCGAGGTCGGTGGAGTCCTGGATGGCGTAGGTGAGTCCGCTGGTACCGGGGCGCTTTGTGAACGTGAGGGTGTTGGCGGTGAGCGCTCCGACGGCGGTGTTCGGGACTGTGGGGTCCTGGCCGGCAACGGCGTACTCGACGAGGTTGCTGATGCCGTCGTTGTCGGCGTCGTCGGTCGGGCCGCGCTTGTTTGCAGGGACGGTCGCAGCTCCGGCGAAGGTGCCGGTGATCCATGTGGCGAATGTCGTCACCACGCTGGCGGTGAGGTAGCCGCTTGCATTCAGCGCGAACGAGTGGAAGCCGGGTGCGGAGATAAGCGCGAGTTGTGCGGGCGTGAGGCCGCCGCTGGTGGTGCCGAAGCGAAGGGACGCGCCGGAAACGAAAGTGCCTGTGAGATTGAGCGTGCCGCCGGTCCAGTCGATCGCGCTGCTATTTGCAAATGAGAGCGCGGCACCGGCTCCGAGATTGATTTTGGCAGTGCTGGTGACGTCGAGGGGGCCGAGGTTGTCGGTGAACGTCGCAGCGTTGAGCGTGGCGTTGCCGATGATGATATCGGAGTTGCTGGAGATTACATTGCTGGCACCGAGAGCGAGGGTGCCGCCGTTCACGGTGGTGTCGCCGGTGTAGGTGTTTGCTCCGCTGAGAGTGAAGGTGCCCGCGCCGCTCTTGGTCAGGCCGAAGTTGTTTCCGTTCGTTGTCCCCGGCATTGCGGACGCCGATACCGAGCCGCCTGCACTGCCCCCGAGGATGCCTGAAAACGTGTGGTTACTGCTGTTGTTGATCGTCAGCGTTGCCGCGGCGGAGATGTCGCTGTTGACGACGCGTTGAATTCTGAGGCTTCGTGCGGTGTTGGTCAGACCGGCGAGCTGTTGGTTGAATCCGTTCAGATTCAGCTCGGCATACCGACCGCTGTTGATGCCGAGTTGGCCATCGATCGTCAGCACCGTATTCGTGGGCAGGGCGTTATTGATTCCAAGTTTGACGATGATCTGGGTGGCCGTGGTTCCATCGGTATCCATTAGGGTGCTGCCCGCATAGGTGCTCTGCGCGCCGAGATAGACGGTGGATAGGGCGTTTTGATCGACGCTGCTGGAAAAGGTGACATTGCCACTCCCGGCCAGCACGCTTTTGAGCGTGAGCGTGGAGACGACTCCGCTGCCCGGAGCGTTTGTCGGCGCGCTGATGCTGGCGGTGGTTCCGCTGCTGGCCACCGTGATAGGCGCACTGATGACCACGCCATCCAACTTGGGTTCCAGCAGGGTCCCGCCAGCCAGCGTCACGCCGGAGGTGGTGAGCACGGCCGAGGTATCGCCGATAGCCAGCGTGCCAGCGCTGACGATGGTGGCACCGGTGTAAGTATTCGCGCCGGACAAATTGAGCGTGCCCATGCCGCTCTTGGTCATCGAGCCAGCGCCCGCGATGGAACCATTTACGGTCAGCGTTTGCGACGCGCCGACATTGACGGCGGCATTTGCGCTCAAACTCACGTCATTCGCGAGTGTGCAGCTCGCGGTGTTGGACAAGTTCCCGCCGTTGAGCACGAGGCGCCCGGTGCTCAGAGCCAAGCTGTCATTTGCCACGAGTGTGCCGGCGCTGACGGTCGTGTCGCCGCTGTAGGTGTTCGCGGTCTCCAACTGCACGGTTCCCGCGCCATTGAGCGTGAGGCCCGGATAGCCGCTGATTTTTCCGTTGAATGTCGCGGTGCGCCCCGTGGCCACACTCCAGTTACTGGGAACGACCAATTGCACCGGACAGTTCACGGTGAGATTCTGCGTGGCTGTGGTCATGTCCACGCCCGAGTCATCGAGGCCGAGGGTCGCAGTGCCATTGATGGTCACGAGGCCGCCGGGATTGGTGATCTTGATGCCGGCCCAATCCTGATCGCTGGCGAGCGTGGCGGTGTTCGCTGCGGTGACCGTGCTGTTCCACACGGCTTGCTTGTAAATCCCGGGATCCACGCCCCCCACCCAGCTCCCTCCGGCGTCGAGGTTCGTTGCGTTGTTGGCTTTCGTGATGGTCGCGGTGGCAGTGTTCAGATTGCCCGGCCACGATTGCACCTGCGCACCGCTGACGAGCACGATGTTGAAATCGGCCGGAGGATTGAGCTTATTCGCGCCGAAATACATGCCCCAGCGGAAGGTGGTCGTTCCGGTGGGGCGGGAGTAACTGCTGGAGGCATACAATACGCCATCGATCCACAGTTTGTAATTCAGTCCGTCGTCGAGCACCCGGACATCGAAACCGCGGCCGTCGAAATTCTTCGCGCTTCCATCGGGATTGGTGACGACCACATCGGAGCCGGTTCGGTTGTTCACGGTCAGCGAACCGTTGGTGCCCATGCTGAGCTGCACCGCCCAGTCGTTGTCGGTGTTTTTAAGCTGAAAGCAGCAATACCCCTGCTCGAGCTTGGCGATGGTGTAACGAGCGGTCCATTCGTAGGTCAGGTTGTCGGTGGAATTCCAGCCTCCGCCCATGAAAGCCTCGGTGTGCGAGGAAGTGCCTTCCCGCGTGGTGGCGGTATTCTCATCGTTCACAAACACCCGGAGGACATGCGTCTTCCCATCGGTCTGAAACCACCGGGTGAAATCCGCGACATTCGTCGTGGAGGTGTTGCACGCGACATGGATTCGCCGGTCGGGGATCAAAATTGGGCGATTGCCATAGAGCCCTACCTCGACGGCGGCATTGTTGACATTGATGGTGGACCCATACACCGGGTCGTTATCCGGGGAATCCACGTTCAGCGTGGGTAGAATGGCGCTCCACAGCGGGTTCGCCGGACTGCCGGTATCCGTGTAGAGCACCGCCGGAACGGGCACAGTGAACTTCCAGCCCGTGTTGGTGGTGATTCCGGCGTAGCTGTTGCCCGAAGTATCCTCAACCGCGCCAGCGGGGATCAGCACATAATAACTCTGGCCCGTCGGCAGGTCATTGGTCGGGTTAATGATCAACTGCGCGGTGCTGAACGTCAGCCTGGTGGACGAGGCCACATTGAACGATTCCACCAAGACGGCATCGCTGCTCCGGCGCAACTCGATGCTGCCGCTGCCCGCTTCGACCGTCTCGTCAAAGGTCGCCACGAGGTCGGCGTCGGCGGACACATTCGTGGCATTGTTGGCTGGCAGGGTGCTGCCCAAGGTCGGCGGCGTCGTGTCGCCGACGGCGGTGATCACATAGTTCAGAAAGGTTCCACTAACCTGCAAAGTGCCGGTCTGATTCCAGGCCAGCGTAGGAATGGTGCCGAGCGTGAAGCCGCTGGCATTCGCCGGGCCGCTGCCAAATTGAATCAAACGGTAGGTGCCATTAAACCCCGGTGCCGTCGGCAGGTTCAGCGTCACCGCGCCTGCTCCGCCGCTGACAGTTAGAGCGTTGTTCACTTTGATCGCAGCCACGCTGGTGTAGCTAGTCAGCGTGCCGACATCGACGGTGGCGGTGCCGCTGAAGGTGAGGCTCGAAACGGTGAGGTTATTGGCACCGGGCGCAATCGAGCCGCCCGCGTTCACCGTGATGGCCCCATTCACCGTCCCGTCTCCTGCCAAAGTCGCGCCGCTGTTGACCGTGGTCGCGCTCGCGGTGCTGCCGTCCACGCGCAAAGTGCCCGCGCTCACCGTGGTGGTGCCGGTGTAGGTATTTGCCGCGGCGAGAGTGAGGGTGCCGCTGCCCGTCTTGATCAACGAACCGCCGCCGCTGAGCACACCTTTGTAAGTGGTGCTGCTGTTGTTTCCTCCGACGGTCAAAGCGATGGGAGTGCTGGCGTCGTTCAGCAGGGCGAGGTTCAAGCCGGTGCCTGCGCTGCTGGCGGCCAGCCCGCCGAAGGTGAAGGCGTTTGCAGTAACGCCGCTGTCAAAGATCACAGCGGCATCCGCGCTCAGGGTCACGGTGCTGTTCTGCAACGCGAGTCCATTGTTGAGGTTCACGCGGGCACCTCCCGTGGCCCCGGCGCTGAAACTGGTGGTGCCGCTAAAGGTGTTGGCACTCCCCAGATTGATAGTGCCGGTGCCGGAGGTATCCGGGCCGGCGAGGACGAGATTTCTGCCGACTGGCCCTGCAATCACAGCATTCACGGTCAAGGTTCTACCCGTGGTGTCGTTGGCGGCAGCGAGGAAAGTATTGGCTCCAGTGATGCCCAACGTGAGCGTGTAGGGGCCGCTGCCACCCGCGATGACGACGGAGGTTCCACCGGATTTCTGAACGATCCCTCCCAGGATGATGTTCGCACCGAGCGTCATAGTTTGCGACCCACCGTTGATGTCGGCCACGTTGCTGCCATTCACCCATGCCACGTGGGCCAGACCACTGCCTTGATCCCAATTCTCGAGGGTGGTGTTCCATGTGCCGCTGACGCCGTCGCTGTTCCCATCGCCATTGGCCGCGATATCCACGCTTCCACCGTCCCAATACCTCGTAGCGGCGTGTGCAGACACAGCGGCAAGGCCCAGCAGCGCGGCGATTTTCACGCAGGTGAAAAATCGCGCCGCGAGGGAGCGGAGGCTGTTGGTGTGATGGCGCATGGCACGTGGTGTCATTCGAAGTCGGAAGTGTTCGCACAGGAATTTCAGTCTGTCCTGCATTTTCGGTCGCCTAAAGCGGCACTGGGGAGTGGTCCCGATAAATCGGGAAGGCCGCCATATCAAAACACAACGCCGCAGACGAATTATGATCTGCGAGCTCGCCCCGCGCGCCCTTTTTCCAAGTTGAGGGATGCGCGGAAAGTCCTCATCTCGAGGGTGAGGAAAGGGAGTATTTGCAAATGCCACACCCGCTACGCAACGGGCGGCTCCGATGCTCATGAAATCAGCGAGGAAAAAATGGGCTGCCGGCGCCCCACTACAAGCACCGGCAGCCCCAACCAAGGAACCCCTGCCTTTAATCTACGCACGATCGCTCATTTCGCAAATGCGAGGGGCATTTTTCTGAAGCTTTTTTCGGCTATACGCCGATTCGCGGACACAGATTTGCGATTTCGCACGCTGCACAATCCGGCTTCCGCGCACCACAGCGGCGGCGTCCGTGCCAGATGAGCCAGTGACTGAATAGCGCCCACTGCTCGCGGGGAATCAGCTTGATGAGGTCTTCCTCGATTTTTTCCGCGGTGGTCTCGCTCGTGAGCCCGAGCCGCGTGCTGAGGCGGGAGACGTGCGTATCGACCACGACGCCTTCGTTGATACCGAACACGTTCCCGAGGACGACGTTGGCGGTCTTCCGTCCGACGCCGGCCAGCGCGGTGAGCGCATCCATCACGGGAGGAACTTCGCCACCGTGCTTTTCCACGAGACGCGCGCAGCACGCTTTGATGTTCTTGGCCTTGCTGCGGAAAAAACCGGTCGTCTTCACGAGCTCTTCGAGTTGCTCAATGGGCAACGCCACGTAGTCAGCGGCGGTTTTGCAGACCCGGAAGAGCTCTTTTGTGACGATGTTCACCCGCTTGTCGGTACACTGCGCACTGAGGATCGTTGCGACGAGCAGTTCCAGCGGCGTCGTGTAATCAAGCTCGCAATGCGCGTCCGGATACGTTGCAGCGAGCGCGGCACAAATGGCCTGTGCCCGCTTTGCACGGGCGGCGAACGATTCGCGCGCCACTACTTCTTCGGGCGGCTTGCTTCGAGAGCCTTGGCCTTGCCCAGCGCTTCCTGCGCCCTTGGATCATCGGGGAATTTCTCGGCAAGCGTCTTGTAATACTTGATGGCGTTTTCCCGCTTGGTCTCACGCAACGCGTCGCGCGCGATTTCCTGCTTCTCGGCTTCGCTCTGTTCCTTGCAACCAGATGCTGTGAAAGCGATGGCGGCGGCTGTTAAAATGGCGGCGATTTTGGACATCAAAGATTGGTTCGGAGTAGCGGAGCAGCCCGCTGTTTTCTTTATTCGGCGCTGAGTGCCAAGTTATTTCTTCGCCGTGGCGGTTTTATCTTCCTTGGCAGGCTCGCCTGCGGACTCTTTCGAGGCTTTTGGATCCGCCGGCTTGGCATCGGCCGGTTTACCGTCGGCGGGTTTGGCAGCTTCGACCGCCGCGGGCTTCTTTTTCCCATCGAGATACTTCTTGCGTTCGGCGGGGAGCATGACCGGCTTTTTCTTGAGTGCCTGCTGCTCGAGCAAATCGGAGCCGCGCCAGAGCCCTTCCGCCGAGACATCGGGGACGCTCTCGTAGCGGGTGTGGATCTTGATGTAATTATCGACCGCGCTGTCAATGTCCCCTTGCATCTCTTGAATCCGGGCGATCAGCAAAAGCGTGCGGGCCGGCAGCTCGAAAGTCTTGTGGTTCACCTTGAAGACCTTCTCAAGCCGCGAGATGAAGTCGTCTTCGAGTTTGCCTTGATCCACGGCGGCGCGGATGACTCCGTAGTCTGCCTCCAGCACCTTCTTCGAGGTGCCGAACGCCGTCTTGAGCTCCGTAAATTTCGCACCGGCATCCTGAATCTTGCCCTGGGTCTCCAGGACTTTGCCCTCCCAGAATAGCGCCGTTGCCTGCGGGTCCAGTGCTTCTTTCGGATAGTCCGCAGCGAGCTTGGCTGCTACTTCGTTGACCTTGTCGTATTTCTTTTCGGCCAGCAGTCCCTCCATGTAACGGTCGAGGTCGTCGGTGGTAAATTTCACGTCGGCCTTGTAGCCGTCATTCATCGCCTTCATCGCTTCGGGCCGGCTCTTTTCCCACAGCACCGCGCCGAGCGCAAAGAGCACATTGCTCTTCACCGAGGGCTTGCTTTCGAACTTCGCGGCGAGATCTTTGAAATAAGTCCCGACTTTCGCGGCATTGCCGGGGTCGGCTGCCGTGCGGGCCCTCTGGACGACGACGAGCTTCTCCAAGCCCTCGCCAACCTTGTTGGTTTCGGACGGTTGGTCGGCGTATTTCTCAAGGATCTTCTCCACTGCTTTCGTGGAATTGTCCACGGATTCCTGCCAGACGAGCTTTTCGTCGGCATTCATAATGAGGAAGTTTTTCTGCGGGATCTGCGTGGACCATTTTGTAGCGATTTTCACGAGCGCCTGGTCTCCACGCTTTTGCTTCAGATCCTTCGCAAGCTCGTATTCTACAAACTCGGTGAGCTTCGCCGCACCATCGCGGGTGTTCTGGAGCATGTTCGGGCCCTTACCCTCCGGTCCTGGGCGCGCGAAGCTCATTTCCGCGATGTTATTGAATGCGTAATACACGTTCTCGTGGTCGGGATACGCCTTGATGAATCCCTCCATCAATTCCGCACACTTCGGGTAGTCTTTGCGCTCGTTGTAAACATTGAAGCGCTGGAAGAAAGTGCCGGGAGCAGACTCCGCCTCGGGCCATTTCTCTGCCAGTTTTGCCCATGCTTCCACGGCTTTGTCCTTCTCGCCGGTACCGTCGAGACACTTACCAAGGAGGTACTGCGCCACGGGGACGTTCTTCACCGTGTTCTCGCTTTTCGGCGTTCCCGTGCTGTACGTGGTCACAAAGTTTTCGAGCTTCGGAATCGCAAGTTTAGGGTCCTTGCCGGCAAGAATCTGGGCGATGCCAAACTCTGAATCTTCCTTGTAGGAATAATTGCCGAATCTATCGATGACGATCTGATATGCAGCGATGGCTTCGTCGGCTTTTACGGGGTCTTGCGTCTCACGCGCCTGCACCTCTTTGATATTGGCGGCGACGTACAGAAGATTGGCTAAGATATCGTCTTTTGGGTTTTTGGAGACCGCCGTTTCGATGGCCTTCAAAGCCTCGTCGTATTTGCCCTGCTTCGTGAGCGCGGCTGCAAGTAGTGCATTCGCCTCGCCGACAAAACGCCACGGATTGAAATCGGCCATGCCATCATTCACTACGGTGATCGCCTTATCCAGATTCTCCGACTTGCCCGAGTCGATCAAAAGCTTTGCGAGCAACAGCGGCAGGTTGTCCCCGTTTGCATTCCCCTTGAATTTGGACCGGAACTCTTCGTAGCCCTCCAGCGTCTTCTCGACATTCCCCTGCTCCGCATAACTCAGAGAAAGCATCGCCGTCACCGTCGGCATGGCTTCTTTATCGCTCTTGAGCAACTCTTCCTGCCCCATGAGGTAACGGATCAGCGTGCGCGATTCGTCGGGCTTTTTCTGGAAAAGGTAGATTCGCGCCAACGCGAGCTTTGCAGCGAGATACTGATCCTGCCCGGTCTTATAACGGTCGAACTTCTGCTCCTCGATATCGATGAGGTTGTTGATGCGGGCAACTTGCGACGCGTAATTCGGACCCGGCTGCACCAGCGGGAGTTGGCGCTTCCAAAAATCAATCTTTGCCTGCTGCGCAACGAGCACCTCCTCGCGTGCACGCACGGCGCGAAACGCCTCATACGCACCGGTGAGAAAAGCCTGCTGGGTTGCCTTCCTCTTTTCCTCGTCCCCCTCCGCGACGTTCTGGCTGCGGGTAAGCTGCATTTGCGCAGCGTAATAGGTCGCTTCATTGCTCATCGCAAGGTCGCCGCTGCCTTGGTAAACCTTCCCCAAAATCGGTTGCGCCGTTTCGAAGATTTTCAGCGCCGCCGCCACATCCTCCGGCTTTGCTTCCTTGCCATCCTTGCCCGGAGCCATGAGGTCCGATGCGCGGGCAAAATACGCACGCCCGGAAGAAAGCACCGAATCCCAATAGAGAGGAGTCGCTTGCGGCCCGAGCGCTTCCACAGCCTGGTAACCCTTGACCGAATCCTCGTATTTCCCAATCTGCGTCAGCAGCGTGGCACGAAGGAAATGCGCATTGTCAAAATCGCGGGACTTCGGATACGCCCTCAGGAAGTTCTCATACTCACCAATCGCCTGCTCGAAAATCTTGTTTTGCCCCTGTTTCTGCGGCTCGGAATCCGACGGCATTTTCACACCTTTCAGGGTGACCGATTTGGCAATCAGCAACTGCGCGGTTTCCTTCCCGGCGGGTTCGATTTTCGGATTGGCGATGATTTCTTTCAGATGCCGGATTGGCGAGTCGTAATCACCCTCGAGAATGTAGCAGACCGCGAGCTTGAATTTCGCGTCCAGCGACTTCGGGGACTGCATCTTGTATTTCTCCAAAAACTTCTCGAAAGCCTGCATGGCTTCCTTCGTTTTCTTCTGATCCATGAGCGCGCTTGCAGCGTCGAAATCCTTCGCATCACCCGCAGTAACCGCAGGCGGCGGAGCAGGAAGTTGCGCGTGCAAAGACGGCAGCAAAAGCGCGGCGGACCCTGCAAGGATGGCGGTTGCCGTCACGATGGAGAAATGAGAGCGAATGAGAGTTTTCATACGAGTCTGGTGAACTTGAGTTGTATCCTACAGAAGCGCAGAAAAATGCGCCAAGTAAATCCCTGTTAGCATAAATATTTGTGCCGTTCGGCTTCGAATCATACGCCGGCGACCTGCCAGCCGATGCTTTCGAGAAAAGCGCGGATCTTTCCGGACTGGTCGCCCTGCATTTCGATGGTTCGCTCCCGCACCGTCCCACCGGTTCCCATCGATTTGCGGAGCTGCTTTGCCAGGTCTTCCAGGGCCGCGGCATTCACTTCCGGCGGAAAATCATAGACCACAATAACCGCCTTGCCGCCCCGATGCGCCGTCTCCTTTCGCAACACCACGCGACCCAGACGCTTCGCTTTTTTCGGTTCGGCCGCCGACTGCTGCACCGGCCCAGCCGGCAGCGGCCCGAGATTCAGACCGGCAAAAGCATTCCCCAGCCCCGCAAGGCCGGATTGGTCGGGGTTCAGTTCGATTTTCTTGTTCTTTTCAGGACGCATCACTACCGGATAACGCATCTCTTTTCGCGGAGAAAGCGGCAATTTGCGCACCGTTTAGATTGAGCCACCACCCAATCTTCGCGCCGGGAAAATCCCGCGCTACATCACCCAGCCTTTTCGACGCAGCGTCTCGAAAAACAACCGCTCGAACGGCTCGGCTGCACTCGTTGTGGCGAATCGCCCGCTCCGTTGCTGGCACAGCGCGGTGAGTTGCGCCTCGTGGGCGGCGCGATATTCGTGGTAGAGCGTCATCAGCGCTGCGGCGTTGCTGATGTCCAGCGTCCCATCCGTCTCGCTATCGACCAAGCGGAAGTCCCCGGTCACCTCCGGCGCGATCTCGGATGCCCCGAGAATTTGCAGCGCAAAGATTTCCAGGCCCGCGCTGTTCACCAAATTAAACGCACGTCGCAAATCTCCGCCGGTCAGAAAATCCGACAGCGCAATCACAATACCCCGACCGCGATGTTTGCGCAGAAAACTCTCCATGCCGACATCCACCGGCACGTCACCACCCCCGGCGATTCCTTCCAGAAACCCGTATAGTTTACCCACGCTCATGCGCCCGGAACATGGCCGCAAAGTCGCCTGACTCCCGTTGCCAAGACAGTATGCACTCACCTTCTCCGCGCCACGCAGCGCCACGGTCCCGAATGCCGCAGCGACTTGCAACGCGAGCGCGAGTTTCCCGTCGAAATTCATCGACGTGCTCGCATCCACCAGAAGGACGACGTGCATCTCCTCCTCCATGTGAAACTGCTTCAAATACGGGCGATTGATGCGCGCGAAAATGTTCCAGTCCACAAAGCGAACATCGTCGCCCGGCGAATAGTCCCGAAAGTCGCAAAACTCCGTGCTCGTGCCGCCCTTCGCGGCGAGGTGGTCGCCGCGGGAGCGATTGGTGAAACGCCGGTTCGCGTTGATGCGCAGCCGCGCCAGACGATCCAGGTCGCGGTTCGAAAGGAGCGTCGTAATCTGCGCTCCAGCCATCGGACTAGACGTAGTATTCCTTCCAGACCGGGCCTTCTTTGACGCCGGGCTGCGGGACTGGATACTTGCCGTCCTTCAGCGCGGCCAGCGGAGCAGGGCCGCCAAGCTGGAGCTTGTCCACATCCGGCGCGAACGACTCTTTGCTATTCAGGTAGTCGTCGAAAGTGACGATCTGTCCCGTGTGCGCCGACCAGCGCCCCATCGCGGTGACGATGCTCGCCTTCACGCCGCGCTCGACTTCGTTGTAGGGCTTGTTGTTGCGGACTGCGTCCACGAGGTCTTCCCACTCGAGCTCGTAGGGATTCAGTTCCTCCTTCGGTCCCTGCCAGAGCACGTTCTCACTCTTCTCGTTGTGACCTTTGAAAATCTTGCTGCGAGCCGGCGAGTGACCGGCCTTGGACACGATGGCCATTCCTTTCGAGCCGTGCGCATAAGTCGCGAACTCCTGGCGGCATCCTTCCATATTGCGTCCCTCGAAAAAGAACTTCGAGCCATCGGCAAATGTGTATTCGCAGGAGTATGAGTCGAAGTTCTGGTCGATCCAATCCTCGCGGAAGTTGCGTCCACCGTTGGCGCGAACCTCGACGGGCCAGCCGTTCTTCATCCAGCACGCCTCGTCGATGTTGTGGATGTAAAAGTCGCTGAAGCAGCCGCCGCTCGCCCACAGGAAGCTATGGAAGCGCTGAATCTGATACTCCAATTCCGAGATACCTTCCGGGCGCACTTTGCTGCGGAACGAAGCCGCCGGCGGGTGCATCCGATAAGCGCGGAGCATGAGCACGTCGCCGATTTCGCCCTGCTGAATCCGGTCATAAAGCTCACCACGCACGCGGCAGTGGCGGCACATCAGACCTACGCCCACCTTCAGCCCGGCCTTCGTAGCCTCTTCGCCAAGCGCCAGCATCTTGCGGCCCGAAGGCCCGTCGGTGCAGACCGGCTTCTCCATGAAAACGTTCACGCCGCGTTCGATCGCGTACTGGAAGTGAACCCAGCGAAACGCAGGCGGCGTGGCAAAAATCGCGATGTCGCCCTTCTTCAACGTGTCGATCGCCTGCTTGTAAGCATCGAAGCCGATGAACTTCTTATCGCCGATGTCCACTTTGTCGCCGTGCTTGGCTTTGAGTCCGTTCGACGTCGCCTTCACTTTGCCTTCGGAAATGTCCGCGACTGCCATCAGTTTGATCGGTCCATTCTTCACGGTAAGCGCGTTATCCGCAGCGCCCGTGCCGCGTCCGCCGCAGCCGACGAGGGCGATTTGCACGGTGTCTGTGCCGGCGGCATGCACATTTGGGAGCACCACACCCGCGAGTGCGGATACAGCGGTTGCCTTGGTGGCGGTCTTCAGGAAGTTGCGACGAGTCGTTTCGGAGTGGATATTCATATGAATCGAGAGTCAGACGCTGTGAAGATTGGCCGCACAAATGTCAATCATCCGCACGCAATAATGACAACGAATCCATCCGCGCCCGCCAGCTTCGCCCCCAATGCCGGCACGCCGCTAATGCTGTAGCTCCAGCGAAATTCGCTCGGTGATTCTCGGGCAGAGCGGCCACTTTTTCTGCAAGCGACAGACGAGGTAGAAGAGTTCCATCCGCCACCAAATCCCCCACGAAAACCCGACATGACCGGCGAGCACCGCATTTACTGCCGCGGCGAGCTGAAGTCGCTTTGCGGGTGTCGTGAAGACCTCGATGAACTGCGGCTCGTACCACGCCGTCACGAAGCGCAGATATTTATCCATGATGCCGCCCACATCCTTCTCGTAACCGGCGAACAACCGCTCCTGCTTCGATGCGTCCGAGAGCACCTTGTCGAGAGCCATTGCCGCGTGCTCTCCGCTATGAATCGCGAGAAAAACC
>JAYUSJ010000275.1:0-4392 GCA_043755735.1 Verrucomicrobiaceae bacterium | reverse complement strand
GCGCGGATGGCGACATGCCAGCAGACGAAGTGCGAGAGCGGGTTGCCGGGGATGACAAATGCCAGTTGCCGCCCGCGCGTGGCGAAAATGAGCGGCTTACCTGGGCGAAGATTTACTTGGGAAAACTGAATACTGAAGCCGAGTTCGCTGAGCGCCCGAGCGCCGAAATCATAGTCGCCCACGCTCGCGCCGCCGGAGATGAGCAAGATGTCCCAGTCGAAATCCGGCTGCGAACCGAGGACGGCGAGCAGTTTCTGCAAATCATCGCCGGCACGTTGCGCGGCGACGAGACGGCCACCGGACGCGGCGATCAGTCCGGCGATGAGGGTGGAATTGCTGTCGCGGATTTCGCCGCGGCCGGGCGTTTGGTCGGGCGGGACGAGTTCGCTGCCAGTGACCACATGGAAGATGCGCGGCGCGGTGCCGACGAGCGGTTGAGTGCGGCCGACTTGTGCGAGCAAAGAGGACTCGACTGCGCCAAGCTGCGTCCCGCGATGAAGGAGCACCGTGCCCGCGGCGGCATCCTCACCACGGCGGCGAACACCGTCCCATTGCGCAATTGCGGGAATCTCCACGCTGTCGCCATCACGGCGGCAGTTTTCCTGCATCGCCACCGCGTCGGCTCCCGCAGGCAGCGCCGCTCCGGTAAAAATGCGCGCGCATTCGCCCGGTCCCAGCGCTCGATCGCTGCTGCTTCCGGCGGCGGATTCCGAGACGACGCGAAGTTTGCCGGGAGCGTCCTTGGAACGAAGCGCGTAGCCGTCGAAAGCGCTCCGGTCAAAAGCCGGGAAGTCTTCCGTCGCCGCAACGGATTCACGGAGCACACGCCCGAGCGCGTCTGCGAGCGGCACGCGTTCCGGCAGCAATGCGTGACAGGCGGAGGCGATGAGTGCGCGGGCGGCTTCGAGTGTGTGCATTTTGAAAATAACGAACCGGCAAGTCTTTCTATTTCGGGGCTTCGAGTTTTCCTCCTCGAGCGTTGAGCTGTGCGAATTCGTCTTCGGAGACTATCCGGCAGCTTGAGTCAGCGCACCCGACCAAGCGAAGCCCCTCGTAAGATTCGGGCGATGCTACAATCACTATGCGCTCACCATCCGAGGAGAACCGCTCCGGGAAATACAGCCAATCGATCTGCTTCTTGGTGACGGGAGACTTGTATTTGCCAATCACACTCCACCCCTCAGAATTCACATATTTCTGCGTGGCCGCAAGATCAGCGAATGCCTTGGGAGGAGTGTCGTTGTCCTCGAGGTACATTCTGAAGAAGAACATGACTTGCTTCAGATTGCTCAACTGAGGTGTCAATAATCCCCTTTCAGCGCGGCGGGGGAAGCACGGGATCGTGAAACCCAGAACCATTAGACCCAGCACGACAATTCCAAGGAATCGCCACCACCGGTATCTGCCGCCCGATGCTTGCGCTTTAGGTTTGTCAGTCATTTCGCCCCCATCGAATGACGTGTTCATTTTCTAAAGAGGCCAGGAACCGGCCTACTCCTCTTCAACCAAGTTGAAGCTCACATTCGTGATGCCCGCATCCGCCGCGCAATCGAGGACGTCCATCGTACGTCCGTGCTTGGCTAACTGCTCGCTCGCGATCGTGAGAACGGCGGGCGTCTTGGCGGCGTCGCAGTTTGCTTTCACGCGCTTGAGGATGTCGCGGAGCTTGGGCATCAGCTTGTCGTTCGCAGCGGCCATCGGCTCTTCATTGAGCAGGACGTCGCCTTTCGCGGTAATAGAAATCACCTGCTCGTCGGCAAACGGTACTTCCTTCGCGGTATCGACGGTGCCGGGGAGGCGGCAGTTGTGCTCTTTCTCCACTTTCACCGCTCCAGCCATGACCATGAAAAATAGCATGATGACGAAGACGACGTCGATCATCGGCGCGATCTGAAAGCCTACGGTTCCTTCGTTTGGGTCAACGGCGACGCGTTTCATGGGCTAGCCGCCCTCCTTGTTATAGACGGAGAAAGATACATCCGCGATTCCTGCTTCACCCGCAGCATTCAGCACATTGTTGATGCTCAGAGCCGTCGCCTCGCGGTCGCCGCGAATGACGACGCGGAATTCCTGGTTCGAGCCTTTCGCCTGCACGCGTTCGCCGTTTTTCTTGATGAGTTTGATCTGCTCGGCGACCTGCTTGATGTCCTTATACTCCTTGCCGTCGATGTTGAAGGTCGGCTTTTTCTTCGCGGCGTCCCACAGAACGTTCACGATGGCCTCGTTCCGGGTACTATCTTTCTTCAAGCCGTTTGGGGAGACGGGAAGGTTCAGTCCCTTCACGTTCACTTTAATGACCTGCGCGGACGTGATGCTCATGAAAAAAATGAGCATCACCAGCAACACGTCGATCATCGGCGCGATCTGGAACTCCGGTTCCCCGTCACTTCCGCCTCCTCCGCCGCCCATGTCAGAATGTCCTCCGGTTCATGGTTTGCGGGGAAATTAAGCCTGTAGCTCGGGTTGGGCTTGCTGCACCCAGTTCGGCAGGGCGGCATAAAGTTCGTCGTCGCCGAGATGTGCTCCGGCCATGTGCTCGTAGGGCATCTTTTTGAAGACGCCGCCGATCGTATCCTGAAGATCGTGGACGAGCTTTGCCGAGCGATTGCGCAGCCAGTAATAACCGAAAAACGCGGGAATCGCGATGAGCAGACCCGCCGCCGTGGCGACAAGAACGTGACCGATGGCCTCCGAGAGCTTCGATGGGTCACCGATACCCGAGGTGCCGAGGGTGGCGAAAGCGCTGATCATTCCGAATACCGTGCCGAGCAGTCCAATCATGGGAGTACAAACGCCGATGACCGAAAGGTAGCTGATGAAATACTGCATCTGCGCATTCTCTTTCGAGACCTCGGCACCCGCGGCCTCCTCGGCGGCGTGTTTGCCCTCGCCTGCCATCCCCAGTGCGGCACGAACCACATTGGTAAACGGCGAGGGGTTGTTTTTGCAAAACTTGTATGCCCCGACATAATCGCCGGTGCGGAAAAGATTCTTCACCCCGCTCAGATGCGCATCGGGAATGAAGCGTTTGCGATTCGTGATGCGTCGCAGACCGTCCACGAGAAGATAGACCGTTGCGACCGAGCAGATGCCGATGGGGAACATAATCCAGCCGCCGAGCTTGATCTGGTCCATGAGCGACATTTCCGGCGTGGTCTTGGTGACTTCGCCAGCCGCTGGGTCTGGAGCGGCGGCAGGTGCCGGCGCTTTATCCTGCGCGGAAGCGGCGATGATGCCGCCGAATACGAGCGAGACGATTGCGATGAGCGGAAATAGAAAACGATGTTTCATGGAAGGTGATTGGATGTTGTGTCCGAAAGTGTGCTTCCGTGGAACTTGAAAACTCCGCGGGCGTTTGGCGAGATCTTCTTATGCAAAAATCTGGTTCAATTCGCGGGGTGCCCGTGGTATCGCCATTGCATGACGCTTTCTTTCACCAAAATGAACGGTGCCGGCAACGATTTCGTGATGCTCGACAACCGTTCGCTTCAACACTCGCTCGACAAGGCCGCCATCGCCCGCATTTGCGACCGGCATCGCGGCGTGGGTGGCGACGGGCTGATTGCCGTGGAGCCCGCGACGGACGGTGCGGACTTCAAGATGCGCTACTACAACGCAGACGGCGGCGAGGCCGAGATGTGCGGCAACGGCGCGCGCTGCTTTGCACGCTTCGCGAGTCGCGTGTCCGGAAAGACCGGTGCGGTGAAATTTGAGACGCTCGCGGGAGTCATCGGCGCGGAGCTGATCGGCGACAATGTGCGACTCTCCATGTCGAAGCCCCATTCCTACGCAGCGCCGACCGAGCTCGACGTGGCCGGCGAAAAGCTCGCCGTCCACTTCCTGAATACCGGCGTGCCGCACGCGGTCGTCTTTGTGCAGGACTTGGAAAACACGGACATCGTGAAGCTCGGCCGTGCGCTCCGCTACCACCCGCATTTTGCTCCGAAAGGGACGAACGCCAACTTCATCGGCGAGCTGCCCGGCGGCGGAATCTCCATCCGCACTTACGAGCGCGGCGTGGAAGACGAGACGCTCGCCTGCGGCACCGGCCTCACAGCGGCGGCGATTCTTTGGGCGCGGAAAACCGGCGCTGCGTCGCCGGTCAGCGTCCTCGTCCGCGGCGGCGATACGTTGCAAGTCGGCTTTGAAACCGACGGCGACGGATGGAAGAACGTCACGCTCACCGGCCCTGCGGACTTCACGTTCGACGGACAAGTCGCGCTTTAACTGTCGACTCGCCGATCGTCGAGTTAGGGCGAGAGTAAGCAGTGGTCAGTAGTCAGCTCACTGCATGGGTGCGGGTTCAGGACATAGGTAACACAAGTGGTTCAGGACATGGGTAACACATTGGTCCCGAAAAACCTTCCGAAATGGGAGGATGAAGGGATGCCG
>JAYUSJ010000274.1:0-42659 GCA_043755735.1 Verrucomicrobiaceae bacterium | reverse complement strand
TGCCGCCGAGGAGAGGCTTCATCGAGCCGTCGCCGTCTGCTTTTCCTGCGCCCCAAGTGTAAACGTATTTCGTGGATTTGCCGCTCTTCGCGGGCTTTGCTGCTGCTTTAGCCATGTGTGTTATTTAGTGTGGTTTGTGTAAGTGAAATTGACGCCGCCGCGCGATAAGGGGACCGCTTCGACAGGCAAAAGGAGCGCGGTGTATGGCAGAGAAAATCCTCCATTCAAGCCGATTCCATGTGGAAGTGAGGAAAAGCGCGTATATTTCCGCCCCGACGCGCGCTCAATCGACAAAGTTCAGCCCCCCGATAAGGCGGAGCCCTTCGAGCGTGAGGCCGGGGTGGACGGAGTCGATTTCCTTCACCCCGGCGGCGATCAAGTCCGCGTATCCCCCGGTGGCGACAACGCGCAATTTTCGGGAACCGAGCGAGCGCTTGATCTCGGCGAGAATCTCCCGGACGAGCCCGCGGTAGCCGTAAACAGCCCCGGCGAGCATCGCATGCTTGGTGGATTTCCCCACGGGGCCGGGCGGCTCGATAAGGGAAATCTTCGGGAGCTGCGCGGTGCGGGTGTGGAGGTAGTCCGTCATCGCTTCGAGGCCGGGCGCGATGACGCCGCCGACGTATTTTTTCTCCGCCGAGATGATGTCAAATGTCACCGCCGTCCCGAAGTCCACGACCACACACGGTGTGCTGAAGGCGACTGCCGCATACGCAGCGTTGGCCAGCCGGTCTGCGCCGATACTGGCGGGCTTCGGGTATTCGATTCCGACGCCGAGCTTGCTCCGGAAGGTGACGTCGTGGACCGGCAGCCCGGCGAAGCAGCCCATGATGACATCGCGTTTCGCAGGCACCACGGAGCAGAGGACGACGCGGAGAAATTTCCAACCACGAAGGACCCGCCGAAGGGAATCAGGCGTGACTTCCGAGGTGCGGAGCTTGCGCGCGCTGCTCACGGCATCGCGCGATGACAGCGCGAACTTCGTGAACGAGTTGCTGTTGTCGATCAGCAGGAATTCCGCAGACGGCATGAGGCCCGGCGGTTACTTGGCCGCCTTGGCCGACTTGACTTCGAGCTTCCGGTAAAGCGTGGCCATGCTGATGCCGAGCACCTTGGCCGCCTTCTCGCGATTACCGCCGTTGTGCTTGATCGTTTCATCGATGAAGCGCTTCTCGGTGTCGCGGATAAAGTCGTCGAGCTTTGTGCCGATGGGCATCGAGCCGCCGGAAACTTCGATAGGCCCGCCCGCCTGCTTCACGACATGCGGCGGGAGATCGGAGACCCGGATGAGATGATCGTCGCAAAGAGCACACGCGCGTTCGATGGCGTTTTCGAGTTCGCGCACGTTGCCCGGCCAGCGGTAACCTTGGAGGACTTCGAGCGCCTTCGGCTCGATTTTGACTGGTTCGGTCCCGTTTTGGCCGGTCTTTTTAAGGAAATGCTGCACGAGCAACGGAATATCCTCTGTGCGCTCGCGCAACGCAGGCAGCTCGATTGGGATGACCGCGAGCCGGTAATACAAATCCTCGCGGAACTTGCCGTCCTTCACTTTTTCCAAAAGCGTTTCGTTCGTCGCGCCGAGCACGCGAACATTGATTGCGACCGTCTTCGTATCGCCGACGCGCCGGAGCTGGCGTTCCTGCAAAACGCGCAGGAGCTTCGTCTGCAACGGCAGCGCCATCGAGTTCACCTCGTCGAGGAAAATGGTGCCTTTCTCCGCTTCCTCAAACAGCCCGGCCTTGTCCGACGTGGCACCGGTGAACGAACCCTTTTTGTGACCAAACAGCTCCGACTCCAGCAGGTTCTCGGGCAGCGCAGAACAGTTGATCGCCACGAATGGCTGATGCTGCCGTGAGCTGTTATAGTGCAGTGCACGGGCGACAAGTTCTTTACCCGTGCCGCTCTCGCCGACGATGAGGATGGTCGAGTCCGTGTCCGCGACCTTGCGCAGGAGGTGATACACCTCATCCATCTTCGCCGAAGTGCCGATGATGTTTTCGGGATTCGTCGAACGCTTCACGACTTTCTTCAGCGTATCGCGCTCTTTGGCCGTGTCGGAGAATTCGACGGTGTGCTTCACACGCGCCTGCATCTCGGAAATCTTGAACGGCTTGCGGATATAATATCGCGCACCTTCGCCGATGGCCTTCTCGGCGATCTCTTCGTTGCCGTAACCTGTCATCAAGATCACCTCGCAATTATCGAGCATGTTCTTCGCCTGCCGCAAAACCTCAAAGCCATCCACCTTGTCCATCTTGATGTCGGAGATGATCAACTGCGGCGCAATCGTCTCCAACTGGTCCAGAGCTTTCTGGGAGTTTACAAAGGGAAATGTTTCGTGGCCGAGCTCTTTGCACGCTGTTACCACGAGTTCGACGATTTGAGGCTCGTCATCAATGATTACGATCTTGGCCATAAGTTTGGGCTGGGTTCTGCTTTCGCGGAAATGAGGTAGTTGCAGCCCTGAGAAAAAGCCAGTCTTATTTCCGCGAATTCAGTTCGCCGGATTCCCTCCTCCTTTTTTCGTAACGCGCAGCGGCAGTGCGCTAATAGACCCGTCGAACTTCCAATACCGCGCGGCGATGAGGCGCGGTCATCGGCAGCGCATCGAGTTCGTCGAAACGATGCCATGCTTGATGCGCCTCCAGGTTCGCCGGCGCACGCGACTTGTGGACGTGGAGGAAAACGCGATGATGCGTGAACGGATACTCGCTGGAAAAGATCGGGCCTCCCTTCGGCGCGGACAGCAGAACCGGAAGTTTCCACATCCCGCGCCAGCGTGCGCCAGTCTGGATTTCCAAAAGGATGCGCCCGTCCTTCGTAGTCCACGCGCAATGCTCCACAAGTTCTGCGCGTGAGCGGCGGGGCTTCTTCACCGGCAGGCTCGCGGCAGTTCCCGCAGCGTGCGCAAGACAATGGGCGCGAATCGGGCATTCCCCGCAGCGTGGCGTCCGGGGAACGCACAGGAGCGCGCCGAGTTCCATCAACGCGCCGTTAAAAAGCCCCGGCTTTTTCTTCGGAACAAGCCGCGTCGCCTCCGACCAAAGCGCTGCCTGCCCCTTGGTCGAATCGATCGGCTCCCGCAAATCGAGCAATCTCGCGAGGACACGCGCGACGTTTGCATCCACAAGAGGCTCCGGCAGGTCGAAGGCGAAACTCGCCACAGCGCCGGCCGTGTATCGCCCGACGCCCGGCAGTGCGCGAATTGCAGCGGCATCCGCCGGCAGTTTTCCGCCGTGGAGCGCGACAACGCTTTGGGCCGCCCGGTGTAAATTGCGCGCGCGGCTGTAGTATCCGAGGCCCTGCCAAAGCGAGAGCACATCCTGCTCGCCCGCCGCCGCGAGCGTTTCAAAATCAGGAAACCTCGACAGCCAGCGCTCATAAAACGGAATCACCGTGGCCACCTGCGTCTGCTGGAGCATCAACTCCGAAACAAGAATCGCGTAAGCATCCCGGGTCGTACGCCAAGGAAGATCGCGCTGCGCCCCGGCAAACCACGCTGTAATGTCCCTCTGAATTCTGTTCTTCATGTTTGTTGGTGCCGCGCCCAGCTTGGACGCTGCCTTCCCATCGGGCAACCTCGCTTCTCGGATCGTTTGTGGATCGATGTGCTACGGCATTTGGTTGCCTCATCCGATGAGGCGCTGGTCCCTTGGGTCCTTTTAGTCCCTTTTGTCCTTGGGGAGCCGCTCAAGGGACGAAAAGGACGAAAAGGACCCAAGGGACCCTTCTTCCTCGGCACCTACCGCAACGCCCCATCTTGCCGCCCGCTGTTTTAGAGTCTGCTCCAACGCACCACCCGGGCACAAAAAACCCGGACTCCCTCACAGGAATCCGGGGTGGTTAGATTTGTTGAAGCGGCTGTTTAGGCTACTTTTTGAAGTGTGACGCCTTTTTTGCCCTTGAGGGCTTCGGCGGACTTGGCGACGAGCGCTTTGAACGCGGCCTCGTCATGAATGGCGAGGTCGGCGAGCACTTTGCGGTCGAGCCCGATCCCGGCGGCCTTGAGGCCCTCCATGAAGCGGCTGTAGGGGAGACCGTGGGCGCGCGCTGCTGCGTTGATGCGCTGGTTCCATAGTTTACCAAACATGCGCTTCCGGGTTTTCCGGTCGCGATACGCCCAGTACTGGGCCTTCATGATGGCGTTCTTCGCGTAGCGGAAGAGTTTGCTGCGGCGACCGCGGAAACCCCTGGCCTTATCGACCATTCGTTTGCGGCGCTCACGTGACGCGGGAGCGTTAGTAGCTCGTGGCATTGTGTATTAGTTTTTCGTTTCTTTCGGCAGGCTGTTTATTTAGTGGATGGAACGGGTGACCTCGTCTGCCGATTTGCCCTTCTTCATTGAAGAGCAGGTCCCCGGTCCTATGCGCTCTCTCGCTTACGCGAAAGGCAGGCACTCCTTGATCCGCGGAGCCATGGTCTTGTGGACCTGGCCCACTTTGCCGAGTTTGCGTTTACGCTTCGAGCTTTTGCTCGACGCGAGATGACGCAGACCTGGCTTGCGGCGTAGGATCTTGCCTGTGGCGGTCACTTTGAACCGCCGCGCTACTGATTTTTTCGTCTTGCGACGTGCTATGCTTCTAGGCATCGGGCGGCGGACAGTAGGGATCGAATGGGCGTTGGCAACTATTTTTGCGGAAAATTTGCGGAAAATCGTTCGTTTACCGGTTTGAGTTGCGGGATTGCGCCGGAGCGCGTTTTGATAGGGCATCAATGACACAGGCAGAAATCAAATGGAATCACGAAGCCTTCCTCGCCGCCGCAGAGCGCTCGGAGTGGAAGCCAAGGGACATCGTCCGCCGCGCAACGATCGCCGAGATTTTCGGCCGCGAAGCCCCGCTGGAGGTGGACTTTGGCAGCGGCGACGGCTCATTCATTCTGGCGATGGCGAAGCGGTTTCCTGAGCGGAATTTCCTGGGAACGGAGCGGATGGGCGGGCGCGTGGAAAAGACCTGCCGGGGCGCGGCCCGCGAAGACATCGAAAACGTGCGCATCGTTCGCATGGAGAGTCTTTATACTGCGCAATGGCTCCTGCCCGCCGCCTCGGCGAGCATCGTGCATGTTGGATTTCCCGACCCCTGGCCAAAGCGGCACCATCATCCGCGGCGGCTGTTTCAGGATGAATTCATGGTCGCCCTGCATCAGGTCGTCGCAGCCGAGGGCGAAGTCCGGATCAAAACGGACGATCAGCCGTATTTTATGTGGATCGAGAAAGTCCTCGCCCGCGCAAAGGGCTTCGAGCGCATCGAATGGGTGGAAGAAGAGGGCTATCCCAAGACGGACTTTGAAGCCCATTTCCTCGCGCAGGGTCTGCCGATCTATCGGGCCCGCCTGCGGAAGACCGAGCTTTGAGGTCGCAAAGGCGGATCTGACTGCTATTTAAGCAAACATGCTCCGCATCCTATTTTTCCTACTCACGACCCTCCTGCCGCTCCGTGCCGAACTCACGGGCCGCAAGCCGAACATTATTTTCATCATCACCGACGACCAAGGCTACGGCGATCTTTCGGCGCACGGAAACCCAATCCTGAAGACGCCGAACCTCGACAAGCTCCACAGCGAAAGCGTGCGGTTCACAGACTTCCATGTATCGCCGACTTGCGCTCCCACGCGGTCCGCGTTGCTGACGGGACGCCACGAGTTTCGCAACGGAATCACCCACACCATCAACGAGCGCGAGCGGCTCACACCCGATGCAGTGACGCTGGCGCAAGTGCTGAAGGGCGCGGGATACGCGACCGGCATTTTTGGAAAATGGCATCTCGGCGACGAGCAGGCATACTGGCCGACTGCGCGCGGTTTCGACGAAATGTTCATCCACGGCGCCGGCGGAATCGGGCAATCGTATCCGGGCACCTGCGGCGACGCTCCCGGCAACACGTATTTCAACCCTGCCATCCTCCACAACGGCACGTTTGAAAAAACGACCGGCTACTGCACCGACGTATTTTTTGACCGCGCGACAAAGTGGATCGAGGCGACAAAAGGGAAGCAGCCGTTTTACACACACATCGCGACAAACGCGCCGCACGCACCGTACAACGCGCGGCCCGAGGACGCGGCGCTTTATGCCGATAAAGTGGACAAACCGACCGCCGGTTTTTTTGGCATGATCCACAACATCGATGAAAACGTTGGCAGGCTGATCACAAAGCTCGGCGAATGGGGAATCGAGCGCGACACGCTGGTGATTTTCATGAACGACAACGGAAGTGCGCAAGGCACGAAGGTCTTCCCGGCGGGAATGCGTGGATCGAAAAACACACCGTGGCTCGGCGGCACACGCGCAATTTCGCTCTGGCGTTGGGCGGGGACTTTGACAGCAGGCGACCGTCCACAGCTTACGGCGCACATCGATTTTTTCCCCACACTCGCAGGACTCGCCGGCGCGAAGCTGGACGGAAAAGTGAACGCACAAGTCGAAGGCCGGAGCCTCATCCCGCTACTGGAAAAAGCGGACGCCGACTGGCCGGAGCGCACGCTTTTTACCCACGTGGGCCGGTGGGCGCTCCACGCTTCGCCCGAGACGGGAAAATACGCGAACTGCTCGGTGCGCACGCCGCGCTGGCATCTCGTAAACATCGGACCAAAAGCCGCGTGGCAGCTCTTCGACGTGCAGGCCGAATATGGCGAGCAAACGAACGTCGCCGAAGCGCAACCAAAAGTCGTGGCCGAGCTGTCGGGCGCATTCGAAAAGTGGTGGACGAGCGTCCAACCGCAACTCGTGAACGAAAACGCACCGGTGACCGGCACTAACGTCTTTCACGACTTATACTGGAAGCAGTTCGGCGGCGGACCCCTTAAGTAGGAGGCAACTGCGGATCTCGGAAATGCCCATGCCCTGCGGACGGCACGCCTTGCGGCACCACGCATGGGCACTCTACCCGAATCGACACGCATTGCGGGACTGCGCATCGGCATCCTACCCGGCACGACCGCCATTGCGTACGCCCGCAACCCTGCCTACCCGGCTAGACCACCATTGCGTGGGCCCGCAGACCCCGCCGACCCGGCTAGACCACCATTGCGTACGCCCGCAACGCCGCCTACTCGGCACGACCGCCATTGTGTACGCCCGCAGACCCCGCCTACCGGGCTAGACCAGCTCTGCGTACTCCCGCAACGCCTTCCGAGCCGAAAATACCCCCATTGCGTACGCCCGCAATGGGCCTCAACTCCAGTAGAGACCCGTTGTTGAGGCACTTACACGCTTTCTCAAAACTGAGGCACGCGCTGCGGCAAAAATGTTCCATGCTATTGTTCCACGCGCCTACTTTACGCACAGAATCGCGCTCACCGCTTCGGGCAGACTGCTCACGCGGAAGTCCGGCCGTTCACGCAAATTTTCGTCGTATCCCCAGTCGATAAAAATCGTGCTGCAACCGGCACGCACCCCGCAGTCGATGTCCCGCCAACGGTCGCCGACCATCCAAGATTTTGCGAGGTCGATGCCCAGTTCGGCGGCAGCGCGCAGCAACATGCCGGGCGCTGGCTTGCGAAATTCGCTCGGGATCCCCTGCCCGGGATCGTAGCAGACTTCCACCCGGTCCACCGCGATGAGCGACGCCATTTTCTCGTGCATCGCCTCCACAATTTCGCGCGCAAGCGTGCCCCTGCCGACATCGGGCTGATTCGTCGCGACCACGATCAAATACCCCGCAGCCCGCAGCCGCCCGCACGCCTGCACGACACCCGGAAGCAGCTCAAATTCATCCACCGTGACGGGCGGAAACGGCTTTCCATCGCGGATGACCGGTCGGTTGATCACACCATCGCGGTCGAGGAAAACAGCGCGCTTCATCGCGGCTAGTAGCTCTTCTCCTGCACGCTCTTCACGAGCTCCGCGACAATATCGCGGGCCTTCTTGCCTGCGCCGGTCGCACGGTAGTTGGTGAGCACGCGGTGGCTGAGGACGGGCTGCGCGACAGCGCGGACATCGGCGGTTTCCGCAGCGACGCGGCCATCGAGAAGTGCGATCGCTTTTGCCCCGAGTACGAGATACTGCGAAGCGCGCGGGCCTGCTCCCCATTCCACAAAGTCGCGCGTGACTTGCGGTGCACCCGCAGACGCAGGCCGCGTCGCGGTGGCGAGGGCGACGGCGTATTCGATGACATGATCGCTCACGGGCGCGGCGAGCACGAGCTCCTGCACTGCGCGAATCTCCTCCACGGAAACGACTGCTTTCAATTGCTCCTGAACGCGCAACGTCGTGCGGCGGACGATTTCCACCTCCTCGCTCGTATCCGGATAATCGAGCGTGAGACTGAACATAAAGCGGTCGAGCTGCGCCTCGGGCAGCGGGTAAGTGCCTTCCTGCTCGATCGGGTTTTGCGTGGCGACGACGAGAAACGGATCGGGCAGCAGACGCGATTGTCCGCCCACGGTCACGCGGCGTTCCTGCATGGCTTCGAGCAAAGCGGACTGCGTCTTCGGCGGCGTGCGGTTCACTTCATCGGCGAGGACGAGGTTTGCGAAAATCGGGCCTTGGAAATACTCGAACTCCAGCTTGCGGTCGCGCTCCTGCAAAAGCTCGGAGCCCACGATGTCACTGGGCATCAAGTCGGGCGTAAACTGGATGCGTTTAAACGACATCGCGAGCGTCTCGGCGAGCGAGCGGACAAGCAGTGTCTTCGCAAGACCGGGGACGCCGATGAGCAGGCAATGCCCTCGGGCAAAGAGCGAGGCGAGGAGCAGGCGGACGATTTCCCCCTGCCCGACGATGGTTTTGCCGAGCTCGGCGATGATGCGTTGATAGACTTCTGCGACGTGGGAAGGACTTTGCATGTGGATGTGTATTTGCTCGTTTAAACGGCAATAACGCCGACCTCAATCATCATCGTCTTCCGCGAGATGCACCGCCCACGCGGGATACGGTGCCTCCGTCCCTTTCATCGCGCGCCACAGAATGCGGTTCAACAAGTCCTCGGGAGCTTTGTCCGGTTCGTCGAGATTGAGCATGGAACTCTTGGACTCGTCGTCCTTCAAAACGGGATCCTTGATTGTCTTCGGGTCAGGATTCGTGTTGTCCAGCGGGTAGGTGTTTGCAACCGCGGTGTAAGGCGTGAGGTCAGCCTTGTTCGTGAAAACGTCGTGCATCGGAGTTGCGGTCGCGTCGAGGAGGTTCATCGGCGGGAGGCCAAGGATGAGTTCTATGGTCCGCAGGACGCTCGTCTGGTTGTATTGCGTGCTCACGGTGGTCTTTCGCTTGGTGTACGGCGAAATGACGTAGCAGGTCGTGCGGTAGCCGCTGATGTGGTCGAATCCGTTTTGCGGATCATCTTCGATGGCAATGATGCACGTCTCCGCCCAAAAGCGGCTCTTGCTCAGCGCCTCGACGATCATGCCCATAGCGAGGTCGTTGTCTGCGACTTGCGCGCCGGGGCTCGGTGCCTTGCCACGGGTGCCGCCGGTGTGGTCGTTGGGCAGGGCCATCTGCATGAGCTGCGGGAGCTTGCCGATGCTTTCCCATTGCCGTAAATCGTCGATGAAAGCTTGCGCACGGACGACATCGGGCACGTTCATATCCCAGCCGACCGTGTCGAGATGCGCGATTTTGCGCAGGCTTTCCACGCCGGGTTTGCAGGCGATTTTGGTCTTGCCGGTCTTGTTCTTCCAGTCGTCGTAAAAGTCGCGCCACGTCGGCTTGTCCTTTTTCGTGGAGTCGGTCCATCTACAGTCGGAAATGCACGCTTCTCCGTACTGGCGAAAACTCACACCATGCTTCACCGCGTTGTCCCAAATGAAGCCGCTGGACGAATATGCAAGCGCATCGAAGCTGTCCTCGGTCTTCATGTTCATGTAGCTGCGCGGCCAGTTTGCATGGCTGCGTTCCACATACTCGGTGGCGAATGCGGAGTTGCTCCACTGATGCCCGTCTGCGCTCTGGATGCCCGAGCAATACGTGTTGTCGAGCAGCACAAAATCCCGTGCGATTTTGTGAAGATTCGGCGTGTACTTCTCACCAAAAATACAGAGCTCCGGGTCTCCTTTGCCTTCCTTCATGTCTCCGAGCACCTGGTCGTAAGTCCGGTTTTCCTTGATGATATAAAGGACGTGTTTGAAAACACTCGGCTCGCCGACCCGCTCCGGCACAGGGCGCGGAGCAACTCCAGGGCGCGCGGGCAACGCTGCGTCCTTCATCGCGCCGTAACGCATATTCACCTCGGCGATGACGGTCTGCTTCGCGAGCTCGTCCTTTTTCGGAACGGGAATCAGAGACACCGTACCAAAGTAGTCCTTCGAATTTTGCTTCAGCTTTTCGCCAAGTTTGTCCGTGGGCTTGGGCAAGCGGCGGGACCCGATGCCTTTGATATTCGCGACGGCGAGTTGCTTGCGCACGCTGTCATACGAGACGGCGCCGGGGAACCAGCCCGCGGGGATAAGTCCCTCAAACTTGGATGCACCGGGCTCGAATTCGATTACCGCGATCGCATTGTGTGTGCCGTTCGCGACGAACAACCAATCGCCGTTTTTCTCAAATGCCAGCGCATTTGGCTGCGCTCCAAAAAGGTCGGCCGGCGTCGGGCGAGCCCAGATTTTCTCGATAATCTGGCCGCTCTCCGTAGAGATGACACTCAGTGTGTCGTCTCCCGAATTGCACACGACGACGTGCTTGCCATCCGGCGAAAGCGCCATGGCGCTCGCATGTTTTCCGGTAAGTAATTCCGACGTCACCTTCCCGCTCGCCAAATCGATAATCGACACACTGCCCTCGCTCGCGATGTGCCGCTCCGGGTCCACGCGCACAAACGTTCCGCGACCTGCCGGGCCGACAAGATCCTTCGGACCGGGACGGCGTCCACCCCAATTGGACACATACGCTTTCCCGCCGTGCAAAACGACATCGTAGGGTGCCACACCGACATCGATGGTGCGCAATGCCTTGTCCGTCGTGAGGTCGATTTCGGTGAGCTTGTTGCCGAGGTTCAGACAAACATACAGCATCTTTCCGTCGGCCGAGACCGCCATGCCGGCAGGGATGTCGTTCTTGCGCTTTGCGGTGCGGGCCTCGGGCAGCGACAGGCTGCGATTTGGCTTCACGACCCCGTTCACCGCCACGTCGAACACCTTGACGGTGCCGTTCACATTGCTGAGGAAAATGTGCGCGCCATCCGGCGAGAAGACGATGCCGGTAAAGCTCAGTTGCCCGCTCTTGTCCGTAAGTTCCGCAGGCTTTGGCGGCACAGGCGGCACGACCTTCGATGCGCCTGCCACTCCACTTTGCTGCGTTCCACTGGCTGCGCCGATTCCTTTGACATCTGCGGGTTTGTCCGGCGGGAGCGGCACTTTCTGAAGGATTTTTCCAGTCACAGGATCAATGATGACCAGCTCTGCGGTTTTTCCAGCAGTCGCGAGCAGTTTCCCATCCGGCGACAAGACAATTGCCTGCGGTCGCATCCCAGGCAAATCGATCTGCTTCCCCGCAGGAGTGATGATCTGGTTGGTCGGCGTCATCCACTTTCCGTCGGCCAGTTTACCGACCGCTTCCGTCGGCCCCGTGGGGACTGAGATCGGGCGCGCACCGGGTGTGACCGGCGGCAGCAACGGCTTTTTCTGGGCGAAAGCGGGATCCGTCAAAAACGCGGCGATGCTGACTGCGAGGATGCTGGTGAGGTTTCTCATATGCCGCAGACACTGACCGGACGCGGAAATGTGTCAACCTTCCGGGAGCCGGGCTGTCGGAGAGAATCTTTCGCTCACGTATCGACGCCGCGTCCCTCGACGATACAGTGCACGCCGTATGCGAACGATTCTATTTCTTCTCCTGGCTCTCTCAATCCATGCCGCCGACAGACCCAATATCGTGTGGATCGTCGGGGAAGACATGGGCCCCGAACTTGGCTGCTACGGCGATTTGCAGGCGATTACGCCCAACATGGACCGGCTCGCGAAGGAAGGTGTGCGCTTCACGAAAGCCTTCACACACTGCCCGGTTTGCGCGCCGAGCCGGAGCGGACTCATCACGGGCCGTTACCCGATTTCCATCGGGACACAGCACATGAGGTCGAAGCTGATCGAACCACCCGTGACATTTACCAAGCGCCTGCAGGATGCGGGCTACCACGTGAGCTGGCCTGGCAAGACGGATTTTAATTTTGCCGAGCCCGCCGACTTCGCGACCTCGCGGGCCGGCTGGCACAAGGGCCCGGCGCTCAAAGAGCCGTTCTTCGCCTACGTGAACTTCACACAGAGCCACGAAAGTCAGGTCCGGAACGATGGAAAAAAGTCCGGCGCCAATACAAAACGTCTCACCGACGCACAGCGGCACAATCCGGCGAAAATGTCGCTCGCCCCATTCTGGCCCGATGCCCCGATTGTTCGCGAGGAAGTGGCGCGTTACTATGACCTGGTGACCAGCGTGGACCACGACGTAGGCGACGTGTTGAAATGGCTCGCTGACAATCACCTCGCTGAAAATACGATTGTCTTTCTGTTTGGCGATCATGGCCGGGGGATGCCTCGCTACAAACGCTGGATCCATGACACGGGGACGCTTGTACCGCTCATCGTTCGCTGGCCGGCAAAGATGAAGCCGGGCACAGTGCGGGAGGATTTGGTGGAGTTTCTTGATTTCCCGGCGACCGCCCTTGCGCTCGCGACCGGCTCGGTCCCGCCGGATCTCGAAGGGCGCGCGATGCTGACGAAAGATGGTGCCGCACCCGCCGAGGCCCGCAAATATGTCCACGCACACCGCGACTTTATGGACGAGACGCTCGACCGCATCCGCACGGTGCGCGACGGGAAATTCCGTTACATCCGCAACTTCATGCCCGAACTGCCTTATGCGCAACGAATCGCCTACATGGAACTCGGCGGCACGATGCAGGCGTGGCGGGCTCTGAACGATTCCGGAAAAGCGAATGATGTGCAGCGCCTTTTCTTTGCCGGTAAAAAGCCGGCCGAGGAGCTCTATAACTGCGAGGCCGACCCTTTCGAAGTCCGCAATCTCGCGGCAGACCCCGCCTACGCAGAGAAACTCGCCGAGCTTCGCACCGAGATGGATCGCTGGCTCAAATCGACCAATGATTTCTCAGGACGTATGTCCGCGGAAGAGATGGTCGCGAAAGGAATCATCCGCCCGCGGGACGAGAAATACGAGGCGCGCAAGAACGGCGCTCCGGCGAAGTAACACCTACTCGGAGACGGCACCCACGAAGGGAATGTAGGAAAAGCCTGCACTCACAGCATCTGCGCTGACCGGGCTGTCGGCTCCCTGCACAAATCGCGGGTCGAAAGTGCTGCGCTTCACAAGCGCGACGTGTCCGTCGCAAAACAGAAAATGAGCGAAGTTCTCTTTACTGTTGAGGACATCCTCAGACCCGAAATACGCGCGGATGCTCTCGGTGTGGAGCTCGGGTTTGTCGTCGCCCTGCTCGCCCATGAGCACCGTGGATGAAGCAGACTCGATGCGGTTGGTTGGGAGATTCGGTTCGCTGGCGCTGCTGAGCCAGCCGTTCATGGCGTATGAGAACAGCCATTGCTCGGGGAGCTTCATCAGACGCTCCGTATCCGCTCGGGGAACCGCAGGATTGACCCAGACGGATTTCTGACCGGACTTCGGCGTGGCCGCAAGCGCAAGCGGATCCATCAGCGGAACTTCTTTGATATAGCCGGGAAGCCGGTTGAACCACGCGTCTTTATCCTTCAGATCGACCGACCCACCGGTCATTCCAGTCGTCGGAAGTCGATTGTCAAAATCGGCCAGCGAACCATTAAAAGCCACGCCCCACTGTCGAAGGTTGTTCATCGACGTATTTTGGTTGGCCGTGGCTCGCGCCTTTGCCATTCCGGTGAAAACCAAGGACGCGAGAATCGCGATAATCGTGATGACAACGAGAAGCTCTATGAGCGTGAATGCGTTTAAATTCCTGTGGTTTTTCATAGCTGGGCTGGCGGGTAGTATCGGGACAGCACAATAATTTTGCGAGTGCCGGATCGTGACAATCCCGTGGCGGGAGCGCCCGGCGGGGGAAAAGAATCTTCAAATCGCTGATTTCATTCCGACCCGCGATGTGAATATTCCACGCATTCCAAAATGAGTCCGCTTACTTACCTTCGCGTCATCGGCTTTCTCCTGCTTTCGCATGTCGCACTAAGCGCGCCGGTCGTCGTCATCGACGCCGGTCACGGCGGCCATGATCGCGGAGGAATGCCGGGCCAGATCGTCGAGGAAAAAGTCTATGCGCTCGATGTGGCAAAGCGATTGGACTCGGCCCTGCGAAGCGCCGGATACAGGACGGTGATGACCCGCCGAGGAGATTACTTTGTGGCGCTCGATGAACGCTCGGCCATCGCGAATCGTTACGCAGGAAACGCGATTTTCGTGAGTATTCACTTCAACGGCGCATCGAACTATGACGCGCACGGAATTGAGACTTACTACGCCTCCGGCAGCAAAAGCCTGCGTCTTGCGCAAAGCATTCACTACCGGGTTTTAAAGGCCACCGGAGAAGATGACCGGAGGGTGCGGAGCCGGAGCTTTAGCGTGCTGCGCAAGACACGGATGCCCGCAGTGCTGTGCGAACTTGGATTCCTGACCAATCGCGATGAAGTCCGGAAAATCAAGAGTTCCAGCTACCGTCAGCGACTTGCAGATGCGGTCGCCGCAGGCATCCGGAGCATTTATCGATAATATCCAGCCATGATTCCGAGCGTCGCAGCAATGAAACATCTTGAAGAAAAAGCGTTCGCGGATGGCGTGCCCGCAGATGTGCTCATGGAGGAGGCCGGCGAACAAATCGCAAGCGCAGTCCGGCAGTTTTTCCCGAGCCCCGGCGTTTGCGTGGCTGTGTTTGGCAAAGGGAACAATGGTGGCGATGCGCTCGTCGCGGCCCGTCACCTGGCGGACTCGGGCTGGGAAGTATTGCTCATTCCCGCATTCGGCGACGACGAATGGTCACCGACAGTGCAGCGCAAATTTACCGACGCTGCGGGATGCCATCGCCGGACGGCCCATGCGCTCCAACACACGGCGGGGCGACCGCTCGTGGTGCTCGACGGACTGCTGGGCATCGGTGCGGATGGACCGCTCCGCGAGCCCATCGACACGCTTACCCGAAGCATCAATCGTCTCCGCCAGACTGCGGTAGCCCACGTCTTCGCGCTCGATTTGCCCACGGGCCTCAACGGCGACACGGGCAAGGCTGGCGCCGACTGCATCATAGCCGATACAACGCTCACGATTGGATTTGGAAAGCAGGGCCTGCTTGCCGATTCGGCAACGTCATTCGTCGGTCGCCTGTGCGTTTTGCCGCTGAGCGAACTGAGCGCGAGGGCAGAACGCGAAAGCGGGGACGCCATAATCGCGACGCCCGCAGAGCTCGCGCACCTTTTGCCGAGACGCGGCTTCAATACCCACAAAGGCGAAACCGGAAGAATCGCCATCGTCGCCGGTTCGGCTCCCTATATGGGTGCTGCGATTCTCTGCGCGACCGGCGCACTCCGCGCCGGTGGAGGGATGGTGACCCTTTACGTGCCGAACGAGATCCTCCAGTCCATCGCCACGCGACTACCCGCAGAGATCATGTTGCAGCCGTCTTACGCGCTCCCGGATAATCTCCTGAAGAAGCACGACGTCGTTGCGATTGGGCCCGGACTTGGCCTGGAGCAGCGCGGAGATATCGTCCGCTTTGTCGCAGAATGCCCGCTCCCGATGATCGTCGATGCCGACGGGATCAATGCCATCGCGGGAAACCCGGATGGACTGCTCCGCGCGCCAGGCCCGCGCATCCTCACGCCGCATCCCGGAGAAATGGCGCGAATCGATCCCGCGTCTGCGAATCGAAGCCGGATCGAAACGGTGGGAGCATTCACCAGCCGCTTCCCATGCACCTTGCTGCTGAAAGGCGCACGGACAATCGTGGGTGAGGCACGGATGCCGGCGAGCTTCAACACCACCGGCACACCCGGTATGGCGAAGGGCGGAAATGGCGACGTGCTCACCGGAGTGATCGCCGCACTCGTCGGACAGCGTGTGAAGCCTTACGACGCCGCCCGGCTCGGCGCGTGGTTGTGCGGACGGGCCAGCGAGATTGCGATCAGCCACGGCGGCGAAACCGAGGAAACGCTCACGCCATCGCGCTCGCTCGACTTCCTCTCCGCTGCGATTCGCGATTTACGCGGACGGTGCTTTTAGCTTCGGGAGACTCGCTGCGGCGACTGCCTGGCCGTGGCGTTTGTCCTTCTCATCCGGCGTCCGCAATTTGATACGTTCCGCCAGCTCCGGAAAGTCCACGCGCAAGACTTCGCCCGCTTTCTCGAGCAAAAGATTTCCGCCTTCATCGCTCGTCACGCGGCCCAAAATGAGCAGCGTTCCGATGTCGTAAAACTCTGCGTAGTGGGCGATGGCGTAGCCGAAACAAATGCCGATACTTTCATAAATCCGACGCGCCCGCTCATCACCGGCAGACATGAGCGTCTGCACTTCCACGAGCTGCTCCGCAAACTTCATCCCATCCGGAAAAGTGAGACCCCCAATCGGTGCCAGCCGCGCGACTCCTTGCTGACAAAAGAACTGCACCGCGCATCCACGATCTCCGCTCCATTCATCCACCGGCCCGTCCTCGCGATAATCCGTCGGCGCGAACGCCAGTTCGTTCAGCCACGGAGTGATCGATCCGTCCGCCGTCACGTATCCACTCGCGACACTCGTGCCCATGCTCACGCCGAGCACACGATTCTCGCCAAAGCTCATGGATGCAGCAAGCGCAGTCACCTCGCCATCGTTTGCCACTTCAAACGGGATGCCATTCCAATCGCGCTGGATATCGAAAAAGATCCGCCGGATTCGCCTCTCGAAATCCTCCGCCGACACTCCGCGAAACAGCGAAGCAGCCCGCACTTCATTGTTCACGTAAACGCCCGCAGCACTTCCGCCGATGGCATCCACCCGCGGCAGATGCGCCGCCGCGCGACGCAGCGTGTCGGTGATGCCGTCGTAGTGATACTGCGGGTCGCTCTCGAAATACGGGTCCCACGCAATCTCCTCGGAAAAAACCACCTTGCCATCCAGCACCGCCGCGCACTTTCGGTCCGAGCCGCCGAGGTCGAAACCGATGCGACATCCATCGAGATGGCGGCCCAGCGGAATCGCTGATTCACGCGGCTGCGGGGCTGCGTCGTACGCGCAGCCATCCACGGAAAACGCGCCATAGATTTTCGCCGAAAACTCCGCATCAAAAGCCCGCGCTCCACCGGGTGCATACATCGCCTGCAACTCCGCGAGCACTTCCGGCGCGCCGCCCACAATCACGCGTGAAGCGCCACGCGACCAAAGGAGAAACTTCACCAACCGCTCCACGTATCGAAGATTCAGTGAGGCATTCGCCGAGGTGTGCGGAAGCGTCGCAAATTCAAATCGCGACACCGTCCCATCCGGGCGCTCCAGCGCAATCGCCAGCGGCACCGACGCCCCCATTTTTTGGTAAGCACGATTCCACAAAACCGCATGCGACACAGCAGAGTCGAGCGGTGGAATGAGAAGCGGACGGGTATTCAGCATACTGGACGCGTATCCTGTATCCTGCGGACGTGGCGAGAGGAAATTTCAGCTCACCCGAGCTTCACCAATTCGAAGCGAAAATACTTCATCCCGCCTGTCCGGAAATGCTCATAGACGAGCGAGCCCTTCACCGCCGCGAAGTCGCTGAACGAGGCGTAGAGCGACTTGGGCAGAATCTTTTTCATCAAGGCCAGCTTGCGGTCGTTGTCGGCGTCCAGTGCGGCGAGCACGTTCGGCGTAATCTCTCTCTCCACGGTCACTTTCAGCCCGCTGTCGATCATCTGCTGCCGCCACGCATCGACCTTGTCGTGGTCGCGGAAGTCGGCGCAAACAAAGCGGCCGCCGGGCTTCAAGACGCGATTCACTTCGCTGAGAAACGCGGGCATCGAACCGTAGCAGTGCGACGATTCGACATTCACGACGATGTCGAATGTCGCGTCCGGGAACGGCATTTTCTCGGCATCGCCCACCAGAAATGTGAGCCCTTCGCGTTTGTAGCGTTCATTGCAAAGTGCGACGGCCTGCGCGGAAAAGTCGATCGCGGTCATGGCCGCGGGCTTGCCGAAACGATGTAGAAATGCAGCGCCGCCGCCGCGTCCGCCGCCGACTTCCAGGACATTTTTTTGCGCGAGAGAATGACCGGCAAATACGGCGCGATAGAGCTGGAGTCCGTAGCGCTCACCCTGCTCGTCGGGCTCCAGCACAAGCGATTCCGGGACCGGCAGCGCGCAATATCCGTAGTTCATCGTCTGCCATTCCGGAATGGCAAACCGGCGTGCGAGGAACTGATACCAGCGCCGCCAAAGCAGGCGCTTTAGCACGGGGAAGCGGATCAAAAAAGCAAAGAGACTCGTGAGCATGGGTTGTGTTTGGCGGGAGAACGCGATGATGCGAAGACAAATGACTTGCCCATGCGCGCGGATCGGCGAAACCAAGTGTATGAACTTCTGGCAACCACCTCGGATTACTCGTCGCGATTTTATTTCCCGCACCACGCTGGCTGTGGCTGCATCGGCTTCCACGCTTGCCGCAGAGGATGCGAAGGGCTTTCGTTTTATCGCGGCAAACGATCTGCACTACGACACCGGCCCGTGCCGCGAGTGGTTCACCGCGATGGTGGAGCAAATGAAGGCGAGCGCTCCGGATGCAGCATTCTGCCTGCTTTGCGGCGATCTTGCGAATACAGGGCAGAAGGATTCGCTTGCCTCGGTGAAGGAGATTTTTGGCGGGCTCGGCGTGCCCCTCCACATGGTGCCGGGCAATCACGACATCACGGACGGGGACGAATCGCGGGAGAACTACGACGCTGTGTTTCCCGACAAGCTAAACTACCGCTTTGAGCACGCAGGCTGGCAGTTTGTCGGACTCGATACGACGATGGGCACGAAATACGACAAGACGACCATCAGCGCCACCACGCTCGCGTGGCTCGACGCCGAACTCCCGAAGCTCGACGCCGCGAAACCGACGATCTGTTTCACCCATTTTCCACTCGGCGAAAAGGTGACGCATACACCGCTCAACGCATCCGCCGTCGTCGAGCGACTGGTGAAACTGAATCTCTGCGGCGTGCTGAGCGGCCATTGGCACGGGGCAAGCGCAACCGCTGCCGGCCACGGTATCATGACGACGAATCGCTGCTGCGCGCGAGTCCGCGGGAACCATGACAAGTCGCCGCTGAAGGGATGGTTTGTTTGCGAGGCGAAAGCCGACGGGACGATGGAGCGGAAATTCGTTGAATTCAAAGCGCCCGAGGGAATCCCGCAGGGCGATGCGGCTGCCTCGAAAAAGCCCGCGCCAAAACCAAAAGCTCCGCCGGCACCGGCACCCGAGCAGCCTATCGAGCCGCCGGTAAAAGGGTGACCGATACGGCCCGGTGATCGCTCGCGTCATTCCACGCAGGCGAACGATTTACGCGCCCGGAGTCGCGCACGATTTCCGGCATGAGTCCTTTGCTGGCGAAGATGAAATCGATCCGCGCATACTGGTCTGCTTCCTTCCAATAGTGCGTCCAGCGATCTCCGGATTCGTCCTTCGCCGGGATGGCGTCCATGAATCCTGCGGAGCTACGGATGCCGCTTATTTCCTGGAAGACGAGCTC
Organism: Verrucomicrobiaceae bacterium; assembly: GCA_043755735.1. Taxonomy (GTDB): domain Bacteria; phylum Verrucomicrobiota; class Verrucomicrobiia; order Chthoniobacterales; family Chthoniobacteraceae; genus SXWH01. The sequence continues at coordinate 23,058 of JAYUSJ010000274.1, read as the reverse complement.
GTTGCGCGTGTCGTTGAAGTCACCGTAGCAGACCACATTTGCACCGGGCGTCGCCTTCAATATTTCGTCGAGATGGAGGCGCACTTTCGATGCTTCGAAGCGCCGGACGACCGCCTCGCCCTCTGCACTTGGCAGCTTTGATTTGAGATGCGCGCCGACGCAGCGGAGCTGGTAGTCCGGCGTGACTTGAATAGTCACATCCAAAATCCCCCGACGCACCAACTGCTCAACGCCGCCGAGCATAAACCGGACATCCGCTCGAGAATCGTGTGCAGCGATCGGATAGCGGCTCACGAGCGCGAGATGCCGGTCTGGATCGGAGGCTTCGACATACTCGGAATGGACGAGCCCGAGCGGTTTTACGCGTGCGAGAAAATCTTCAAACTGTGCCCGCGAGCCCATTTCACAAACTCCGAGGATATCCGGCTGAACATCGCGGAGCACCTGGATGACAGCTTCCTTTTCTTGTTCCGTTTTCGGCTTCGCTGGCTGGCCCTTTGTCGAACGCTGATCTTCACCGACCCAATTGCGCAGATTATAAGTGCAAAAGACGACGCCTTTTTCCTCCGCCCCAACGCAAGCGCACAAGAAAGCCAGGATGAGGAAAACGCGACTCATGTTTGCTTGGGACAACAAAGAGGCTCGCCGAAATGGCGAGCCTGTTTGGCTGAAGTAGTATCGGGCTGCGCGCTTTTTAAGCGTGAGTGTCGCTGTGAACCTGCGTCGCCGCCGGTTGTGTCGGTGCGGCTTTCGCGACATCGGCATCGGTCACTTTTGGCGGCTCTGGCGCGGGCTCGCGCAGGATTTCGTCCTGAATTTCGTTCTTCGCTTTTGAGAACTCTTTAATCGCGAGGCCCATGCCGCGGGCGAGCTCGGGAAGTTTCTTCGCTCCGAAGAGAAGCAGCAGGATGCTGAGAATCATCAGCCCTTGAGGACCGAACATGTTTGCCAGTGTTGGAAAGAGATGAATGTTCATAATTGTAAAAAGAAGACGTTTATAACTAGCACCAGGTTACGCGGGCGGCAACGGCTTATTCGCGGACGATTCTGCCATGTCGTGTTCCCCGTTTTTCGCTTTGCTGAATTCCCTGATGGACGCGACCAGGCCACGCGCAAACTCCGGCAGCTTTTTCCCGCCGACCATGAGAAGAATTGCGATCACGACAATAATGCCCTGTCCGCCCGCTAAAAATGCCAGTGTGTTCATACTGCGACGACCCTCGGTTGAGCGTTCCCTTTGGAAGTTTACTCGTGGGCGCAGGCTGCGGCCAATGCCTTAAAAACGGCTGGTGTCACAGCCTCCATGTATCCTTCGCTATCCGCACGCCAACGGGCCTGGCACTCCGCGAGGTGATCGTCCGTCAACGTTTCGCCGCGCGGCACTGCGGGGTTCCACGGCAGTTCCAGCGTCACGATTGCGGGCGCGGACCCGTCGGGATACGTCAGGCCGAATCCACACCACCCGCCGAGCGAACCGTGAAGCGCGTCTTCTGCGGGCTGATGACTGTGCCGAAGCCGATAGGGCAAACGGTCGCTCCCATCGAGCGCGGCCCACATCGACTCAAGTAGCGGTCGGGATTGCGGGCCGTCGGCATCGAATTCCGCGAGTGCCCAATGGAGAGTCACGATTTTTGACGGACGAAAATGGAGGATCAAATCACGCAGGGCGCGGCTTTCCGGCTCGGACCAGGGAGCCTCGCCGGACGGCTCATCATCGCCGGTCTGCACGCGCCAGCGGAAATTGCAGTTGCGATTCAGATCCACGCCGCGAGCGTTGTAGCGGGTTCCCCTTGCCGCACCGTCTGGATTTACTTCTGCCCACAGAATGACCGGGCGGGAAACTGTTCCAGCGGAAAGAAACTCGGTTCGGAAACGGGCGAGCAATTCGGTCGTGGCGGGCTCGTCGCCATGCACGCCGCCGAGGAGCAGGGTCACACCCGAAGGTGGAGGCTGCGAGAGGAAATGGAAATTGGCACACACGACCAAATCCCTCCCTTCGACGGAGCGACCAATGGTAGAGACGGATTGCGTCGTGTGATGGCGACCGGAAGACATACGAAATAATCCACCATCCTTCAGGCCGACGCAAGGCAGGGAACGAACAAAAGCGCGGATGAAAATTCTAGAAAGCGATCCTTTTCCAAAGGCTCGAAGATTGCTACGAACGAAGCGAACCGAGTGCCCAACCAATTCGACTACATCATTTTCTCCGCATCCGCGCTCCTCGCGCTCGGAGCCGTCGCTTATGTTCTGAAGGTGAGATACGGCGTTGCGCTTCACTTTGTTTGGTGGTGCATCTTCGTCCTGACGCTGATCGCGGGGGTCTGGCTCACGTCAACAGCAGGTTCCTTCGTCGCAAAGCAGCAGGAGGAGTCGATGATTGTCATGGCACGGACCTACGCCCTGGAACTTCAACGCATGGGGCATGAAAAGATCACGCCCGCCACGAGGCCCGACGATCCGACTTACCGGAAAATCTGCCAGGCGATTTCAGAATGGTGCATCACAAACCCCTCCATCGCGGATATCTACACGATGAGAAAGGGTGCGGACGGCAAAGTCGTAATCATCGCCGATCCGGAGACTGATTATAACGGAGACGGCCGGTTTACGGAAGACAAGGAAATGGCGACGCCGATCGGCGAGTTATATGACAAAGAGGACACCGGCCTCGATCGCGCACTCGCTGGCGAGGCATCGTTCAACCCCCAAATCATCACGGATCGCTGGGGCTCGTGGGTCGGTGCATGGGCACCGATTCGCGCTGCGTCCGGCAAAATCGAAGCGGCCGTCGGCGTCGATTTCCCGGCAGCGCGCTGGTATGGGGCGATCGCCGAGGGGCGGCGAGGCTCAATGATCCGCATCGGATTTCTTCTGGCGCTCACAGCGATTGGCGGTGCGGCCATCGCGATTCTCCGCTCGGATATTCTCAAGCGCGCCGATGCGGAAGCGCGGATGCGGTACACCGATGAGCGGATGCAGCTCACCATCCGGCAAATGCCCATCGGCTTCATCGAATGGAGCGCGGATGCCAAAGTCCTCGCGTGGAATCCCACTTCCGAGAAAATCTTCGGCTTCACGCGGGACGAAGTGATCGGGAAAAAAATGTTCGATGAGATTGTTGCACCTGCTGCACGGGAGCATGTGGACAAAGTTTTCACCGACTTGCTGAAAAATCGCGGCGGGATGCACAGTATCAACGACAATGTCGCAAAGGACGGCCGCATTATCACTTGCGAATGGTTCAATACTCCGCTCGTGGACAGCCACGGGAAAGTGATCAGTGTTTTCTCGCTGCTCCAGGACATCACACAGCGGATGCATCTGGAGAAACACGTCCAGCAGTCCCAGCGACTCAACGCCGTCGGCCAGCTCGCGGCAGGCGTGGCGCATGATTTTAATAACATCCTCACAATCATCACCGGACACACGGGGCTTCTGCTCTCCCGGAACGACCTCCACGCGGATGCGCGCGCCGATTTGGAGCGCGTGGAAAACGCGGCGCTTCGGGCTGCAGCGCTCACGCGCCAGCTCCTCACGTTCAGCCGCCAGCAAGCGATGTTTCCCCGCCCCCTCAATATCAACGAGGTGGTGCAAGTTTCCTCCGAAATGCTCGCGCGCGTCATTGGGGAGCACATCCGTTTCAATATCCGCCTCGCCGCGAATCTCCCGGCAGTCGAGGCCGACTCGGCGATGCTCGATCAGGTCATTACCAATCTCGCCATCAATGCCCGTGATGCGATGCCACGAGGCGGCAGCGTCTCCATCGCCACCGAGCTTACCACAGTCACCCAGCAGGACATCCAGTCCGACCCTGATGCCCATCTGGGCCCCCATGTCCAAATCAGCGTAACCGACACCGGCTCAGGAATTCGCCCGGAGAATCTCGCGCGTATTTTCGAGCCATTTTTCACCACCAAGGAAGTAGGCAAGGGCACGGGCCTGGGCCTCGCTGTCGTCCACGGAATTGTTCGCCAACACCGGGGGTGGATCTCCGTCAAGAGCACCGAGGGAAAAGGCACCAGCTTTCACGTATTCCTCCCAGTTTCAGATAAAATACCAGACCGCACCCTCGCCAAGCCCGCTTCCACCATGGAAAAACAGCCGCCAAGACCGAAAACCATCCTCATCGTAGAAGATGAAGCCGTCGTACGCGAACTCGCCCATATCATCCTCGAACGCGCCGGATTCCACATCATCGAGGCGGAGGATGGCCCCACTGCCCTCCGCATCTGGTCGCGCAGGAAGGACGAGATCGACATGCTCATCACAGACATGGTCATGCCCAACGGCGTGACCGGACGCGAACTCGCGCAGCGCCTTCTTGCCGAACGCCCGACACTTCCCGTCATCTATGCCAGCGGCTACAGTCAGGAACTCACAGCCCCCGATTTCATAGAAACCGCCAGTCGCGTATTCCTGCAAAAGCCCTACATGTCGGACCAGCTCGTCTCTCTCGTGCAAAGGCTCATGCCGGCCTAGAAGACACACATGGCCCGAACCAGCGAGTTTCTCGACCACCTCCTCGACCTCCTCCATCCGCTCGGAGAGGTCTCAGCGCGCAGCATGTTTGGCGGATGGGGAATTTACCACCGCGGAAAAATGTTCGCGCTCGTCGCATTCGAAACTTTTTACGTGAAGGTCGATGCACACAGCCGGCCCGAATTCGAGTCACTTGGGCTTGCACCGTTCACTTACGAATCGAGCGGTGGCAAGCGGGCCGTCATGGCCTACTACACGGTCCCCGCCGAGGCACTGGACTCCTCACCGCTTCTCTGCCACTGGGCGGAAAAAGGATTCGCCGCGGCAGAACGCGCAGTGGTTGCAAAAAAGGATTCCCGAAAGAAAAAGAAATAGCCCGCGCAGTCTTCCAGCCGATATGGATTCATCCGTTTACCTCGAAATCGCCCGCCAAATCCTCAACGAACCGACCGCGCCGTTCCACGAGGAAGCGGTGCGTGCAAAAATCCGCGTACTCCTCGAAGGACTCCCCGGAATCGCCCTCTCTGAAGACCCATTTGGAAATTTGATCGCGCTTTATCAGGGCGGCGGGAAGCAGCCGGAGTTTGCATTTGCCGCGCACATGGATCACCCCGCATACGTCGGTCGCGAGTTCCTCGGCGGGGTGCCGAAGAGCTACCGAAAACTCAAGCCTCCGACGGAAAAATTCGGCCCTTTCCGCATGTGGGCGCTCCCGCCGTTCCAATTGCGAAACGGGCGCATTTACTCACGCGCTTGCGACGACCTCATCGGTTGCGCGTGTATCGTCGCGATGCTGCGCGAGCTCTCAAAAAAGCGGGCGAAGTGTGCTGCCTACGGACTCTTCACACGGGCGGAAGAAGTCGGATTTGTCGGCGCGATCCACCTCGCAAAGCACGGCATCATTCCAAAAGAAACGACGATTGTTTCGCTGGAGACCAGCAGCCGCAAGGGTGGCCCCGTGGAGATGGGCGCAGGTGTCATCGTCCGCGTGGGCGACCGTACGAGCGTCTTTGATTCCGCGGGAACCGCACGGCTTCTCGACGTCGCGAAAGCGGCTGAAATCCCGCATCAGCGCGCTCTCATGCAAGGCGGAACATGCGAAGCGACCGCGTACGCGCTTTATGACTATCGCACCGCGGCGATGTGTGTGGCGCTGGGGAACTACCACAACTGCGGCCCATCGGACCGCATCGCGCCGGAGTTCGTCAGCGTGGACGACGCCGTCGCCATGGCCGACCTATGCATCGCCCTCAGCCGCTCAAAACCAGCCGACCCGCTCGCCGCGCTTCGCCGCCGGCTGGAAAAGCGAATGAAGGAATATCGGAAACATTTTTAGGCTACGACTCCCGGGGAACACGCGGGGCTGTAAGTTGTAAGATGCGCGCTTTTTTCTCGTCATAGTTCAGCGCATGGAAGACGCGGATTTCTTCGACCCGGCGGGCGGCGTTGAGAGCATCGAGGAGGCGCGTGTATTTCAATCCAAGCGCGGCGGTTTCCATGTAACGGCTGCGAAGATCGTTGTCGGCGTAATCGTGCGATTCCCGCTGAAACAGGTGGAACCGAAGCCAGCGGCGATCGGCCAGCGAGACCCGCTGGGTCTTGCGAAAGAAGCCCACAAAAAGCAGCAGCACCATGTAAGTGTCCACCCGGGATTGAAGCTCCAGATTGCGAACAAACGGCTCGCCGGTCATATCCCGTTCGCCGCGACGAAAGGCGAGCGCTGCGTGGAGCGCGTGGTCGATTTCCTCCACAAAGGCGATGAGGCTGCCGATATTGTGGTCGCTCAAGCTGCGGCGGGGATCATGCGCCTCGAGGTGGTCAATGAGCCAGCGCGAGTAGTAGATGCCGATGAAAAGATTGTCGCCACTGTGCCGGAGAAACGTGCGGGCCAGATGGCTGAGTTCCCGTGCCTGCGCTCCGGCAAGCCGGGAGAGTTGGGCGCAGCGTTGGTCGGGGATGATACAGTCTTCCAGCGCAACCCCCGCGCTGGCGTAAGTGCGCTCCAGCAGACGGGTGATTTCGTGAAAGAGCGAGCTCATGGAAGAATCAGCGGTGAAGGTTCGTCGAGATGCATGTGACGCTCGGCGGTGTCATTCAGCGCAAGGCGAATATCGTGAAAACGCTCGCCGAGCTCCCGGAAGATGGGGGCCAGCGAATGCTCGCGAGCCATTGAATGTTCCGCCGCAATGGCGTAGTTCGTCGCGCCGATATGCTCGAAGAACTCCACATCCGGACCGCCCCTCCGCGAGCGGCATTCCACGCGCTCGTGAAACACACCGGTGATGAAAAGCGTGTAGTTCCCGATGTGTGCACGGAGGAGAAAACTCTGCGTCGAGGCGGCCTTTTGCAATGCGAGCAGCATGTCACCGACGTACTGCTGCGGCCCTTCCCCCGCGCCGGACGGTGCCTTCATTCGCTCAGTGCGGCTGAAAGTCTCCAGCAGTGATGCGAGATAATCCGCAGTTTCCCGGCTGGCGAGTTTGTGCTCCTTCAGCACATGGCGCAGCAGAACGTAGAAGTAGCACTGCGGAGAGATTTGGAGTGTCGCGCCGGCCTCAAGAACGGCCTGAAAGAGAGGCTCGCTATCGAGAATGGAGTCGCGGGTGTCTGAATCCGTGAGAAGTTCGGCAAGAGATGCTGAACGATTCTGGCCGCCGCCGGCCAGTGTGCGGATAATGAAGTCAAAATCCGCGGCTGTGAGCCTTTCCCGACAAGTAGGAGTTATCATCGGCATTACGGTGCGAGCATCGACGATGCCACGCAGAATTGCAAACGCCTTTCCGGGGAAAAAAGAATAGGCCAGACCGCAGAGCGGTCTGGCCTGTGAAATCCCTCTACAGGGAAATCAGCTTACTTGCTGTAGCCTTTGGCAGGAGCAGCGGCGGGTGCCGGTGCTGATTGCGAGCTGGAGCAAGCTGCGAAGCCGAATGTTACGGCTGCGAGTGCGATAAGAGCGATAATGCGCATGGTATGAAGTGTCACCCCTTTCTGTGGCTGGTTGCTTTCGAGGCAACGGTGTAGAGGGGCGGACCGCAGGGTGACAACTGTAATCTGCAATTGGTGAGCGATTTCCGCTCAATGGACGTTGATTTCCTATCCAACGGGCATATCGGCGGGATTCGCAGTCGCGAAACGGCACAGCCGCATTGGATGCCCGAAGCGGTATCGGAAACCTCAGGCGTTTGAATAAAAACCTGAGTGGTTACGCCAGTTCGCAGACTCCGCCACTGAGCAAGAGCGTCGCAAGTCCGGACATCTGGAGCGAGTTATGCACGGAGGCCGTCGGCTTTACGAATTCCAGTTCCAGTCCCGCCGCTCTCACCAACTTCCGGAGGCGCACCAGCACAGAGATTCCAGCACTATCGAGAAAGGTGACCTCCGAAAGGACTACGGTCACTTTCTGCCCGGAATGAACCTCGCTAATCAGCGCCGCGCATTTCTCAAACGTATCCTTCGCGGTCGCCTCCGTGAGTTCCCCCTGAAGATGCAAGATGATGCCTTCAGCGGTTGCCTGGGAGCGCGGGGCGCTCACCCGGCTTTCACCGGCGATTTGCAATGCCCTGTCCACTGTCGCACCGACAGGAAAAAATTCGCCGAGCTTCATCATCTCGATGTTCCGCCACACTGCGGCAGACACGCCCGCAAGCGCAAAAGCGGAGTCCTTTTCCCGCGCGAGCCGCCGCAGACGCATCAGGAACCCGACGCCCGTGGAGTCCACGAACACGGTGGCGCTGAGGTCCACCACGACCGTTCCCCTTGTCGCGGTGACTTCCCAACGCTGCCGGGATTCCTGAACGGAGGCCGCATCGAGCCGGGGAGGCATCACCACGATTTGAGTATCACTCGCAATCGGAAGGGACTGAACCCCGTCACCTGCGGTCTTCCGGAAAAGCGCCTTGGTGTGCCACGTCTGCCGAACGATCTCCCACCCAAATACAAAAAGATTCTTCAAATGGCGCGCGACCATTCCCTTTGGTTCCTGCGCGATACGCCATACCCATTCCATTCCGCAGCGACGCATCCACAGCGGTGCCCGCTTCGCGTCGCCCGCAAGGGAATTCAAAGCTGCCCCGCCGCCTACAAGCACCGGGACTCCCAGTTCGCGGTAGTTCATGGAAATCCATTTCTCCTGCGTCGGACATCCAAATGCCACGAGAACGATGTCCGGATTTGCGTTCTGGATCTGTCGTTTGATCTCGCCGTGATTCATGTTTTGCAACGATGCAGGTGGCGGGCTGTAACGACCCGCGAGCACCGCGTTGGGGAATTGCTTCCCGATGTTCTCCGCAGCTTTGCGGTTCGTTTCCTCCGCGCCTCCAAGAATGAAGATGCGGTATCCGGCAATTTCCGCGGCTTCCAGGACTAGCGGAACCACATCCGAACCGGACGCCCGCTGAACGAGTCGATTGCCCAGCCAGCGCGACGCCATAGCCAGCGGCGCCCCATCGCACAGCACCAGGTGCGCGTCCGAGAGAATCCGCCGGAGCTCTACATCTGCCTGCGCCTGAACCAGAAAGTCCATATCGGCCGTGGCGATGTAGTGCGAGGCGCGGGATTCCACCATTCGGTGAATGATCGCTAAAGTCTGCTCGCGCGTCACGTTATCAAATGGGACGCCCATGATTGCGATGGGCGCCGCAACTGTGGTGTCGGCCAGAGAGTACTCTGCGGTAACCGGATGAAACCGGTCGAGAACGGGATTGATTGCTGGATTGGTCATGTTGAGGTTTAAAATTTTACGATTGCGCTATGAAATTGATGTCTGATCCGCCCTTGAGAAACGTCCCGGTCCGTCAACCTGGCGGCTCCCGGCGAATTGCTGCCAGGCTGTCGCACACGAGGCGACGAGGCTGGCTAACTCGCCTGAACCTATTTGCATGAGCCGTGCGAGAGTCGAAGAAAGATGACAATCGCCGCCTGAACAGAGAGCCCGAATCCAGAGGATTCCGGGGAGCACAAAGCGTCGGCTCACCGGAACACGCTGCGAGCCCGAACGGCTGGCACACCTCACCGTAATCCTCTGCAAGGCAACGTCGAACACTCCAAAAACCCACCAATATCGAAGCCTTTCAACCAAGCAAAAAGAGGGTGCCGAAACGGGGTTTCCCGGCACACCAACGCGGTGTTTCGGAGGCCCAAAATTCGTACAAAGCATCTGAGCGCCGCCTTTCGGTGCAGGGTTCCATCGAGCCGATGCAATCTGCACTTGATGCACTTGCGATGCAATTGCACGTCGGCAATGAAATCCGGCCCGCATCGTCGTCATCCGCCGCGTAGTCCGTGCGGAGGGATGGAAACGACACAAACACTACCGCCGCCGGAATCGGGAGCGGGGCGTGGATCACGCCGGCGTTTCCCCGCTCAAAATTAATCCCTCGCAAGGTCCACATCCCGGTGTAACCTCGTCGCTCTTTATGATTCCAAAATCTGTCCCGGCGCTCGCGATGGCGATTGTTTGCGCCCTTCCATCACTCGCCACCGCTCAAGACAAACCCGCCCAGGCAAAACCTGCTCCGGCCACCGCCGCGCCTGCCGAGAAGCTCCCGCCCGAGGTAGTGGCGGTAGTGGACGGCGAAAAAATCACGAACACGGAGGTCGAAGCTCAATTAAACAAGATGCTCGCCAGCCGTGGAATGCCCCCCGACTCGATTCCTGCGGAGCAAAAGAAAATGGTCGTCCGGAATATCGTGGAAAACTTGGTTTCGGATCGCCTCATCACCAAGTCTTCAAAAGACGTCGAAATCCCGGCTGCCGACTTCGATGCCGAGCTGAAGAAGCTCACCGACGCGCGCGGTGACCTCGAAACATTCTCAAAAAGCCAGGGCATGACCGCAGTCCAACTCAAAGGGGAGCTCCGCAAAATGATGCAGCAGCGCAAATGGATGGACAAAGCGCTCGAAGGCAAAGCCCCGGAAGTATCCGACGCTGAAGCGAAAGAGTTTTTCGACAAGAACCCGGACAAGTTCATGGTTCCCGAGCTCGTCCGCGCCAGCCATATCCTCTTTATGGTTCCCGAAGATGCCGCCCCGGAGAAGGTGACCGAAGCCCTCAAGAAAGCGGAAGCCGCCTCCAAACGTGGCGCCACCGAAGACTTCGCAAAACTTGCCGGAGAATTGAGCGAAGAACCTGGAGCAAAGGAGCGCGGCGGCGACCTTGATTTCTTCCCTCGCCAGGGGGCGATGGTGGAGTCATTCGCAGCAGCAGCGTTCGCGCTCAAGAAAGGCGAACTGTCTAAAGAGCCGGTGCGCTCCCAGTTCGGTTATCACGTCATCAAAGTGACGGATCGCAAAGAGGGCAAAACGAACACGTTTGACGAATCGAAAGACCTCATCAAAAAGAATCTTGGATGGGATCGCAAACGCGGATTTATTGACGGTGTGCTCGCTGACCTTCGCTCCAAGGCAAAAGTGACCATCAACCTTCCCGCCCCGACTCCGCCGCCGCAACTTCCGCCCGCAGGCATCGCCACGCCGCCGATTGCCGCACCGCGTCCGAAAGGCCCGCCGGTCGAAGCTGTGACGCCGCCCGTGAGCGCGCCGCCTCTTCCACCGAAGTAAGCCGCTTCACAACGTCTCTTGAAAACCACCGTCGCTCACGCGGCGGTGGTTTTCTTTTTTACGGCTCGCATTTCTGGAAGTGGCCGCCATGTTCCTGCGTTTCCATGCAAGAAACGAATCCACACTCGTTTCCCCTAGAGTTACCGGCCGGCGATTTTGACGCTTTCATTTTTGACTGCGACGGGACGCTCGCCGATACAATGCCGACCCACTTCAAGGCCTGGCAGATCGCCCTCGGAAAAGCCGCCAACGATTTCCCGGAGGCGATGTTTTACGAGCTCGGGGGCGTGCCGACATCAAGGGTCGTGGAGATTCTCAACGAACGCCACGGCTACAATCTGCCGGTGGATGAAACGGTCGCACACAAGGAAGGCCTCTTTCTGGAAATGAGCGTGGAAATCGCCGCAATCGAGCCCGTCGTCTCATTGGCGCGGGAGTATCACGGACGCAAGCCGCTCGCCGTGGCAAGCGGCGGGCACCATCGGATCGTGATGAACACGCTGCGGGCGCTCGGCATCGCGCATCTGTTCGACGCCATCGTGTGCAGCGAAGACTACAGCCGCGGCAAACCGCATCCGGACCCGTTTTTGGAAGCAGCGCGCAGACTCAATGTCGCATCCGAAAAGTGCCTCGTCTTTGAAGACACTGCGACCGGCGCACAGGCGGCGGCAGCGGCAGGAATGGCTTGCGTGCTCGTCCCGCAGCCCAAGCGGTCCTAGTCGGGCGATGATCTCGCTCACGGATAAGCACGCGGGCGTTCTCGTCCCGCTTTTCGCGTTGCGAAGCACCACTGACTACGGGTGCGGCGACATCGCTGCGCTGCGCGAGTTTGTGGACTGGGCGGCGGCGCACGGATTCCGGCTCGTGCAGCTTTTACCGGTGAATGAAACCGGCGGCGACAACAGCCCGTACAATGCGATCAGCTCCGTCGCCATCGAGCCCACCACGATCGATCCGCACTCCATTCCCGATCTGACTCCGGGCGAAATCGCGGAAATCGCCGCACATCACAACGTCGAGCACGGCTCGGTCCAATGGGCTCCCGTGAAAGCGCTCCGACAGGATTTACTCCGCCGGGCGTTTGCGAATTTTTGCGTCCGTTCATGGGGAAGGAATGACGAGCGGGCAAAAGCGTTCGCAGCTTTTGCGAGGGATGAAGCGGCATGGCTGGAGGGCTATGCGCTTTTCCGCGTGCTCATGGCGCGACACGGAACGGAGTCCTGGGATACGTGGCCGGAGGATGTGCGCACGTTTGCAAATGCCGAGCGTTGGATGGATTCGCTGCGACCCGGTCACCGCGATGCGTTTGACCACGAGTTGCGTTTTGTCTGCTACGTCCAATGGCAGGCCTTTGAGCAGTGGCGTGCGGTGAAGCGTTATGCGGAAGATCGCGACGTCGTGCTGATGGGCGATATCCCGTTCGGCGTGAACTATAGCTCGGCCGATGTGTGGGCGGCTCCGGAGCTATTCGATCTAAAATGGAGCGGTGGTGCTCCGCCGGAACCCGCATTTATGGGCGACGAGTTCGTCCGGCGCTGGGGACAAAACTGGGGCGTTCCGCTTTACGCATGGCCCGTGCATCGGGCGGATCAGTTCGCGTGGTGGCGGCAGCGCGTGCGCAAAGTCGGCGAGGCATTTCACCTTTTCCGCATCGACCACGTCCTGGGCTTTTACCGCATCTACGGCTTTCCGTGGCGACCGCAGCTCAACGCAGAATTCGCGACCCTTTCGCCCGAGGAAGCACGCATCCGGACGGGCGGCGAACTCCCGCGCTTTCACGAGCACGACGACGACACGCCGGAACATCGCGCGCTCAATCGCGCGCAAGGCGAGGAGTTTCTGCGCGTCCTGCAAGCCGAAGTCGGCCCCGGCGCGCTCTGCGGCGAGGACCTTGGCACTGTGCCGGAATACGTCCGCCCGAGTCTGCTGAGCCTTGAGATTCCAGGCTTCAAAGTGCCGCAATGGGAAAAGGAAGGCGATGGTCCGCTCATCGACGGCTCGGCGTATCCGCGCTGCACCATCGCGACTTACGCCACGCATGATCACGACCCTCTGCGCGTCATGTGGGAGAACTGGATGTCCACAATCCAGTCCGCACTGGAGGAACCTGAGCGCCTTGCCTCCGAGAATGAACGCGCATGGCGCGAAGTCCGCGCTTTCGCAGGCTGGGCGGGATTTGACGTTCCCCGAATTCTTATCTTCGAAGAAGTCCACGAGCGACTCCTCGACGGACTGTTCCGAAGCAATTCATCCGTGGCCATCGCGATGATCACCGACGTACTCGGAACCGCCGACCGTTTCAACGTCCCTGGAAGCGTGAACTCCGAAAACTGGAGCGCCCGGCTGCGCGTCGGCTGGGAATCTGCATTCGAAAGCAAAGCCCGTCGCGTCGCGGAACTCATCGCCGCAGCGGGACGATAAAGCCGGGTTGTCGCGCCGCGTGTGACTTGCGGGAAGTCACAGCACAAGAGCCTGAATCGGCTCTCTACTTCTTATACTCGATCCCGGCTTCCAACATCTTCGCGACGAAACCAGTGTGGTATTTTCCGCGGACGAAATCGGGGTCGTGCATGATGCGCTGCTGAAACGGAATGGTCGTCTTGACTCCGCGAATGATGTATTCCCCGAGCGCACGGCGCATCCGGAAGATCGCGTTTTCGCGCGTCGTGCCGACAGCGATGACCTTTGCAATCATCGAGTCGTAATACGGCGGGACGACGTAGCCGGTGTAAGCATGGCTATCGATCCGAACGCCGCGTCCACCGGGAGCGTAATACAGGTCGATTTTTCCGGGCGATGGCTGGAAATTATTGAATGGATCCTCGGCATTCACACGGCACTCGATGGCGTGGTATTTCGGTTTCGCGTTGTGCATCCAGTGCGAAAGCTTCTCTCCGAATGCGACTTTGATCTGCTCCTTCACGAGATCGACGCCGTATGCTTCCTCGGTGATGCAATGTTCCACCTGGATGCGGGTGTTCATTTCCATGAAGTAGTAGTCGCCACTGTCGTTCATCAGACACTCGATGGTGCCTGCGCCGACATAGCCGACTTCCTTCGCGAGCCGCACGCAGTCGTCGCCCATGCGCTGGCGGATTTCCGCAGTCATGATTGGCGAGGCTGTCTCTTCGATGATCTTCTGGTTGCGGCGCTGCATCGAGCAATCGCGCTCGCCGAGGTGCACGACGTTGCCGTGCATGTCGGCCATGATCTGAAATTCGATGTGGTGCGGGTTCTCGATGAGCTTCTCGATATAAACGCTCCCGTTGCCAAAGGCTTTTTCCGCCTCGGTGCTCGCTGCGCGGAATCCCGCGACAAGCGAACCGTCATTATGGGCGGGACGCATTCCTCTTCCGCCGCCGCCGGCCGTGGCTTTGATCATCACGGGATAGCCGATCTTGCGGGCGATCACGAGCGCGTCCTTTTCGTTCTCCACGATGCCGTCGCTTCCGGGAGTGACGGGCATTCCCGCACGCTTTGCAGTGGCTCGGGCGGTGTTCTTGTCGCCCATGCTGCGAATGGCAGACGATGGCGGCCCGATGAACTTGATATTGCAGCTCGCGCAGACGTCGGCGAAATGCGCGTTCTCGCTCAGGAATCCGTAGCCGGGATGAATCGCGTCGCAATCTCCCACCTCTGCGGCGGAGATAATGCGGTCGATCTTCAGGTAGCTCTGGTTACTGGGCCCGGGGCCGATGCAAATCGCTTCATCCGCGAGTTGAACGTGGAGGCTGTCCACATCCGGTTCGGAATAAACGGCGAGCGTTTTGATCCCGAGCTCCTTGCAGGCGCGAATGACGCGGAGGGCGATTTCGCCACGGTTGGCGATGAGAACTTTGTTGAACATCAGTTGAAAATGGTTGGTTGAAAGCCGTGTATCACGTGACCGGCCGGTTGCCGCGTTATACGCCGAAAATCGCCTGCGCTTTTTGGTAAAGCCCGGCTTCCGATTCCAGCGTCTGCTTGTCGGAATCCAGCAGTTTCACCAGCAGACCGAGCGCAAATATTTTCACGTCATCGTCGCCGAGTTGCGCGGAGAGCTTTGTGAGAAAAACCAACAGCGAGGCGTCTGTCTCAATCGCCGTGCGGACGCGGGCCGTCGCCATCTTGGAGTACTCCGAGCGGTCCTGATAGCTCTCCCATCCTAGTCGTTCCGTGAGCGAGAAAACCTGTTCGTTTTCAGCGAGCTTCAGATTGCCGTCCGCGTACATGCCGAGGAGCAGGAAGTCGAAGATCGCCTCACGCTGCGGCTGGCTCAGGTTTTGTGGAAACATGGCTTACTTCGCGCGAACGCGGTAGAGCACCTGTCCGTACTGCACAGGTTTCCCGATTTCTGCGACAACTTCGACGATGGTTCCGGCGATTTCCGCCTTGATTTCGTTCATCACCTTCATGGCTTCGATGATGCAAACGACGGTGTCCGACGAGACCTCAGAGCCGACCTTCACGAATGGCTGCGCATCCGGCGCCGGTGAGGCGTAGAACGTGCCGACCATCGGCGAGGTGATTTCCTTGAACTTCTCGGTGGCAACCGCCGGGGCGGCAGGCGCCGCGATGGCTGCTACGGGTGCCGCCGCAGGCTGGTAAGACGCAGGCGCGGCAACAGCAGTGGTGGTGATGACGGGTTCCGAGCCACGCTTCAGGGTGATTTTGAAGCCTTCTTGCTCGAATTTGAAAACCGACAGGTCGTTTCTCCTCATGAGAGCGACGAGCTCTTTAATATCTTTTAAGTCCAAGGTGTGAGGTGTGGTTGATTGTTGGTTGCTGAAATACGGATGCTACGGGGCGCGGCAAAATAGGAGCAAGCGGGATTTTCCATTTCAGGGAAATAAATATTACCGCGCTGGGTTGAAACGCGGACGGTTTCGCGCGGGTGGGGCGAATGACGAATGACGAAACGCAAGCGAGTTGATTCCGCACGCTTGCGACTTCGTCATTCGTCATTCGTCATTCGTCGCCCGTCATTCGTCACGACGGTCCACTACTCCCAGTTGCCGATATCGTCGTCGGTGCCGGGCTTGTAGTCGCGGCCTGCGGAGAAGACGTCGTAGCCTTGCTTGCTCTTCGTGCCGGGGTTGCGGAACTGGTATTCTGTTCCCCACGGATCCTTTGGCACTTCGGGCATGAGCTGCCGTCCGCGCTTCGGGGTGACTAATGCTTTAAGCCCCTCTTCGCTGGTCGGGAGGCGGCCGCCATTGAGCGTCTCGTAAAGCTGGACCTGCGTGAGAATGTTTTGCACGTCGGAGCGGACGCGGGTTTCCTTGGCCACATCGACATTGCCGCGCATGAGATAAATCGCCGAGCCCGCGAGGAGTGCGATGATCATGACGACGAGCATGATTTCGAGAAGGGTGAACGCTGCGATGGCGTTGCGGCGAAGTGTGTTAATTGGTTTCATGGTTTTACGGGAGTGAGAATATAATCGAAGTGTTTCCAGTTTTGCTTGAGCTGCAACTCCACGTTCCGGACCGCAATGGAGCCACTTTCATCCGACAATGTGATCGAGAATCTGTTCAATCCCGCCTGCATTTGGAAGCCCGGCACAGCCACTTGCGCACGCAGCCAGCCCGTATATTGAAAGCGCATACCGGGCTCCAGCGAACGGGATTCTCCGCGAAAGCCAGGGTCGGCGAGATCGGGCCATTGCACGCTTGCGGCGACAGGTTTTCCTCCGTTCACGGAGACGAGCGGCGGCGCGGTCAGATCGCCGTTGAGAATCTCAAACGAAATCACTGCGGCAAGGGGTTGCGATGCGAGTTCCAGCGTCCACTCGGCGGCTGTATCGCCACGCGGATCGAGCCGGACGATTTCCTCATCGATCGTCGCGCGGGTGCGGCCAAAAATCCGGGTGTCATCCACCGGCGGCCTGGCACCGGGATGATTTCCAAAAGGGTCGTTCAGCAACGCAGGAGAGCCAAAATCGAACGACTGTTTCACTTCCGCAATCCGCAGAGAACTGAGGAATGCACCACGGACATTGGTGCCGTCGCCGGGGACTTTGATGTCGATATAGTCGGTATCTTCGACCGGAATCACGACAGAATCCTGACTGGGAAGACCGATGCCCGTTCCGAGCACCTCGCTATGAAAACGCTCGCGACCGGTTTCCGTCCATGCGCTGATCACGGGCTGCATGTCCGGAAGGTCATCGAAATATACGCGCAGCAGTAGATCGCGATGGAGTGACGCCATGCGACGCATCCGCAGACGAAAAACCGTGTGCGGCGGTGCCGTGAGAGTCGCGGGAATGAGATCACTTTGGAAAGACTCAAACCAAATCGGCAACGAAGGCTGCGGGGCATTCGCGCGGCCTAAAACGTTGAAATCCAGCCACGCTGTGAAAGGCGCAGGCTGCTCGACTGCATCCTGCGCGAATGCGCTGGAGCAGGCGATGAGTAATGCGGCAATGACGGTGCGGACCATGGACGACTACCCTATGATGATGGCCGGCACATTTGCAAGGACCGGAATCATCGATGAATCCCCTGGGTGAGGCTGAAGACGGCGACCAGAATTCCGTAAATCACGATACCGATGACCGCGGCGATGACGACCATCACCATCGGCGGGATGAGCGTGCTGACCACCTGCACCTGCTTGTCGAGCTCGCGCTCATACACGTCGGCGATGAGATTCATCGTGTCGGAGAATTTGCCCGTCTGCTCGCCGACGCCCATCATATCCACGAACATTTCAGGGAAGATATTCTGCGGAGCCGCCGCGCCGGAGAGCGTCGCGCCATCAACCACGGCGGCGCGGAGATCGACCATCCGGAGACGCACGAATTCATTATCGGCCACGTCTTCCAGCAGTTCCAACGCACGGAGAAGAGTCACGCCATTTTCAGTGAGCGTCCCAAGGGTCCGGGCAAATTGCGCGTAAAAACGGTAGCGCGGGATGAGGCTGAACACAGGGATGTGCCACTTGAACTTGTCCCATCCAAGCCGCCCGGAAGGGTTGGCGACGGCCGCTTTGAAAAGCACGTATGCACCGGCACAGACCCCGAGAATCGCCCACCAGTAGCCGGTGAGGATGTCGTTTGCGTCGATGATCATCTTCGTCACGGCCGGCAGTTTTGAACCGGTATCCTTGAAGAAACTGGTGAGCTGCGGAACCATCGTCGTCATAAAGACGAGGATCAGCCCGATGCCCGCGACTACGAGGAATGAGGGATACATCAGCGCTTGCTGGACGCGGTCGCGGAGGGATTTGATGTCGGCGAGATACGTCGTGAGCCGGCGCAAAATGAGCGAAAGCGAACCCGAAGCCTCGCCCGCGGAAATCATGTTCACGAAGAGCGAATTGAAGATCTTCGGGAAATCCTTCATCGCCTGCGAAAGGCTCCGCCCGTCAATCAGTGACTGGTGGAGCGACTGCGAGAGAGCCTTGAGTTTCGGCTGCTTCAGTCGCTTTACGAGCACTCCGAGCGACTCATCCAGCGTCATTCCAGCGCTGAGCAAATGCGCAAGTTGCTCGCAAAAAAGATACTGCTGGGAATGGCTGATCTTCGTAACTTTCAGCACCGGAGCCGACGACGATGTCGCGGTGCCTGCCTTGGTGGAGGAAGCCGAGCTTTTCGTCGCGACCTGCTTTTGTTCCACCTTCGCCAGCGTCTTTTCCCCACCAGGCGCGGGCAGCGCTTTCGCGGAAGACTCGGCGGCAGGTGCGCTGTCGGCAGCGGCGATTTTGATGGGCGTGTATTTCTTTGACTCTACTTGGGAAATCGCTCCAGCCCGGTCGTTGGCAGTCACGACTCCATCGACGAGTTGTCCACTGGAGTCTCTGGCGGTGTAGCGAAATTGCGGCATTGGCGGTGAAGTGCGGAGTAGAAAGCAGACTAAACGAAACGAAGGCAAGCCCAGCGCATCGCCAACCTTGGACAAAAGCGCACGGGTTTCGTTCGATCTCCGCTCATTCGACGAGGGCCGCGAGGATGTGAGTTCGCAGCCGCGCGCCGACGTGGTCCCAGTTAAAGCGCTCCGTCACATGCACTCGTCCGGCCTCTCCGAGACGCTTGCAGAGTGCAGGGTCGCGCAAAAGTTCGACCAGTGCCGCAGCGAGTCGCGGTGCATCGTCCACGGGAACGACGCGACCTGTTTCGCCATCCAGGATAATCTCCGGCAGCGCACCGATATCCGAAACCACCGACGGCACGCCGCCCAGCGCCGCCTCGATCGGGGCGATGCCAAACGGCTCGATGCGGCTCGGCAGGCAGCAGACGGTCGCCCGTGCCAGATAGCCGCCCACGGCTTCGCGCGGCACTTTTCCTGTAAATTCCACACCGTCGCTCGCGATGCCGGGATCGCAGCCGACGACGATCAATTTCGCATTAGGGAGCGTGTCGCGCACAGTCGCAAACGTCTTCAGCAGCGTCGGCCCGCCTTTTCGCTCCCAGTCGATCCCGATGAAAACGATTGTCTGATTTCGAAACTCATCGTTCGCCAGCGGGAGAGGCTTCGATTTCAGATTGCTCCCGGCGTGAACCGTGGCGACCCGCTCTTCCGGCAAGCCGTAGTCCTTCACACAACTCCGCGCCACATGTCCGGCCATCGTGAAAACCCTGGTCGCCGCATGGTAAACCGCGCGCTCCGCAGCGATCCACTCCGGCCCGGCGAGCAGTTCGCGGTCAAAGCTCGGATACCCGAGATTAGCAAGGTGGGTGTGGTCGGTAAAAAGGAAGTGCGCCAAGCCGGGCAAATGGCCATCGAAAAGCGACTGCGTCTGAAACGAAAACGCAAACTCCCCCGCCCTGCCGGAAAATCGCTCCACGATGTGTGCGCGAGCCGCTTTCATGTAGCCCGGCGTCCGTCCGAATCCGTTGCGTAAAGACAGCTTCCCCGACCGGATAAGTAGCCCGTAAAGCCGCCGTGTCTCGATCAGATTTCGCAGAAAATAGAGCGGGTTTTTCAGCAGGCACGCGCGCCCGAAATCAAAGCGCGGGCCGATGTCCACATTCTCGAGAGTGTACTCGGGAAAGTGCTTCTGGAGCTGCTCGGCAGTGCTCACGTTGCTGTATGAAAAAAGTCCGCGGCGCAGGAAAAGGAGCTTCCGGCCGGGAGCGGGCAAAGTCATCCGTTGCCCGTTACCGATGGCGGCTATGCAAAGCAACCCAGAAAGGCCGCCAATGACGAATGACGGAACGCAAGCCAGTCCGCCGCGACTTCGTCATTTCACTTCCCCCAGTATCCGCTGCGTCTCCGCGAATAATTGCGTCGGGCTGAACGGCTTTGTGAGGAATGCGCTCGCTCCGATTCCCTCCGCCTCCTGCCGCGTCAACTGATGCCCGCGGGCCGTGAGGATGATGACGGGGATATTCGCCGTGGCCGGGTCGGATTTCAGGACTTGAAGCGCTTGAAGACCGTCCATTCCAGGCATCTGGACATCCATGATCACGAGGTCGGGCTTGTCCCTCGCCACGCATTCGATCGCCTCATACCCGTTCCGTGCGGAGATAATTTCATAGTTCCCTTTTCGGATGCTGAGTTCCGTCAGGCGCAGGATGTGAGATTCGTCGTCAACGAGAAGGATTCGATGTGGCATTTTGTTCAAGCGTGAGTGGTCAGGAGAACAAAAGTGATATCGTCCGGCACAGGGGCGGCTCCGCGGAAAACGGTGATTTCCTCCAGCAATGTTTCACCCAGTTTCGAAAGGGCGGCATCCGGTGTACTGAGGAGCCACCGACGAAGCCTTTCCATTCCCCATTCCTCGCCATCGATGTTGCGGGATTCGGTGACGCCGTCCGTAAATAGAATGATGCGACTCCCCGGTTCGACGGCCTGAACGGTTTCGGGATACCGGGAACTAAACTCAATGCCGATTGGAACACCTTGGGACGGGAGCTCGATGATCGCGCCGGCGGGCGAGGCAATAATCAGCGGGCAGTGTCCTGCCCCGGCAACATGGACGCGGCGGGCCGGCACATCGAAGTAAGCAAGTTGCATCGTCGCGAACATTTCCACGCGATCAAAATCCGGGAAAAGCGTCGCTGCCACCCACTCCAAAAGCACGCCCGGCTGTTTTGCAATGTCACGCCGGGAGCGGACCAGTGCCCGAAGGATCGCCGCGAACAACGCAGCAGGCACGCCTTTCCCCATGACGTCCGCAATGACGACGAGAACGCTGCCATCGCCAAACCCGATCACATCAAAAAAGTCGCCACCGACCTCGCGTGCGCTGGTTGCGCTGCCGAAAATATGGAGCTCCCGGGAGTTGGGAAGCACAGATGGAAGCAGTGATTGCTGGATACTTGCGGCAATCTCGAGATCGCGCCGCATCACCTGGTTCATGAGGCTTTCCCGAAGGACTTGCGCATGCCGAATCTGGGTTCCCAAGAAATCTGCGAACGTGTGAATGACATTCACCTGCCCGGCGGTAAACGCATCCGTCTCCACACGGCGGCCAAGCGCGACAAAGCCGACTAGCGCCGCACCGATGAAAACGCTGTGCAGAATTCCGCTGCTCTGCCGGGCCAAAGGGGCCATCACATCATCGTCGTCGAACTGGGCGTTTGCATCCAGCCACACATCCTGCCGGGACCAAACCGCCAGACCAACCGCGCAGCTATCGGGCGCAGGCTGTCCACGGGGCGGCACGTTAATCCGGGCGGGCGCTTCCGGGCCGCTGCTGGTCGCCCTCGTCAGCGTCCGCCCATCCGGGGACGCGATAAAGAACGCGTACCAATCGGCTGAAGTAATGCGGGCAAGCTCTTTCATCCACGGGTCCACAAGAGCCAGCGGGTCTTCCGCGTTGGAAAACGTGGAAGTGAAACTAAAAATCGCGGAGAGGCTCTCGTAGCTCGCAGCAAGTTCCTCGGTGAGCAAATTGAGCTCTGACTCCAATTCCACGACGGTCGCCGCCTGACGTCTGCCGAAAACCTTTTCGCGGTTCTTTGTCAGGACGAGGACGTTGCCGTTTTTCCCCTTCAAGTAATCGACGGAATTCGTGAGTGTGCGGATCAAATACAATCCCCGACCGCCCTCGCTCTCAGGATCGGGCAGGGATACTTCATCGGGAAATTCAAATCCGGCCGTATGGTCGCTTATTCTCGCCTCGACCGATTCCCTACCCACCGTTACATCGATCGTAATCGGCAGGTGACGCACCGCCTCTGAAGCGTAATTTACCGCATTATTGGCGGCCTCCATGATGACCAATTCCCACTCGTCCAGGGCGGCCTCGCCGATTCCCTGCCCGGAGAGAAACTTCCGCACTTCGATGCCGGCCTCCCGCACAGACTGAAGAGCGCAGAGGGACTTGACCCTCAATGTTGTTCCGTTGTCCGCCACAAAGGCGCTCAGGTTCTCGTTCATTCGCTCCTTCTACCTCCGGACGACCTCGATCACCCTGTGGAGGCGCGTCAACTCCAGAACCTTTACGACGGTGCTGGTGGGATTGAGCACGCAAACGCTGCCCTGTCGGCTTGCCATGCTTTTCTGGATCGAAATGAGCGCCCCGAGCCCGCTGGAATCCAGGAATCTCGTATCCGACATCTCTATCTCGACTGCGGCAGTGTCGGGCTTTAACGCCGCGCGGAAATTGTCTCGCAGGGCGGGAGCTGTGGTCGCGCTTAGTTCGTTCACATCAGTGATGCAAAGGGTGGTGCCTACGGAAAAAATCTTCATTTGTCTTGGAGTTGACCTCGTGGAACGTAACGAGCCTTCAACCGAACGCACGCCCAATCAAATGGCAGAGTTTCCCGGAGTTCCCATCTCCCTCGATGATCGGTGGAAGGTGCATCACGTCGCATGAGCCGCTGCCTCCTCTTTCAATCCGGCGATTGCTTCTTTAACCTTGGGTAACAGGCGGTCCACGCTTTCACACAGCGATTTGAGCATCTGCGCGCATGGGCCGCAGCCGCCCTTCAATGCGGATTCCTCCATGCTTCGAGCCATTTTAACAATGCTTTGGGAACCGACCAGCCCCACGAACCCCACGAGCGAATGAGCTGCCCGCGCAAACTCTTCCGCATCACCCGCACCATGCTTGCGCACGAGCTCGGAGATGACCCCCGCGATATCGC